>NZ_JAPUEW010000041.1:0-164201 GCF_027492335.1 Klebsiella sp. | reverse complement strand
TCGCTTCGCACAGAGGATTAGGTTGCCTGAAGCGTTTACCCCGCAGGACGCAATACCTGCGGGGTGAGAGGATGTATTACATCGCATCCAGCGCTTTCTGTAGCTTCCAGATATAGCGCGGAGCCTGCGGGGCCGGGTGCTTCTTCACTACGTGCTCAAAGAAGTCATCAGCGTCCATATCGTTAATCTCTTCAATCGCATCCTGTCGATTAGACGAGAATGTCCTTAACAGCGCGCCCGCGCCGTTGGCGTAGGAGACCACCACCGCATAGCGCATTACCTGCGGGTCCTTAATACCGGCCAGCGGACCGTTTTCAAGGATGCTCAGATAGGCGGCTCCCATGGAAATATTGCGTTCAGGATTTTTCAGCTCGCTCACCGAAGGATCGCCGCTCCAGCCCATGCGCCGGTAGACGTCGCGACCGGATGTCGAAGGTTTAAGTTGCATCAGGCCAACCGCACCGGATTTACTGATAACCGTCGGGTTGCCACCGGATTCAATGGCGATGATTGCGGTAATCAGTTGCGGGTCAACACCCCACGCCGCACCGGCTTTTTCACTGATTGGCATCCACTGCATCGCCCGCTTAACCGGGACTTCCGCGTTCCACGGCGGATTACGATAATCATGTTTCGAGCTACAACCGGCCAACAAGACCACTAAAAAAACACACCATCTTAATTTCACACATCTATCCTTATTGGCTGAAGTTTGCCGCCTGAAGATGACAATAAACGCTCCAGGCGGCATGATAACCCTTTCATTCTTAGCAAGGAATTGTCATGTCTCAGTTTTATCTCATCGCCCCTTCCGGTTATTGCATCAACCAGGAGGCGGCGAACCGCGGCGTTCAACGTCTGCAGGAGGCCGGACATCAGGTCATGCACGAAGAGGTTATCCCTCGCCGGGCGCTGCGTTTCGCCGGAACTGAGAGTGAACGCCTTGCCGATATCAACCAGCTCGCCTCTCTTGACGGCAAAAACCGCATCGTGCTGGCGGTACGCGGTGGCTACGGCGCGACTCGTCTGCTGCCGCACATTGACTGGCCGGCGCTGGTCGCTCGCCAGCTGCAGGATCCTCTACTTATTTGCGGCCATAGCGATTTCACCGCCATTCAAATGGGCCTGCTGGCAAAGGGTAGCATAATCACTTTTAGCGGCCCGATGCTGGCCGGAAACTTTGGCGCTGAAACGCTTAATGAATTTACCGATCATCATTTCTGGCAGGCGTTGCATAATCCGGCGTTTACTCTCGAATGGCACGGAGACGGGCCGAGCTGTCGCGCCGACGGCACCCTGTGGGGCGGTAATCTGGCGATGCTGACCTCGCTTATCGGTACGCCGTGGCTACCGCAAATTAGCGACGGCATTCTGGTCCTGGAGGACATTAACGAGCATCCGTTCCGCGTCGAACGAATGCTGTTGCAGTTGCTCAATAGCGGCATTCTGGCGCGCCAGCGGGCGATTATTCTCGGCAGTTTTACCGAAGCTAATACCAATGACTACGACGCCGGATATGACCTGCCGATGGTATACGACTACCTTCGCGCGCAGCTTAACATCCCTGTAATCAGCGGTCTGGATTTCGGCCATGAACAGCGTACCGTGACCCTACCGCTTGGTGCGCGGGCGCTGTTAGTGAACAACGCGTCCATCACCACGTTAACCATTAGCGGGCATCCAGTGCTGGTCGAATAAAAATTCCTCTAACGCATATCCTGACAAGCGTCGGATTGTTAAAATGGTGTAGTTTTTAATTAATCTTCACGCCAGTAAGGAGTACGTCAACATTGGACGCCGCTGCGGTCATTAGTCTGTTTATTCTGGGTTCTGTTTTAGTAACCTGTAGCATCTTATTAAGTTCCTTTTCCTCACGCCTCGGCATCCCCATTCTGGTTATCTTCTTAGCTATTGGGATGCTGGCAGGCGTTGACGGTATCGGCGGCATCCCGTTTGACAACTATCCTTTCGCCTATATGGTGAGCAACCTGGCGCTGGCGGTGATTCTGCTGGATGGCGGGATGCGCACCCAGGCCAGCTCCTTTCGCGTCGCGCTGTGGCCCGCGCTTTCGCTCGCCACGGTGGGGGTATTGATAACCTCCGCCCTGACCGGTCTGATGGCAGCCTGGCTATTCAACCTCAATCTGATTGAGGGAATGCTGATCGGCGCAATCGTCGGCTCCACCGATGCGGCTGCGGTATTCTCGCTGCTTGGTGGCAAAGGCCTGAACGAACGTGTCGGCTCCACGCTGGAGATAGAGTCCGGCAGCAACGATCCGATGGCGGTGTTCCTGACCATTACTCTTATCGAAATGATTCAGCAGCACGAAACCGGCCTGAGCTGGATATTCGTGGTGCATATCGTGCAGCAGTTCGGACTGGGCATTGCCATTGGTCTCGGCGGTGGCTATCTGCTGCTACAGATGATAAACCGCATTGTGCTGCCTACCGGTCTTTACCCTCTGCTGGCGCTGAGCGGCGGGATCATGATTTTTGCCGCGACCACCTCGCTGGACGGCAGCGGCATCCTCGCAGTGTATCTGTGCGGCTTCCTGCTGGGCAACCGACCGATTCGTAACCGCCACGGCATTCTGCAAAACTTTGATGGCCTGGCGTGGCTGGCGCAAATCGCCATGTTCCTTGTGCTCGGTCTGCTGGTGACGCCGTCCGACCTCTGGCCTATTGCCATCCCGGCGCTGATCCTGTCGATGTGGATGATTTTTATCGCTCGACCGCTGTCGGTGTTTGCCGGCCTGCTGCCATTTCGCGGTTTTAATCTGCGCGAGCGCATTTTCATCAGCTGGGTCGGCCTGCGTGGCGCGGTGCCGATTATTCTCGCCGTCTTCCCGATGATGGCAGGACTGGAGAACGCGCGCTTGTTCTTCAACGTGGCCTTCTTCGTGGTGTTGGTATCGCTGCTGTTGCAGGGAACATCGCTATCGTGGGCGGCGAAAAAGGCCAAAGTGGTGGTGCCACCGATTGGTTCGCCTATCTCCCGCGTCGGGCTGGATATTCACCCGGAGAATCCGTGGGAACAGTTCGTCTATCAGCTCAGCGCTGAGAAGTGGTGCATTGGTGCGGCCTTGCGCGATCTGCACATGCCACCAGAAACGCGCATTGCGGCATTGTTTCGCGATAACGTTCTGCTGCACCCCACCGGCAGCACGCGCCTGCTGGAAGGCGACATTCTCTGCGTAATCGGTCGCGAGCGCGATCTACCCGCACTGGGTAAAATGTTTAGCCAGTCACCGCCGGTGGCGCTCGATCAGCGTTTCTTCGGCGATTTCATTCTTGATGCCAACGCGAAGTTCGCCGATGTGGCGCAGATTTACGGCATTGACGGCGGAGAAGAGTTCCGCGACCAGCAGCAGTCGCTAGGCGACGTTGTCCAGCATCTATTAGGCGCAGCACCGGTTGTCGGCGATCAGGTGGAGTTTGCCGGGATGGTGTGGACGGTGGCGGAAAAAGAGGAAGATCACGTCCTGAGAGTCGGCGTTCGGATGGCAGAAGATGAAGCGGAGTGATCCGCCTCACATTAAGTTACAGCGTCACAACCGGCACTCGCGGCGCAAGAGCGCACATGAGTTCATAACCGACGGTGCCGCTGCTCGCAGCGACATCGTCAATTTTAATCTCTTTACCCCATAGTTCGACCGGTGTGCCAATCCCCGCCTGCGGGCAAGGGGTTAAATCC
Organism: Klebsiella sp.; assembly: GCF_027492335.1. Classification (NCBI taxonomy): domain Bacteria; kingdom Pseudomonadati; phylum Pseudomonadota; class Gammaproteobacteria; order Enterobacterales; family Enterobacteriaceae; genus Klebsiella; species Klebsiella sp. The sequence goes on along the minus strand of NZ_JAPUEW010000041.1, from coordinate 160,507 downwards.
ACCGCCAGCATATCCATCGATATTCGCCCTACCGTCGTCGTGCGTATGCCGTCAACCAGCACTGGCGTACCGCTCGGCGCCAAGCGGGGATAACCATCGGCATATCCGCAGGCCACGATGCCAATTCGCTGCTCCTGCGTAGTCCTGTAAATGCCGCCATATCCCACCGCTTCACCGGGTTTCAGATTCTGCACGCCGATAATCTCGCTGCTTAACGTCATCACCGGCTTCAGCCCGGTATTAGCCACATCCTGCCACAGACCGGAAGGCGAAGCGCCATAGAGTACAATCCCCGGTCTGACCCAGTTAAAATGCGACTCCGGATGCCACAGGGTTGCCGCTGAGTTAGCCAGCGATCGCGGGCAATCCAGCCCTTCGGCAGCCTGCTCAATGCGCCGCATCGGCTCCACAATTCCATGCGGATTTTCCGCTTCGGCAAAGTGCGACATCAGCGTCATTTCACTGACGTTAGCGAGCGCTCGTAGCTGCTGCCAGACGATTTGCAGACGGTCCGGCATAAAGCCCAGCCGATTCATCCCGCTATTAACCTTGACGTAAATATCAAGCGGCGCGTGGAGTTTTGCTTGCTGTAGCGCTTTTATTTGCCAGTTACTGTGCACACTGGTCGTCAGGCGGTATTTATCAAACAGCGCCAGTTCATCAGCATGGAAGAAACCCTCCAGCATCAGTATCGGCCCTTTCCAGCCCAGTTCACGCAGCAGGATCGCCTCTTCCAGATTTAACATGGCGAAACCGTCTGCCGCGCTTAGCGCATTCCAGACCCTCGCCAGACCGTGGCCATATGCATTAGCTTTAACGACCGCCCACAGGCGCGAGTCGGGTGCCGCGCGGCGAACAATTTGCTGATTTTGTCGTAAGGCTGACATATCAATGCTGGCCTTGACTGGACGGGACATGAAAGCTCCTTGTTAATTGTGAACACCGTGCAGATGTTGAGCGCGAGTCGGGATAAAACCACGGCCGTAGCGGGCAACGGCAAGATCATCATACGGGATCGCCGGAGTACGCCCGGAAATCAGATCGCTAATCAACTGTCCGGAACCGCAAGCCATCGTCCAGCCCAAAGTACCGTGCCCGGTGTTCAACCACAGATTTTTATACGCTGTGCGGCCGACCACTGGCGTACCATCTGGGGTCATTGGGCGCAGCCCAGTCCAGAATGCCGCTTGTTCAATGTGTCCACCGCGTGGGAACAGATCGCGTACCACCATCTCCAGCGTTTCACGCCTGGGCTGCAACAGTTCTTTATTAAAACCGACAATCTCCGCCATCCCGCCGACGCGAATTCGATTATCGAAGCGGGTGATGGCGATTTTGTAAGTTTCATCAAGGATAGTCGATACCGGCGCGCCGTCTTCATGGGCAATCGGAATCGTTAGTGAATAGCCTTTCAGCGGATAAACCGGAATATCCACCAGCCCTTTCAGCATCGCCGTTGAATATGAACCCATAGCCATGACGTAAGCGTCAGCTTTGATGATTTCAGCTCCGCACTTCACGCCGGAGATCTGCTCACCTTCATATAGCAGCGCATTCACTGAAGTATTAAAGCGGAAAGTCACCCCGGCCTGTTCCGCCATCGCCGCAAGACGAGTGGTGAAAAGCTGGCAATCACCGGTTTCATCATTGGGCAAACGCAGGCCACCGGTCAGCTTGTGGCTCACTTCAGCCAGTGCCGGTTCAACTTCCAGCAGTCGATTCGCTTCCAGCAGTTGATAAGGCACCCCCGCATCCTGCAGTACCGCGATATCACGGGTGGCATTTTCGAACTGTTTGTCGGTACGAAAAAGCTGGAGAGTGCCGCCCTGACGGCCTTCATACTGGATTCCGGTGCTTTCGCGCAGCGCTTTCAGGCAGTCGCGACTATATTCCGCCAGCCGTACCATGCGCCCTTTATTTTCCATGTAGTGGCGAGTGTCACAGTTGCGCAGCATCTGCCACATCCATTTCAGCTGGAACTGGGTGCCATCCAGACCGATGGCCAGAGGGGCATGTTTCTGGAACATCCATTTAATCGCCTTCAGCGGCACGCCTGGTGCCGCCCACGGTGCGGCATAGCCCGGAGAGATCTGTCCGGCGTTAGCAGCACTGGTCTCTTCAGCGGGACCCGGTTGGCGGTCGATAACCGTTACCTGATGTCCTGCCTGGCTTAAATACCATGCACTCGCGACCCCAACCACCCCACTTCCCAGTATGACGATTCGCATAGCGACTCCGTAATAGTTAAAGAACAATCATCTGATTACAAATTGATAACTCAGATGAAAATATTATTCAACATACGCTTTATTTATGGTGACTTATCTCACACGACACCGCATGATACCTGACACCAATGTTTTACTATCTCCTGCTACGCTTCATTTTTCAGCAGAATAAAGTTCTGATTAAAGGGATGAATATCGCCTTTAAGATTGTGAAATCGCGAAGAAAAGAAATTGCTGGCGGACGCAGTTTGTAGCACCGTGTTCTATGCTTGTTATGAGGTTTTCCGTACAGAGAGAACCATCAACAACGAGGGCGCGCTAATGGCTACGATTGATTCCATGAACAAGGACACAACCCGTTTAAGCGATGGACCCGACTGGACTTTTGAGCTGCTGGAGACCTATCTGGCAGAAGTCGATCGGGTAGCGAAGCTGTATCGTCTTGACACCTATCCGCACCAAATCGAAGTCATTACTTCCGAGCAGATGATGGATGCTTACTCCAGCGTCGGCATGCCGATTAACTACCCGCACTGGTCGTTCGGTAAAAAATTCATCGAGACCGAGCAAGCCTACAAACATGGTCAGCAAGGTCTGGCCTATGAAATCGTCATTAACTCCAACCCCTGCATCGCGTATTTGATGGAAGAGAACACCATTACCATGCAGGCACTGGTGATGGCGCACGCCTGTTACGGACATAACTCGTTCTTCAAAAACAACTATCTATTCCGCAGTTGGACCGATGCCAGCTCGATCATTGACTATCTGATCTTTGCGCGTAAATACATCACAGAATGTGAAGAGCGCTACGGCGTTGATGAAGTCGAAAAGCTGCTCGACTCCTGTCATGCGTTAATGAACTATGGCGTTGACCGCTACAAACGCCCACAGAAAATCTCCCTCCAGGAGGAGAAGGCTCGGCAGAAAAGCCGTGAGGAGTATCTGCAGAGTCAGGTGAATATGCTGTGGCGCACCCTGCCGAAGCGCGAAGAGGAAAAAACCATTGAAGCCGCGCGCCGCTATCCTTCCGAGCCACAGGAAAACCTGCTCTATTTCATGGAGAAAAACGCGCCGCTGCTGGAACCGTGGCAACGTGAAATTCTGCGCATCGTGCGCAAAGTCAGCCAGTACTTTTATCCGCAGAAGCAGACGCAAGTCATGAACGAAGGCTGGGCAACGTTCTGGCACTATACCATCCTTAATCATCTTTATGATGAAGGAAAAGTGACGGAGCGCTTTATGCTGGAGTTTCTGCACAGCCACACCAATGTCGTGTTCCAGCCGCCTTACAATAGCCAGTGGTACAGCGGGATTAACCCGTATGCGCTGGGTTTTGCGATGTTCCAGGATATTAAACGTATTTGTCAGTCGCCGACGGAAGAGGATAAATATTGGTTCCCGGATATTGCCGGTTCCGATTGGTTAGAAACCCTGCACTTTGCGATGCGCGATTTCAAGGATGAGAGTTTTATTAGTCAGTTCTTATCGCCGAAAATCATGCGTGATTTCCGCTTCTTTACCGTGCTGGATGATGATCACAATAACTACCTGGAAATTTCAGCCATTCATAATGAAGAGGGTTATCGTGAGATTCGCGCGAAGCTTTCAGCACAGTACAACCTGAGCAACCTTGAGCCGAATATTCAGGTGTGGAACGTCGATCTGCGCGGCGACCGCTCGTTAACTCTGCGCTATGTGCCGCATAACCGCGTGCCGCTGGATAAAGGACGCCGTGAGGTCCTCAAGCATGTGCACCGGCTGTGGGGATTTGACGTTCTGCTGGAACAACAAAATGCCGATGGCAGCGTTGAATTGCTCGAACGCACTCCGCCGCGGCAAAATCCGCTATAACCTTGAAAGCAAAACGCCCGGTTTCTCGCCGGGCGTTTTTTATCATATGGTCTTGCTTAACGCATATTCATGGCTAAGTCGCCCGGCAGGTTTTTCTGCATACGGTGCCAAATCTCACCGCTGTCATGCCCGTAGCGACGCACGATTTCATAAACCTGTTCATGTCGGCCCTCTTCACACACCTTTGCCAACTGGTGATAGAAGCCAAGCGCCAGGCTACGCGCTTCTGGATTAGCAAAGTAATGGCGGCCAATTCGGGTATACAACCCCTTCATCCCATTGATAATCAGGCCATAAATCGGGTTGCCTGAAGCAAAAGCCAAACCGCGGAAAACATTGTAATCCAGCTCAGCAAAGGCATCGGCATGATCTTCGATTTCGCGCGCCCGAGCCAGCACTTCCAGCGCTTTGTCCGGATGTTGACGGAAAGCGGTACGAATGAAGATAGTTGAAATATTGGTGCGAACCGACAGCAGATTATCAATCAGCTGCGGCACGCTGTCATGATCGAGGCGCGCCAGAGTTTCAAGAATATTAAGCCCTGAAGTTTCCCAGAAATTATTCACCTTCGTAGGTTTGCCATGCTGAATGGTCAACCAGCCATCGCGTGCCAGACGTTGCAACACTTCACGTAAGGTTGTACGGGTCACACCAATCAGTTCAGAAAGTTCACGTTCGGCGGGAAGGATCGTGCCGGGAGGAAAACGGTTATTCCAGATACTTTCAATGATGTACTCTTCAGCGAAACCCGCCGGGCTTTGCGCCTTAATGACCATAATAAGATTTCCATTACACAGCGTTGCAATTGGACTCATCATACCAGAGCCTCTATAGAGCAGATAGCGCCAGAAAGTAATTAAAAAGGGATCGCCGTTTCATTTTCGACTTTTCATTTCACACTTTCTCTATTCTAAAGAACGTGATGCGAAGAAAGTTGCATCCCGTTTTGCGCAACTGGTAATCTTGCGAATAGTCACGTATAAAATCATGTTTCAAATTTGGCGGAGAAAGGATGTCTGTCGTGGAAATGTCTTATGGTCGCGCACTATGGCGTAATTTTCTTGGTCAGTCCCCGGACTGGTATAAGCTCACCCTCATTATTTTCTTAATTGTTAATCCGTTAGTGTTTTTTCTTCATCCATTTATTGCCGGATGGTTGCTGGTTATCGAGTTTATCTTCACTCTGGCGATGGCTCTCAAATGTTATCCGCTGCTGCCGGGCGGCCTGTTGGCCATTGAAGCCGTAGTTATTGGTATGACCAGTCCGGGACATATCAGGGAAGAAATTGCCAGCAATCTTGAGGTTCTGCTGCTGTTGATGTTTATGGTGGCAGGGATCTACTTCATGAAACAGCTGCTGCTGTTCATCTTTACCCGTTTGCTATTAGGTATTCGCAGCAAAATGCTGCTGTCGCTGGCGTTTTGCGTCGCATCCGCCTTCCTTTCCGCCTTTCTGGACGCGTTGACCGTTGTGGCGGTGGTGATTAGCGTCGCCGTTGGCTTTTATGGTATTTACCATAAGGTTGCTTCGGCGCGGCCGGACGATGACGATCTACTCGACGATAGCCATATCGATCAGCACTATCGCGATGTGCTGGAGCAATTTCGCGGCTTTTTGCGCAGCCTGATGATGCATGCCGGCATCGGCACCGCGCTGGGTGGCGTCATGACCATGGTCGGCGAGCCGCAAAACCTGATTATTGCTAAGGCTGCTGGTTGGCATTTTGGTGAGTTTTTCTTGCGTATGATTCCGGTCACGCTGCCGGTATTCGTGTGCGGCCTGGTTACCTGTCTACTGCTGGAGAAGTTCCGTATCTTTGGCTATGGCGAACCGCTGCCGCCCACCGTGCGTAAAGTGCTGCAAGATTTCGACGATCGCAGCCGCCAGACTCGTAGTCGTCAGGATCGCCTGCGTCTTATCGCTCAGGGTATTATTGGCGTCTGGCTTATCGCAGCGCTGGCGCTGCACCTTGCTGAAGTTGGCCTGATTGGCCTCTCGGTGATCATTCTGGCTACCACCTTCTCCGGGATAACCGATGAACACGCTATCGGCAAAGCGTTTACCGAGGCCCTGCCGTTTACCGCACTGCTGACGGTCTTTTTCGCCATAGTGGCAGTGATTATCGATCAGCACCTGTTTGCCCCAGTGATTGAATTTGTCCTGCAGGCTTCGCCGCACGCCCAGCTGTCGCTGTTTTATCTGTTTAACGGTCTGCTGTCGTCGATTTCCGATAACGTGTTTGTTGGCACGGTCTACATCAATGAAGTGAAGGCCGCCCTGGAACAAGGCACCATCAGCATCCAACAGTTTGAACTGCTGGCGGTGGCGATTAATACCGGAACCAATCTGCCATCCGTTGCCACACCAAACGGTCAGGCGGCATTCCTGTTCCTGCTCACTTCTGCCCTGGCCCCGCTGATTCGCCTCTCCTATGGTCGAATGGTGTGGATGGCGCTGCCCTATACCATCGTCCTGGCCCTGGTGGGTCTGGCATGCGTTGAGTTTACCTTAATGCCGGCCACCCAGTGGATGCTTGATCAAGGCTGGCTGATTACGCCGCAGTTGCTTAAATAAAAACGGGAGTACCCAGACGGCAAGTTTGGGTGCTCCATATTCGTTTACGTAATATTTTCCGACTAGCTGCTGGCGTCGCTTCGGTTTTCGTTTACACTGCCATGATTTAGCATGTTCCAGGGAAATGATTATGTTGCGATTTTTAAACCAGTGCTCAAGGGGACGCGGTGCCTGGCTCCTGATGGCGCTAACCGCGTTTATTCTTGAATTGGTTGCATTGTGGTTCCAGCACGTGATGTTGCTACAACCGTGCGTGCTGTGTATTTACGAACGCAGTGCGTTGTTCGGTGTGATGGGTGCTGGTATTATCGGCGCCATTGCCCCGAAATCACCGCTGCGCTATATAGCGATAGTTATCTGGCTCTACAGCGCCTTACGCGGGCTACAGCTGGCATGGGAGCACACCATGATTCAGCTTCACCCTTCCCCCTTCCAGACCTGCGATTTTGCCGCGCGCTTCCCAACCTGGCTGCCGCTGGATAAATGGCTGCCTCAGGTATTCGTCGCTACCGGCGACTGTTCCGTGCGCCAGTGGGAGTTCCTGACGCTGGAAATGCCGCAGTGGCTGGTTGGGATCTTTGCCGCCTATCTGGTTATCGGCGTACTGGTGCTTATCGCTCAGCCGTTCAAGCCGAAAAAGCGCGATCTCTTCGGCCGCTAAAACCAGTTACAACTAAGGCGCTCCTTCGGGAGCGTTTTTTTGCCTGCGAGTTGACGTCAGCCCCTTAAAGTCGCATATTAAATGCAACTTATTCGTATTCACTAAGGAGCTCATGATGTCTCATCTGCGTATTCCCGCTAACTGGAAAGTAAAACGCTCCACCCCGTTCTTTACCAAACAAAACGTTCCTGCCGCTCTGCTGACGCACCACAACACCGCTGCGGGTGTTTTCGGTCAACTTTGCGTGATGGAGGGGACGGTAACCTATTACGGTTTCGCCGATGAGCAGGCGACGGAACCAGAGGCGAAGGTGATCATCAATGCCGGTCAGTTCGCCACCAGCCCACCACAATACTGGCATCGCATCGAGCTAAGCGATGATGCACAGTTCAATATTAACTTCTGGGTCGAAGACGATACCGACGGTGAAAGCGGGCTATTCCACGCCAGGAAAAATTAACTGAGCGCCTTACTGCGCCCAATCCGGTTTATTTAAGATGTGATCTTGCCAGTCCACTACGTTGGACTCTTTAACGGCGATATGGCGAACGGAGATACGTTCGCCATGCATCGCGGCCTTCGAGCCGGTCAACAACGGGTGCCAATGCGGCAGCGGTTTACCTTCAGCCAGTAAGCGATAAGCACAGCTCGGCGGCAGCCATTCAAACGTCGGTAAATTGTCACGGGTTAGCTTAATGCAGTCCGGTTCATATTCGAAGCGGCGCTCGTAGTTGCGGCACTGACAGGTTTTGATATTAAGCTGACGGCAGGCGACGTTAGTAAAGTAGATTTCGTCGGTATCCTCATCCATCAGCTTATGCAGGCAGCACTGTCCGCAGCCGTCACACAGTGATTCCCACTCCGCGTCGGTCATTTCATCCAGTGTTTTTTGTTGCCAGAAAGGTTGTTCGCTCATTGGGATGTCCGTCATTGCAATTCAGGGTGCACCTTATAACCAGTCTGGCACGCCGATGCAAGTTTTGCCGCCCGGAGAAGGCGGCAAGAGGACGTTACAGCACGCGGGTGGTCAACAATAATCCGTTGAAACCCACTTCCAGTTCGTCGCCGCTGCTTAGCGGACCTACGCCTTCCGGCGTGCCGGTCAGCACCACATCACCCGCCTTCAGAGTGAAGAAGCGCGACATGTAGGCAATCAGCGGCACAATTTTATGGATCATGTCAGCGGTAGTGCCCTGCTGGCGCACATCACCATTAATCTTCAGGCTCAACGGCGTGTTTTGCGCGTCGCCGTGAAATTCTGCCGCAGGAACAAATCCGGAGATTGGACAGGAGTTATCAAAACCCTTCGCCTTTTCCCACGGCTGACCGGCTTTTTTCAATTTACCCTGCAGGTCACGCAGAGTCAGATCCAGCGCCACGCCATAACCCGCGATGGCTTTTAGCACATGATCTTCGGTTGCCTGACGCAGCGTGCCGCCAATCAGCACCGCCAATTCGATTTCATGATGTACCGAACCCAATCCTTCAGGAAGCACCAACGGCTGGCGGATATCGCATAGCGCCGTTTCAGGTTTAATAAACAGCACCGGCTCGTCCGGCGTTGCACTGCCCATCTCCTTAATGTGGTTGGCATAGTTGCTGCCCACGCAAACCACTTTACTCACCGGATAATCCAGTAACGCGCCCTGCCAGTTATGATGTTGGTACATTTTTATCCCTCTATGGGTTAATCAGATTTATTCCCCTGTTCCGCCAGGTGTTTCTTGAGTAAATTTTCAGTCGGAGGGGGAAGTTGCAGGTAATAGCCTTGTTCGATCAGGGCCTGTTTCACCTTATCCAGGTCGGCGTGAATGGTTTTTTTCCGCCCATCAAGCGGCAGAATCATTGCCAATTTTGGTGTACCGAAGCCTTGCATTAATTCGTCGGGAACGCGGGAGAAATCGTCCCTTTTTTCGACATATAAATAGGTTTGCTCACGTTTAGTACTTCGATAGATCACACAAAACATAGTTTTACTCGGAATTAGACCTGTGGTCACTTGCCTCAATATATGAGTGACTATAACATGCCTTTTAGTCTTCGGAATATCACCGCACTTCGGCGGGTGATAAACAGCAAATTGAGTAAGGCCAGGATGTCAAATACGCCAATCGAACTTAAGGGCAGTAGCTTCACCTTATCTGTGGTTCATTTGCACGATGCAAATCCCGAGGTTATTCGTCAGGCGTTAGAAGACAAAATCGCCCAGGCTCCCGCCTTTTTACGTCATGCTCCGGTGGTTGTGAATATTAGCAGCATTGAAGATGCCGTCGACTGGCGCGCTCTTCATGAAGCGATTGCGGTCACCGGTTTGCGTATTATGGGTGTGAGCGGGTGTAAACTTCCTCGCCTGAAAACGGAAATTGACCGCGCCGGGATCCCTTTATTAACCGAAGGGAAAGAAAAAATAACCCGTCAGGCTGCGCCAGAGCCTGTCGCCCCGCCGCCTGTTGTTAATCAGATCACAAAAACGCGTTTGATTGATCAGCCGGTACGTTCCGGTCAGCGCATTTATGCGCCACACTGTGATCTAATTGTTACAAACCATGTGAGTGCCGGAGCGGAACTTATCGCCGATGGTAATATTCATGTCTATGGCATGATGCGGGGACGGGCGCTTGCCGGGGCTGGCGGCGACAGAGATGCCCAAATATTTTGCACTAACCTCTCGGCGGAACTGGTGTCCATCGCGGGGGAATACTGGCTGAGTGATAACATTCCGGCCGAATTTTATGGCAAAGCGGCGCGCCTGCGTTTGGGCGGCAGCGCTTTGACAATTCAATCGTTGAATTAATCCCTTTTTAACAAGGAATTTCTATGGCACGCATTATTGTTGTGACTTCGGGTAAAGGAGGCGTTGGCAAGACCACCTCCAGCGCGGCCATCGCTACTGGTTTGGCGCAGAAGGGAAAGAAAACGGTCGTTATCGACTTCGATATTGGCCTGCGTAACCTTGACCTGATTATGGGCTGCGAGCGCCGGGTCGTTTATGACTTCGTTAACGTCATCCAGGGTGATGCCACGTTGAACCAGGCGCTCATCAAAGATAAGCGCACTGAGAATCTCTTTATCCTCCCGGCTTCCCAGACGCGTGATAAAGACGCGCTGACACGCGAAGGCGTGGATAAAGTTCTCGAAGAACTGAAAAAGATGGAATTCGATTTTGTCGTCTGTGATTCCCCAGCAGGCATCGAAACCGGTGCACTGATGGCGCTCTACTTTGCTGATGAAGCCATCATCACCACCAACCCGGAAGTCTCCTCCGTTCGTGACTCCGACCGTATCCTCGGTATTCTGGCCTCCAAATCCCGCCGGGCAGAAAGAGGCGAAGATCCGATTAAAGAGCATCTGCTGCTGACGCGTTACAACCCAGGCCGCGTTAACAAAGGCGACATGTTGAGCATGGAAGACGTGCTGGAAATTCTGCGCATCAATCTGGTGGGCGTGATTCCAGAAGATCAGTCCGTACTGCGCGCATCTAACCAGGGTGAACCGGTTATTCTGGATGATGCTTCAGATGCGGGTAAAGCCTATGCCGATACGGTTGAACGTCTGCTCGGAGAAGAACGTCCTTTCCGCTTCATTGAAGAAGAGAAGAAAGGTTTCCTCAAACGCCTGTTCGGAGGATAAATTATGGCATTACTCGACTTTTTTCTCTCGCGGAAAAAGAACACGGCCAATATTGCGAAAGAGCGCCTGCAGATCATCGTTGCAGAGCGTCGTCGCGGCGATGCCGAACCGCATTATCTGCCGCAGCTGCGCAAAGATATTCTGGAAGTGATTTGTAAATACGTGCAGATCGACCCGGAAATGGTCAGCGTACAGTTGGAGCAGAGAGACGGTGATATTTCGATTCTGGAGTTGAACGTGACTCTGCCGGAAACCGAAGAGTCGAAACCCTGACCCTTTAGCACCCGAAAATGTCATTAAAAAACCGGCAACGCTGTGCGAAGCCGGTTTTTTTGTCTGAAACATTAGCCTGGTGCTGGTTAGCGCGGATACTCGCTTAATAATGCATTCAGACGATCGGCCATCAATTCTCCACGCCAGCCGGAAACGAGTTCAGGTTGACCGTTGCCGTTTTTCAGCCCCCAGTGCCAGTTCAACAGTTGGTTAATCTGTCGTCTTGACGCCAACAGCTCTGCGCTGACCCCTTTCTCGGCGCTGACAGCCTGTACAAGCGCTTTAATGTCCTTAAACACCTTGCGATAGCCCGGCATATCAATCAGGTTCTGTAGCGGCTCTGGTAACGCGTCTTCCGGCAGCGCCTGCGCTTTTTCGACGAGACTTATCAGCGTTTTGCCATGGAAGCGAATTTCACTACCCGATAATCCCAGGCTATCCAGCTCACCCAGGCTGCCTGGCATATAACGCGCCACGTTCCACAGATGCTCTTCACGAACCACAAAGTTGACGGCCAGATCGCGCTCACGGGCTTTGCGTAAACGCCAGTCAGCCAGCAGTTGCAAACAGCCCAATTGACGGGTACGCAGTTGCCAGGCATTGCCGATGTCGCGCCACGCCTGTGCAGGGTCCTGGATTTCCTGACGGCGCTGTTGCATCAGTTGACATTCATCCAGCGCCGCAGAGAGCCAGCCTGCGCTTTCGGTCTCGGCCATCAATTTGCTGGCAATCGGTAGCAGGTACCAGACGTCAGCTGCGGCATAAATGCACTGGCGTTCGGTCAGCGGACGTGCCAGCCAGTCGGTACGAGATTCGCTCTTGTCCAGCGCTACGCCAGTATACTCTTCAACCATCGCAGCAAATCCCCATGACATCGGACGACCGCAAAAAGCGGCCAGAATTTGCGTATCGATCAGCGGTTGTGGCATCAGATGAAATGCGTTGAGAAACACTTCTAAATCTTCGCTGCCAGCATGCAGAAATTTAGTCACATTTTGATTCAACAGCAGTTCACGCATTGGCGCCCAGTCGGTGATAACCAAAGGGTCAATCAGAGAAACCTGTTCACCGTCGAATAACTGGAGCAGACCGAGCTGCGGATAATAGGTGCGGGTGCGGACAAACTCTGTATCCAGCGCAACCGCCGGGACCGCGCTTGCCGCTTCACAGATGGCGCGCAGGCCATCGTCGGTGGTGATCATCTGATAGTTCACATCATACTCTCTTAACTTGCGCCCATAAAAAACGCCGGCTTAGCCGGCGTCTGGCGATTCACTCATAGCTTCAGGCTTTATTGTCTACTTTAGCGCGAGCTTCGTCACGTAGTTCTCGACGTAAAATTTTGCCGACGTTGGATTTCGGCAATTCATCACGAAACTCGACCAGCTTAGGTACTTTGTAACCGGTCAGTTGACGGCGGCAAAAGGTAATCAGCATCTCTTCCGTCAGCGCGGCGTCTTTTTTCACCACGAAGATTTTCACCGCTTCACCGCTGCTTCCTGACGGTACGCCTACGGCAGCAACTTCCTGAACGCCAGAATGCTGCATCACCACGTCTTCAATTTCATTCGGATAGACGTTGAAACCGGACACGAGGATCATATCTTTCTTACGGTCGACAATGCGCAGAAAACCTTCATCATCCATCACTGCGATATCGCCGGTATGCAACCAGCCATTCTTAATGATTTCAGCCGTGGCGTCCGGACGCTGCCAGTATCCCAGCATCACCTGCGGGCCTTTGACGCACAGCTCGCCCGGTTCCCCTGGCGCGACTTCATTATCGTCGTCATCGACCAGCTTGGCTTCAGTCGAGGGTACCGGCAAACCAATACTGCCGCTGTGGTAGTCGATGTCATGCGGATTCACACTCACCAACGGCGCACACTCCGTCAGACCATAGCCTTCCAGAAGATATTGCCCGGTCAGTTTAACCCAGCGCTCCGCAACCACCTGCTGCACCGGCATCCCGCCGCCCGCAGAAAGATGCAGAGAAGAAAAATCGAGCTGCTGGAACTCTTTGTTATTGAGCAATGCGTTAAACAGGGTATTCACCCCGGTCATCGCGGTGAAGGGGTATTTCGCCAGCTCTTTGACCAGACCCGGAATATCGCGCGGATTGGTGATCAGCAGATTCTGCCCGCCCAGCTCAATAAACAGCAGGCAGTTCATGGTCAGCGCAAAGATGTGGTACAGCGGCAACGCGGTAACCACCAACTCTTTTCCACGATGCAACAGCGGCCCGTAGGTACCGTTCACCTGCTCAAGGTTCGCCAGCATATTACGGTGGGTCAGCATCGCCCCCTTCGCTACGCCGGTTGTCCCGCCGGTGTACTGGAGGAAAGCGAGATCCTGAGGGACGATTTCAGGCTTGATATACTGCATACGGTAACCGTTCTGCAGCGCACTACGAAATGAGATAGCATCCGGCAGGTGGTATTTTGGCACCAGGCGTTTAATGTACTTCACCACGAAGTTAACCAGCGTACCTTTCGCCGTTGAAAGCTGATCGCCCATGCGCGTTAAAATCACGTGCTTAACCTGGGTTTTATCGACGACCTTTTCAAGGGTATGCGCAAAGTTGGAGACAATCACAATGGCGGCGGCGCCGCTGTCATTGAGCTGATGTTCCAATTCACGCGGCGTGTACAGCGGGTTCACGTTCACCACGATCATGCCCGCGCGCAGGATACCAAATAGCGCCACCGGGTATTGCAGCAGGTTGGGCATCATCAGGGCGACGCGGTCGCCTTTTTGCAGGCCCAGGCCCTCCTGAAGATAAGCGGCGAACGCCCGGCTGCGCTCCTCCAGCTTACGATAAGTCATCACCTCGCCCATGTTGATAAATGCCGGTTGGTCGGCATAGCGCGTGGTGGATTGTTCAAACAGTTCAACCAGGGATTGATAGCGGTCAGGGTTTATCTCCGCAGGAACATCCGCGGGATAACGGTTTAGCCAAACCTTTTTCACTGCATCACCTCTGAAATAATTATTCGTCGTCATCACAACCCCTGATCAACAAACATTTTGTTAACATTATATTAACTCAGCGTACCAGTTTATTAATTAGGCGTTTTACAGGTTGCGAAGCACGTCACTATTTATTTTTCTTATTTGACTGAAAACAAAGAAACAGCGGACCAGCCGCTGTTTCTTTTTGTTTATAAAAACTACAAAATCATTCAGTTACGACGTTTCTGACTTCTGCAGGGCCTGGGTTATACCAGCCCCAACCGCCGTATCCGTAGCCCCACGGGCGCGGGCCAAACATCCAGGGATCAATGGGCTGCGGCGGCATCACCACCTGCTGCACGACGTTCCAGCGCTTGTAACCGCTGGCATTCATTAGCATAAATTTGTACGGCGTGTTGCCAACTTTACCGTCCACAACGCCGACTATCGGGCCAACCACGGTCACCAATTGACCGCGAAAATCAACCGGATCGATAAAACCATTCACATCGGCAAAAATACGCCCACGAGAAGGTTCACCCAGTTCCGGACGCGCTGCGCCGTCCAGTTGGACAGTGGCAATCTCTAAGCGAGTTTTGCCCTGCTGATTCTGTACGCTAACAACCTTACCGCCAAACCGCGCTTCCTGACCAACGTAAAGCTGCGGCGCGTTCATCACCCGGACTAAATCTTGCTGCGGCGTCGGGGTAGTGCCTTTAATAGCATCCGGTACCGAAGCACATCCACTTAGCGTAGCGACAACCGCTGTCGCGACTAACCAACGTACTACCGTTTTTTGACCCGCCATGACGCGACTCCTTCCTTCTTCTCAGACTTATTAGTTACTGAGATTCACTCGCGGCCAGGAAGTTTCTTCCAGGCGACTTCATTACGTAAATAAACTGGTTCTGCGTGCTCAACGGCCACGGTTTTCCCCACCGTGAGCAGATGGCAAGCCAGCGGCAGCATATCCTGCGCTTCCGGTAACTGAATTTCACCATCAGTTAATGTTAGTCCGGAATCGTTAGCCATATCTGGCCATGCCTGCCAGCCGGTACCGACGGTCGCCCACTGCCCTTCGAGCTGTTGCAGGCGTTCACTGACGACTTCCGGCTTGAGCACCGCTTCGCTCTCTTCGCCATGCCAGACACCCTGCTCATCGCGCTGATATTCCGCCCAGTAGACTTCGCCCATTCTGGCATCAATCGCCGCCAGAACGCGGGTTGCGCCGGTTTTACGCCACGCGCCCTGCGCCATGGTTGCCAGCGTTGAAACACCAATCATCGGTAGCTCTGCGCCTAACGCCAGTCCCTGAGCAATACCGATACCGATACGCACGCCGGTAAAGCTACCTGGACCGCGGCCAAAGGCCAGCGCGTCGAGTTCAGTAAGCATGATGCCGCTTTCGTTGAGGACATCCTGCACCAGCGGCAGGATCCGTTGAGTATGTTCACGGGGACAGATTTCGAAATGAGCACTGAGGGTGCCATCATTCCACAGCGCCGCAGAGCAGGCCTCTGTGGCGGTATCGATAGCCAAAATTTGCATGGGTCGTCACGCTCTCGTTTTATACCCTTCGTCTTTCAAGCTGCATTTTTGTTGGCTACGTCCATTCACCCCAATCACATAGTTACCTATGCTCACGGTGATTCATGAACTTGCCGCCTCAATGCAACTCGAAATCCATTGGGTATAGCAGATTGACAAAATGGCGCGCAGCTTACCACATTTTGCCACGCATTACCTCGCTGGCGGCACCGCCAGGAAACGCACCGCCCGACGGATATCGCGAGTTCGCGGCGCGGGCGGCAGGCTAGCGAGGAACGTTGCGCCATACGGACGCATTACCAGGCGGTTGTCGCAGATAACCAGCACGCCGCGATCGTCGATATCGCGAATCAAGCGCCCGACGCCCTGTTTTAGGGTGATAACCGCATCCGGCAACTGAACCTCATCAAATGGGTCGCCTCCGCGCAGACGGCAGTCTTCCATTCGCGCTTTGAGTAGCGGATCGTCCGGTGAGGTGAAAGGCAGTTTATCGATAATCACCAGTGAGAGCGCATCACCGCGCACGTCCACCCCTTCCCAGAAGCTGCTGGTCGCCACCAGCAGGGCGTTACCAGCGCTAACAAACTGCTGCAGAAGTTGGCCTTTACTGGTTTCCCCTTGCAAAAGAACGGGCAGCGTCATGGTGGCACGGAATTGTTCAGCGAGATCGCGCATCATGGCGTGCGAGGTACACAGCATAAAGCAGCGACCATCGTTGGCTTCAATCAGGGGTTTGAGCATCGCCGCCAGATGCCTTGCTGCACCGGGTTGATTGGGCAATGGCAAATTTCGCGGTACGCACAGCAGCGCCTGATGAGCATAATCAAAGGGGCTGGGCAGCAGCAGCGTTTGCGCTTCGCCAATTCCCAGACGATCGGTGAAATGGTGCAGATCATCGTTAACCGACAGCGTCGCCGAGGTAAAGATCCAACTCCCCGGTTTTTGCACCATCACTTCTTTAAATTTATCCGCCACCGTCAGCGGAGTCAGCGCCAGCGTAAAGTGGCGGGAGTTACATTCGTACCAATAGCTGTAGCCGGGCTGATTGGTATCCTTCAGTCGTTTAAGCCGCCCGCGATATAATGTCGCCCGTTCGAAGGCGGCATCCAGCAGCGCTGAGCGGCCCAGCGATAGCTTTGCCACGTCGTAACACAGCTCAAGAGCATCATCGAGCAGTAACAGCGCGCGCTGAATGTTGTTATCCGCAAGAAGTTCCCGCAGATTCCCGCGATAGCCAGGCTCCCCTAGCTGCAGACGAAAATCCTGCGCGCTCTGGGCCAGGCGGTCAGCGCATTTCTGTAGCTGCTGGGTGTCTTTCAGTTCGGTACGGTAAGCAATCGTGATGTCTTTCGCCAGATCCAGCAACTGGCGGCTGGAGAGCGATTGACCAAAATATTGGCTGGCGATGTCCGGCAACTGATGCGCTTCATCGAAGATCATCACTTCCGCTTCCGGAATCAGTTCGCCGAAGCCGCTCTCTTTCACCACCATATCGGCGAGGAACAGATGGTGGTTAACGACAACGACATCGGCATCCATCGCCTTTTTCCGCGCTTTAACGACAAAGCAATCTTTATACAGGGGGCAGTCGCTACCCAGACAGTTGTCGTTGGTACTGGTGACCAGCGGCCAGGCCTGAGAGTCTTCCGCCACGCTGACGCAGGTGCTGATATCGCCATCAACAGTTTGGTTCGACCACGAGCGCAGCAGAATGACGTCGCTGAGGGTTTGCACCGGCAGGTCGCCCCCGGCAAGCGCTTGTTGTTCAAGACGCTCAAGGCAGAGGTAGTTCGAGCGCCCTTTCAGCAAGGCCAGCTTCCCGGCGAACTTCAGCGCTTTGGCAACGGTAGGCAAGTCCCGACTATAGAGCTGATCCTGCAACGCTTTCGAGCCGGTGGAGATGATGACTTTTTTATTTGCGCGCAGCGCTGGCGCCAGGTACGCGTAAGTTTTCCCGGTTCCTGTTCCCGCTTCAACAACCAGCGGACGGGTTTCTTCAATCGCGCTGGCGACGGCGAAAGCCATCTGGCGCTGCGGCTCGCGTGGTTTAAATCCCGCAATCGCGCTGGCCAACTGGCCGTCTGCTGCAAAATCGTCGATCACATTACCCCCTGGTTATTTGGACAGTGATTATGTCAGGGTGGGCTGGTTTTCGCCAGTACGGGTAGTGACGCAGATGAAACATTGTGGCAGTCTTGCCGCACATTGATGAACCGGAACAGAGAGGAAATAAAAATGACAATTACGCGTATCGATGCCGAAGCCCGCTGGTCTGATGTGGTTATCCATAACAACACGCTGTACTACACCGGCGTACCGTCAAATCTGGATGCCGACGCCTGCGCGCAAACCGCCGACACTCTGGCGCAGATTGACGCAGTGCTGGAAAAACAGGGCAGCAGCAAGTCGCGCATTCTTGATGCCACTATTTTCCTCGCCGACGGCGCTGACTTTGCGGCGATGAACCAGGCATGGGATGCCTGGGTTGTCGCTGGCCACGCGCCGGTACGCTGCACCGTACAGGCCAAACTGATGAATCCAAAGTACAAAGTCGAGATTAAGATTATCGCCGCGGTGTAAATTTTTGCGCCGAGCTTCTCCGGGGCCGGCGTAAACACCTCGCCCGGGCTATCAGCCCGGGCACCACATCAGTTGCTCTTTGAGCTGCAACGTCTCCTGCGGCAAACACTTCAGCACTTCACGATAGCTGGCCGACTGTTTCGGATAACCACGTACCGATTGCAACAGTAGCCGCAGCGCGCTATCCCAGACAATCCCTTGCAAATCACTGTATGGCCACAGATCCGGCTCGCGAATAAACGGCACCAGGTAATCGATCCCCTGCTTCACCCCACGCCCGTCGCGAATGTGATTCCAGCGGTCAAATTCCACGTGCTCGGCGTAACGGTTAAGCAACAGATGCGCTTCGAGGTTAAACAGCGAGTAGTGGAACGGAATGGTGCGCTCCAGCTCCATCGTCTGCTTGCCGTCCTGGTCGATTTGCGCCGCCATCCGCTGGGTAATCCCCTGCTCGATGATGCGCGCCGCCAGCCCTTTATCACCATAAAACAGCGCGTTGACCGTGCGCTGGGCGTCATACCAGGTACCGTGGTTGTTGTGCCAGACGTATTCAGAGTGGCCGATATCGCTGTAGTACATCCAGTGGTTAAAATCGCGGAACCACTGATGCAGGCCGATGATATCGTCGGTATCCAGCACGCTAGCCGCGTTGATCAGCCCGATAGTATCGACCACCATCCACAGCAGACGGGTGTCGATAAGCCCGGTCCCGCGCCCGGAGACCACGCCGGGGATCGCCTGCCCGTAGTTCAGGTGTGGATTCATGCGCGTGTCGCCGTCGAGGAACCAGCAGCGGATCTGCG
Organism: Klebsiella sp.; assembly: GCF_027492335.1. Lineage (NCBI taxonomy): Bacteria > Pseudomonadati > Pseudomonadota > Gammaproteobacteria > Enterobacterales > Enterobacteriaceae > Klebsiella > Klebsiella sp. The sequence continues at coordinate 141,403 of NZ_JAPUEW010000041.1, read as the reverse complement.
CGGCGGCGGCCTGCGCGTACTGACGCTGGCCGGTGAAGTACCACGCCAGCCCCAGCGTCAGGCAACGCTCGCACATACGAATGATGCGGGAGGTATCGGTGTCGTTATTTTCGCATTGCGGGTTGATATGCCCATCGCGGCGAATATAGGGTAGCCCGTTGGGCCGCCTTGGATTTGGCCACCAATAGGTGCCCAGACTGTAATAATCATGCGCATCGCCGCTCGCCGGGCGCAGTTTTTTATGCACCACGCTTTCCGGTGGTTCGCGCCGGAGGACGTCAGCCTCTGAAAGGAGTTTGCTCAGCGCTAACTGCAAGGGCGAAAACGGCTGCTTCAAACCCGCACGGGCATTTTCCAGACAATTTTCATCCAGGGTGTACAGCTTCATCGCCACCTTATTGCTCCTCCAGACAGGCTATGCGCAGGCCGCTTTGCGCATCAAACAGATGCACACCGGAGAGTTTCGGTTGCAGCCAGATGTTATCGCCCTCTTTGACAGGCAGACGCTGTTTGAACACCGAAGTAAACGCCCCGCCGCCGGTGTCGCAGAACAGCTGCATATCAGAACCCGTGTTCTCTACGGCAGTAACCTTCGCCGCCAGCGCATCGTCCCGTGCTTCGTGCACCACATTCACCTGCTCCGGGCGAATGGCGTACACCACCTGTTGGCCGTCGGTCACCTGTAGTCCTGGCGGCAACGCCAGCAGCGAGCCATCTTTCAGGCGCAAGTTGGTCGTATTTCCGGTGAGCACCACTTCCCCTCGTAGCTGGTTAATCTCCGGTGAGCCGATAAACCCGGCGACAAACAGGTTGGCCGGCTGGTCGTACAGCTCCAGCGGCGTCCCCGCCTGCTCGATGCGCCCGTCGCGCAGCACCACGATCATCTGCCCCATTGTCATCGCTTCGATCTGATCGTGGGTCACGTACACGGAGGTCGTTTTCAGGCGACGGTGCAGCTCGCGAATTTCACCGCGCACCTGGGTACGTAACTTGGCGTCGAGGTTCGACAGCGGTTCATCGAACAGAAATACCTGCGGCTTACGCACAATGGCGCGCCCCATCGCTACGCGCTGACGCTGACCGCCGGAGAGATCTTTTGGCAGACGCTCCAGCAGTGGTTCCAGCCCCAGCAGCGCCGCCGCTTCGTCGACTTTCTGTTTGATTTCCGTTTTCGGCAGTCGCGCCATCTTCAGCGCAAAGCCCATATTTTCGCGTACCGTCATCTGCGGGTAGAGCGCATAGCTCTGGAACACCATCGCGATATCGCGCAACTTCGGCTCCACTTCGGTGACATCACGTTCGTTGATGTGCACTTCCCCGGCGGAAATTTCTTCCAGACCGGCAATCATGCGCAGCAGCGTTGATTTCCCGCAGCCGCTCGGCCCCACCAGCACGCAGAACTCACCGTCAGGAATAGTCAGCGACACATCTTTAATGACGTGAGCATCACCGTATGATTTGCGCACGCTATTTAATACAACAGATCCCATCGGTAACCCCTTATCCTTTGACCGCGCCGGACATGATCCCGCGGTTGAAATGTTTTTGCAGACCCAGATAGACGATGATGCTTGGCAGCATCGCCAGTAGCGTAATGGCGATAAAAATGTTCGGCGTGATGCTCTCATCGGTACGCAGCGTGCCGAGAATGACCGGAATGGTGTTCAGGCTGTCCTGGTTCACCACAATCAGTGGCAGCAGGTACTGGTCCCAAATCATAATGAAGCCGAAGGTCACCACAGTACCGAGCGCCGGTTTCACCAGCGGCAGAATGACGTGGAAGAAAATCTGCCACTCGTTCGCGCCGTCGATACGTGCCGCCTCTTCCAGCTCTTTCGGGATAGCTGACATAAATTCGGTCAGCACGAAGATGGAAAAGGCCCAACCCACCACCGGCAGAATCATGCCGAGATAGCTGTTGTAGAGCGACGCATCGATAAACGGCAGCCGCCAGTTGATAATCATGTACAGCGGAATGGCGATAACTTCTTCCGGCAGCATCATGGTGGAGAGGATCACGAGGCTCACCAGCGCGACGCCGCGAAACTTTTTACGCGCCAGGGCATAGGCGGCCAATGCACTCACCGATACCTGCAAAATGGTGCCAAAGAACACCACCAGGATCGAGTTCAGCAGATACTGCCAGACGCCGATATCCATCCACGCAAAGATGAAGTTTTCAAAAGAGAACTGGTTCGGCCAGGCCAGCAGTTCACCCGGCTTCACCGGCGCTCCGCTAAAGGCGGTAGCAACAATGCCCCAGAACGGCCCGACGAAAACAATCAATAACAGCGCGTAGATGCACCAGCGTCCTGCGGTATCCCAACGTTTACTCAACATCACGGCTCCTTAGTAACGTGCGATACGTTTTTTCAGCGTCAAATGACAGATGGTTAAGATCACCGTGAAGGTGAATAGCAGGAACGACACCGCCGAAGCGTAGCCATAGTCAAACTGCTCAAAGCCCAGCTTATAGATATGGGTCATCACCATTTCCGTGGCGTTAGACGGCCCACCGCCGGTGGTGGCATACACCTCGGCAAACACACGGAAGCCACGAATAAAGGAGAGCATCAGCACCACCGAGAGCGCTGGGATCATCCCTGGCAGCGTGACGTAGCGCAGGCGGTTCCACCAGTTCGCACCGTCAACGTTTGATGCGTCGTACAGGTCACGGCTGATACCCGCCAGACCGGCGATAAAAATCACCATGTTATAGGGCACCGCTTTCCAGATATGCAGCAGCATAATGACCCATAACGCCTGGTCGGAGCTGGCAAGGAACCCCTGGTCCGCCACGCCAAACCAGCTCAGGATGTGGTTCATCACCCCGTTTGGCGTAGGGTTGAACAGAATGCGCCACATTTCCGCGACAATCGCCGCACTGGTTACCGCGGGCAAGAAGATGGCGGTACGAATGAAGCGCAGATGGCGTGCGGGGCCTTCCAGTAACATGGCGAGGAAAAATGCCAGAATGGCCGCCGCAAACATCGTTACCACCACGTACAGCAGGGTGTTGACCACCGCCGCATGCAGTTCAACGTCGGCAAAAGCGCGGGTGAAGTTGTCAAAACCTACCCACTCGTTCGGCTGATTAAAGTTGACCTTATAAAAGCTCATCACCAGACCCTGAATCATCGGGATGAACTTGAACCAGCTAAAAATAATCAGCGCGGGGGCTAAAAACAGCCACGGGATCAGCGCTCGCTTACGTTTTGACGTCAGCCACCCGGTGGCGTCAGGCGAAGCGGTTTGCTTTAGCGGCCCGGACTTCGTCTCATGCAGCGTCATAACTCAATTCCTCACTTAGCCAGCACATTTTGTTTTTCCAGCTCGGCGTTCACCTTGCCATCAATAACTTTCAGTTCAGCCGTCATGTCACTGTTGCAATCAGCAAAGATTCGGTTAAAGCCATCGGCGGCAACCTGGCGTACCGGCGTCCAGTTAGGGATCTGCGGTACATAGCGGCCCTGTTCGTTATAAAGTTTGGCGAAGGTCTCCCAGCGCGCGTCCTGATAGACGGCTTTGACATCCACATTCTTGTTCACCGGCAGACGCACAACCGGGATATGTTTGCTGCCTTTACCCATGCCAATTTCCTGGCCTTCTGGCGAAATCATAAATTCGATGAACTTACGCGCGGCCTCTTTTTGCTTGCTGCTCTTCATCATAAAGACCGTGGTTCCTTCGGCGAGAGTGGCCTCACCTTTTGGCCCGACAACCGGGACAACTTCAAAGTTATCTTTGCCAGGATCTTTATCAAACAGCGCAATATGGTACGGGCCGCTAAAGAACATCCCGCTCTGACCGGAACGGAAGGATGGGATAACATCGGCGGTGGTCGCGTTAATGGCACCCGGCTGGGTCACTTTTTCACACATCATGGTGCGCATAAAGGTCATCGCCTGAGCTACTTCCGGGGTATCGAGCGACGCGCTGAACTTGCCGCCGTTTTCTTTGACGAAATCACCACCGGCCTGCCAGATAAAACTACTCATAAACCAGCTGGCGTAGCCTCGGGTCGTTGATGCAGGAACGATAAAACCGTAAGTGTCATTTTTACCGTTGCCATCGGGGTCTTGTGTCGTGAATGCTTTCGCCAGCGTCTGGATGTCATCCCAGCTTTTCGGCAGCGGTAAGCCCAATTTTTCACGCCAGTCTTTCCGGACGAACAGCGCAAAGGTCTGGGCGGAGGTCGGCACGCCGTAGTATTTGCCATCGATGTAACGGGTACTGTCCCACGCGGTCTGGTACAGCTGATCGCCGCCATTTATCGCTTTAGGATCGATTTCGTCGGCAATGCCCAGCTGGATAAATTGTCCCAGCGACGCCGCATCATTAAAGATCAGATCCGGTAAAGCGTTACCTGCCGTTGCACGCGCCAGGCGCTGTTCAAAATCGGTGGTCGCATTGAAGTATTCGATTTTGATGCCGGTTTTTTCTTCAAACTTTTCCGCCTCTTGTTTGTAGATATTTTTCGAGTCGTTACTTGCACGGATCCAAACGTTAAGGGTCGTGGCGGCGTAACTCTGCCCGACGCCCAGTCCCAGAGCGGAAAGAAGTAACAAAGAACGTAATTTATTCGCAGACATGATTGCATATCCTTTATTGTTGGGCACAAAGGTAATTAAATTCGCAAAAGTGCATTTTCAGAGAAAGATAAAAATCATTTCGATATTAATTCAATATGCGTAAAAATATTTACGATCATTAAATAGAAATATATTTCCCAATACAACCACACAAAAAAGAAATCGTATTTCAAAAATCAAAAAATTGAAGCAGGTCACACACAAACGTGACACAAAAAGTGACATTATATTTTATCTCATTAAAATCAATGCATTATAATTTTACCAATTTCGTTAAAATTTTAAACAAAAATAGAAAAACGCTTAATTCTGTGACTCGCCTTGCATTAAATTCGTCATTTTTTATCCATGGCGATAAGCTTGATACTCATCACAAAAAAAATCACTTTGTCTTTTACACTGCACGGCATCGCTTTCATAAACACATTATTTTTAATTAAACCGCCTGTCTCTTATGCCTCTTAAATACGTGGCAGGTATAATTCTGTTGTTATCTTTTCTCTTATTTGCAGAAGGGTTATCACGATGAACTCAATACCTCTCCAGGGAATATTCGGCATTGCGCTGCTTTGTTCTGGTTTAAGCACATCGCTGTACGCCGCCGAGCCTTATACGCTTGATGGCAAAGATTTGGCCTTCAGCCGCCAGCAAATCGCCGCCAAAGACCCGTTATTTGTCCAGGCACAAAGCGCGCTGTTAAAAAAAGCGGATCTCGCATTAAAACACCCGTTGTTTTCGGTGATGGATAAAACGCTGGTCGCCGCCAGCGGCAACAAGCACGACTATTACAGTTTCCCACCGTACTGGTGGCCAGACCCGAACACGAAAGACGGACTGCCGTACATTCGCAAAGATGGGCAAACCAACCCGGACGCCAACAGCGATGCCACCGACAAAAACCGGTTGGTGAAGATGAGTAACGATGTGTCCACGCTGGCGCTGGCGTGGTATTTCTCTGAGGATAATCGCTATGCGCAGAAAGCTGCCGAGCAGATTAAAAGCTGGTTCCTTAACCCGGAAACTCGCATGACGCCAAACCTGCAATACGCGCAGGCGATCCCTGGCATTAATACCGGACGCGGCATCGGTATCATCGACAGCCGGGCGCTGGTTGAGGTGGTTGACGCTATCGCGGTGTTACAATCCTCCGGTGCATTAAGCGAGACCGAGGTGGCTGAGCTTAAACAGTGGTTCGGCAAGTTTTATCACTGGATGACCACCAGCCAGAACGGTTTTGAAGAAGAGAATTGGCATAACAACCACGGCACCTGGTTTGACATGCAGGCCGCTACGTTTGCCCTATTCAGCGGCAAAACCGATGAGGCGAAAAAGCGTTTAACTATCACGCAGCTGCGGCGCATTGCCGGACAGTTTGACGTTGAAGGGCGTCAGATGGCGGAGCTTGAGCGTACCCGTCCGTGGCACTACAGCAACTTCAACCTCGAAGCCTACAACCGCCTGGGACGTCTGGGTGAGAAAGCGAGCGTTGATATCTGGAACTTCACCCTCGACGACCATAGTCTGCGCAAGGGCTATCAGTATGTCGCTGGATTTATTAACAGCGATACGCCATGGCCGTGGAAAGACCTCGACAAAATGGACGATAAGAAAGCGCTGCGTAATATTGCCACCGCTGCCCACGCCTGGCCGGATGACAAGTTGTTCCGCGAAAAAGCCCAGTGGTTGCGCGCGAAATACCCTGACGATATCACCACACTCATCGCCCCGCTTCCCGCGTCAGCAGAGGTCAAGGATAACCACTGATGAAACAATTTTCTGGGCTATGGCCCGACATTGCCAGACGTGCAGCCGGCAATAACGGCCTGATTGAACAGCTCGTGAAGAATGCACAACCGATGCTCGACGCCGCCGTATGCATCCCGCAAACCGGTATTGCGAGCTGGAATCTCTACTATTTTTGCCCGCACCATGGGGTGCGGCTCACCTGGCAGGCAGACTCCTCTCATCAGCACGCCTGCCCGGTTGACGGCGAAGTTTTTAGCGGCGAGCCGTGGGACGGAGCCTGGTGGCGGGAGATGAACGGACGCAACGCCAGCGCCTGTCAGCAGTTGGGGCTGCTGTGGCAGTTGACCCGCGAAACGGTGTATCGCGATAAAGTCCGCACGTTACTGATGGGGTATGCAGACGTGTACCCCGCCTATGAAGTCCACGGCGATATCCCCAACAACGGTCCGGGGAAAATGAACGCCCAAACGCTGTGTGAAGCAAACTGCATTCTGGAGATGGCGCTGGGCTACGACTTTATTCGCGACGGTTTAACACCCGCCGAACAGCAGCACATCAGCCAAAATCTGCTGCGCTGCGCGGCGACGTTTTTGCGCGAGCATCGCAGCCCGCAAATTCATAATCACGAGGTGAAAATCAGCGCTGCGCTCGGCGTGCTGGGTTTTGTCCTTGAAGATGACGATCTACTGGAGTTTGCCGTTAACCAACCCTACGGCCTGCGCTGGCAACTCGAGCATGGGCTGCTGGCGGAAGGCCTGTGGTTTGAGGGTTCGGTACATTACCACTACTACGCACTGCAGGGGTTCTTTGCCTTTGAGAAGCTGGCGCGCGGCACTCGCTGGAGCCTGATTGATGGCCCGTGGTATCAGCCGATGCTGAAGTTTCCCCTCTCATTACTGTTGCCGGATGGCACCTTCCCACGGCTGAATGACTGCCTTGCCGGACAGGAGAAACTGCATCACCGGGATCTGTACGAATTTGCCTGGTTTATCTGGCACGACCCGCTGTATGCCGCCGTTCTGAAGTTTACCGACTCCCAGCCTGACGAACGTGAAACGCTCTTATGGCGCGACCAGCCGCTACCGGAGACGACTGAGGAACTTATCCCGCAACAATCTCTCTTTGCGCCGGGCGCGGGCATCACCCTGTGGCGACGACCACAGCAGCAGACGCTATTGATTAAGCACAGTCCATGGGGCGGCGAGCATGATCACTACGACAGGCTTGGGCTGATGCTGTGGCAGCGTAATGGCTGGTTGTTACCGGATTTGGGCACTACGGGCTACGGCGCCAAAATGCACTATGACTATTACAAGAATAGTGCCACCCATAACACTCTGACGGTCAATCAGACCAACCAACCTCCGGCTAACCCGGATGTGCTTGGCTGGCATATGGGAGAGGATTATCTCTGGCTGGACAGCGAAGTAGACTGGAGCAAACCGCCACCTGAGCTGAACAGCCATTCGCGGGTCGAATGGGACGTTGATGCCTGGCGCGAGGTACGCTTTCGCCGCCGCTTACTGTGGCTGGACGATGTGCTGATCGACCTGTCGACGGTGGAGAACCCGCATCGCCAGCAGCTCGACTGGACGCTACATCTGGCGGCACAGGCGCTGGACCAGAGCGGCACACCGCAGCCCTTCTCGCTCAGCGGGCCGCTGCGTAATATGGAAGGTTCCACCATGACGCCGCTGCACGGCTGTCAGCCACGCCATTTTGCCCGTGACGGTGATACGGTAGCGCTGTGGCTGGCGGGTGACGGTGAGCTGTGGCAAGGGTTGGCACCGGATAACCCGGCGGTAAGCAATCTCAGTTATCTGGTGTTACGCAACCATCTGCCGCAGGCGAGATTTGTCTGTCTGTGGGACCTGACGAAGTCTGCGCCGTTAACCGAGGTCAGCGTGAACCACACGACTATTAGCACACAGCTCACCTACTGGCGTGGCGAAAGCATGGCGCAGATAACGCTACACGACGATCCCGAACGGCTACCTGATGTCATAAATTGACTTTCCGCCTTCTGCCTAAGGAAGGTGGCATGATACGAATGACGGTATTAGCTTACTCGTCTTCATCCTCAAAGCGCGCCACAATCCGATCGCCGGTATGCGAGGCGCGCACTTCGTTAGCCACTAAAGAGATAGCCTCGCCGCTGCTCATGCCCTGCGACATCAGTTCCTGAATTCGTTCTACTGCTTTTTGCTGTTGCTCGTGGCTCAGCGAAGGTAAACCTGCAAACATCACTCACTCCTGCTACATTGTGGGGCGTAATTATTTCACGCCGTCCTCTAGTATACCAGCAGGCGGTCACGATCAGGATTGAAGAAGACGATGTTGTCCCCCGCGATTATTTCCCTGCCCTGGCGTCCGGATGCCGCTGAACACTATTTTAACCCATTAAGTTCACAACCCTGGGCAATGCTGCTGCACTCCGGTTTTGCCAATCATGCACATAGTCGGTTTGACGTTATTGTCGCTCAGCCGTGCGCAACGCTGGTGACCCGCGGTCAAACTACCGTCATAAGCGAGGGCGAAGCGACCACAATGTCAAGCGCCGATCCGCTCGCGCTCGTGCATCAACAACTGGTGAAGCATAATCTGCAACCGCAAGCTCACCCGCATCTGCCGTTTCTTGGCGGCGCGCTGGGGCTGTTCGGCTACGATCTTGGGCGGCGTTTTGAAACGCTACCGTCGCAGGCGGATGCGGATATCGCCCAGGCCGATATGGCGGTGGGGATCTATGACTGGGCATTGATTGTCGACAATCAGCGCCAGGAAGTGTCGTTAATCAGCTATGACGATCCACAGCGCTGCCTTGCGTGGCTGGAGGCGCAGTCAGCCCCGGTCGTTGAGCCTTTTGAACTGACTTCGCCGTGGCGCTCAAATATGAGCCGCGAGGAGTACAGCAAAAAATTTCGCCAGATTCAGGCTTACCTACACAGCGGCGACTGCTATCAGGTCAACCTGGCGCAGCGCTTCAGGGCCAGCTATCGCGGGAATGAATGGCAAGCTTTCTGCCAGCTTAACCACGCAAATCGCGCACCGTTCAGCGCCTTTATCCGCCTGCCTGAAGGGGCAATATTGAGCCTGTCGCCCGAGCGCTTTATTCAGCTACATCAAAGTGAAATCCAGACCCGACCGATTAAAGGCACCTTGCCAAGACGGTCCGATCCCGAGCTGGATGCGCAGCAGGCGAAAATGCTGGCGAACTCGCCGAAAGACCGCGCTGAAAACCTGATGATCGTCGATTTAATGCGCAACGATATTGGCCGGGTTGCCGTACCCGGTAGCGTTCGCGTCCCCGAACTGTTCGTCGTTGAGCCGTTCCCTGCCGTACATCATCTGGTGAGCACCATTACCGCCAGATTGCTCGCTCATCTTCACGCTACCGACCTGCTGCGTGCAGCGTTTCCCGGCGGCTCAATTACCGGTGCGCCGAAGGTCAGAGCGATGGAAATTATCGATGAACTGGAGCCGCAAAGGCGCAACGCGTGGTGCGGGAGCATCGGCTATATCAGCTTCTGCGGCAATATGGATACCAGCATCACCATCCGCACGATCACTGCCTGGCAGGGGCAGCTTTTCTGCTCCGCCGGTGGCGGCATTGTGGCCGATAGTGAAGAAGCGGCGGAATATCAGGAAACTTTTGATAAAGTTAATCGTATCCTGCATCAACTGGAGAGCTAGAACATGGCGGACAGCGCCCTCGACCTTGACGACTTTCTTTCTCGTTTTCAGCTTCTGCGACCACAGCCCGCAGCCAATGCGCTCAACCAGCGCCAGGCTGCGGTTCTGGTGCCAATTGTTCGCCGTCAGCAGCCGGGGCTGTTGCTGACCCAACGCTCGCCGCTAATGCGTAAACATGCCGGACAGGTCGCTTTCCCAGGCGGCGCGGTGGATAACAGCGATGCAACGCTTATTGCCGCCGCGCTGCGCGAAGCGCAGGAGGAGGTAGCGATCCCACCGGAATCTGTTGAAATTATTGGTGTTCTTCCGCCAGTTGATAGCGTCACCGGTTTTCAGGTGACGCCGGTGGTCGGGATTATCCCGCCTAATCTGCACTATCATGCCAGTCAGGATGAAGTCGCGGCGGTCTTCGAAATGCCGCTGGCTGAGGCGCTGCGACTCGGGCGCTATCACCCGCTGGACATTCATCGGCGCGGTAATTCACATCGCGTCTGGCTATCGTGGTATCAGCATTATTTTGTCTGGGGCATGACCGCGGGCATTATTCGTGAACTGGCGCTACAGATAGGCTCCCGTCCTTAACTATACTTAAACGAGGACGATGCTCTCAGTATTAGTAAATTCTCGGTTATCCATTAGTTTAATTCATGTGAATACTTAAGCTGATGGCACGGTTCCCTCTTACACTATGCGCAGTTATTACATCGTTACCGCACCCGCGGTAACCCTGTCAGGAGTGTTATCGTGATTAGTATATTCGACATGTTCAAGGTGGGGATCGGTCCCTCATCTTCCCATACTGTAGGGCCGATGAAGGCCGGTAAACAGTTCGTCGATGACCTGGTCGAAAAGGGATTGCTTAATGAAGTGACGCGCGTGGCGGTTGACGTCTACGGCTCACTGTCATTAACCGGCAAAGGCCACCACACAGATATTGCCATCATTATGGGACTGGCAGGCAATCAGCCTGATACGGTCGACATTGACGCAATTCCGGCATTTATCCGCGACGTTGAAGAGCGCGGACGTCTACTGCTGGCGCAAGGGCAGCATGAGGTTGATTTTCCGCAGGATGACGGTATGCGTTTTCGTAGCGATAACCTGCCGCTGCACGAGAACGGCATGACCATTCACGCCTGGGCTGGCGATAAAGAAATCTACAGCAAAACTTATTATTCCATCGGCGGGGGCTTTATCGTCGATGAAGAGCATTTCGGCAAAGAAAATGTTGGTGAAGTCAGCGTCCCATACCCGTTTAAATCCGCGCACGAGATGTTGGGCTACTGTAAAGAAACCGGCATGTCGCTCTCCGGCATGGTGATGCAGAATGAACTGGCACTTCACAGCAAAAAAGAGATAGAAGACTATTTTGCTAATATCTGGCAGACCATGCGCGCCTGTATCGATCGCGGGATGAACACCGAAGGCGTACTGCCTGGCCCGCTGCGCGTTCCTCGCCGCGCTTCTGCGCTGCGGAGGATGCTGGTTGCCAGCGATAAGCTCTCCAACGATCCGATGAACGTGGTGGACTGGGTCAATATGTTCGCGCTGGCGGTCAATGAAGAGAACGCTGCCGGTGGTCGGGTGGTCACCGCGCCGACCAACGGTGCCTGCGGTATTGTTCCGGCGGTGCTGGCCTACTACAACCACTTTATCGAGTCCGTCAGCCCGGATATCTATATTCGCTACTTCCTGGCCTCTGGCGCTATCGGCGCGTTGTATAAGATGAATGCTTCAATTTCCGGTGCAGAAGTTGGCTGTCAGGGTGAAGTCGGCGTGGCCTGCTCAATGGCGGCGGCGGGCCTGGCTGAAATCCTCGGAGCCAGCCCGGAACAGGTTTGCGTGGCGGCAGAAATCGGGATGGAGCATAACCTCGGTCTTACCTGCGACCCGGTAGCCGGACAGGTGCAGGTTCCCTGCATCGAGCGTAATGCGATTGCCTCGGTTAAAGCGATCAACGCCACCCGAATGGCAATGCGCCGAACCAGCGAACCGCGCGTCTCCCTCGATAAAGTCATTGAGACCATGTACGAGACCGGTAAAGACATGAACGCCAAATACCGGGAAACGTCGCGTGGCGGTCTGGCTATCAAAGTTCAGTGCGATTAATAATTATTTAAACGAATGCGTCCGTCTGACGCATTCTTCTTTTTTATCTGTCCCTACTACACTTGCCCAATGGCGGCTGTTACTCTCATTGACACTTTCTAGCCGACAAGGCGTCGCGCATGCAGACTGCACAAAAAGTCATCACGACATACCGCAGGAAACGTATCCTGGTATGTTTGCTCGTGGCGCTATTAACGCTAACAACAACGTTAGTGATTCGATTTATTTCGCAGCGTAGTTTAAATCAGCAGCGCGTCCAGACGAGCACCAATAAAATGGTGGGGGCGATGGATAACATTTTACGCCCCCTCGCCGCTCAGCACACTTCACTGCTTCATCTGGTGAATCAACCCTGTCAGGATGCCCACCTTGCGCTTCGCAAGCTGGCCTCATCGTTGCAAACAGTACGTTCCATTGCGTTGGTCCAGTCGAATATACTCTACTGCTCCAGCATTTTTGGCGAGCGCCATACTCCTGTTCATCAACTACAGCCTGCATTACCGACAAATCATCCCCTGTTAGTCTTCAGCTACGACGCTTCGCTGCTTAAAGGAACCCCGGTACTTATTCAGTGGTATCCTGCCTCGCTTAGCGGTGCTGACGGCGTGCTGCTGCTCATCAATATTGAGCTGTTAGGTGGGTTAATTTTCAATGCAAAATCATCGTTAATTACCGGGATTGGCCTGCAGGTTGGCGAGAAAAGTTTTATCAGCGGTTCGGGTCTGGTAAGCCAGGAGATGTTGCCGGGAGAGCAGATTATCTACCGCCAGCGTTCAACAGAATTTCCTTTTACTATCAACGTTAGCGGCCCCGGAGCCTCGGCGGTCGCCCTTAGCGATCTTCCCAATGAATTACCACTGGCACTAATCCTTAGCATGTTAATGACCGGCATCGCCTGGTTGGCGACGGCGGGACGAATGAGTTTTTCTCGTGAAATTAATCTCGGCATTATTGCGCACGAGTTCGAACTTTGGTGCCAGCCTTTACAAGACCTGCATACCCGAAAGTGCTGTGGAGTTGAGATACTGCTGCGATGGAATAATCCGCGACGAGGGGCTATTTCACCGGATGTTTTTATTCCCATCGCTGAAGGCTATAACCTGATTATCCCCCTCACCCGCTATGTGATTTCACAAACCGCACATAAATTAGCGCTGTTTCCTCAGGACAAACATTTTCACATCGGGATTAACGTCGCCGCCCGCCACTTCGCCAATGGCGAACTGCTGCGCGACCTGCACCGTTACTGGTTTAGCGCGCATCCGGTACAGCAATTGGTTGTCGAACTCACTGAACGTGACGTGCTACAGGATGGCGATCACCATATGGCTGAACACCTGCATTTCAAGGGGGTACAGTTAGCGATTGATGATTTTGGCACCGGCAATAGTTCCCTTTCGTGGCTGGAGAAACTGCGCCCTGATGTGTTGAAAATTGATAAATCTTTCACCAGCGCTATTGGTATCGATAGCGTCAACGCCACGGTGACCGATATGATCATCGCCCTTGCGCGTCGGCTAAAAATTGTCACGATTGCTGAGGGTGTCGAGACCCGGGAGCAAGAGGAGTATCTGCGCAGAAATGGCGTGGATTTATTGCAAGGTTTTTATTATGCCCGCCCGATGCCAATAGACGACTTCCCAGAGTGGTTGGCGGCTGAAAAACACAAAGAGGCATTCACCTAGAGAATACCCTGTCGGCTTCATGATACAGCCGACAGGGTCAACCATTACTCTTCTTCGTCGTTATCCTGGCGTACTTTCACGACCCGCACCAGGTCGACACGGTAGTCGTTGGCTTCGACAATCGTGAACTGCAAAGGCGGCAAATCAAGCACATCACCCGCACGAGGGATATGACCATTGACCGCGATCACCAGCCCGGCAACCGTCGCGATATCTTCATCTTCATCAACCAGGTGATCCAACCCCAGCGCCTGCTGCAACGCATGAACGTCGGTTGAGCCTTTCACCAGCCAGCCATCACCATCAATGACTATTTCCGGGGTTTCGTCAGCGTCCGGGAATTCACCGGCAATCGCCTCCAGCACGTCCAGCGGCGTGACCAGCCCCTGCACCACGCCAAACTCGTTGGTCACGATAACAAAGCTGCCACGAGCACGGCGCAGCACGCCCAACAGGTTTATCGGATCCAACGTTTCCGGAACCACGATCGCCGGAGAAGCCGAGGCCAGCGCGGCAACGTTATCCCCGGCTTCCAGCGCCACCAGCATTTCTTTCGCACGGACGATACCGATGATTTCATCCAGCTCGCCCCGGCACACAGGGAACAAACTGTGCGGTGACGAGAGCAGCTGGCGACGAATTTCCTCTTCGCTCTGCTCGGCGTTCACCCAGCTGATTTCCCCGCGCGGCGTCATGATGCTGCGCAATGAACGCTGCGCAAGGGTTAGGACACCGTTAATCATATAGCGTTCTTCTTCAGCAAACGCGCCTTCCGGTATCGGCACCACGGATGGGTTATCGCTATCGTGCGCCACGACGCTCTGTTTACGACCTCCCATCAGACGCAGGATCGCATCGGCGGTTCGCGCACGCAGCGGCAGCATCGACTGGTGGCGGATAAAGTTACGGCGCGCCACCTGGTTGAAGAATTCGATGGTTATCGAGAAACCAATTGCGGCGTACAGGTACCCCTTCGGTATATGGAAACCAAAACCTTCAGCCACCAGGCTCAGGCCGATCATCAGCAGGAAGCTCAAACAGAGCACGACGACCGTCGGATGCTGGTTGACGAAGCGGGTCAACGGCTTCGAAGCCAATAGCATCACCGCCATCGCAATCACTACCGCCGCCATCATCACCGGCAGATGGTTAACCATCCCGACCGCCGTAATGACAGCATCCAGCGAGAACACGGCGTCAAGCACGACGATTTGCAGTACTACCACCCAGAAACTTGCGTATCCCTTACCATGGCCGGAATCATGCTGGCGGTTTTCCAGCCGTTCGTGCAGTTCGGTGGTCGCCTTAAACAGCAAGAAGATCCCCCCGAGCAGCATGATGAGGTCGCGCCCGGAAAACGCGTAATCGGCAACGCTGAAAAGCGGTTTGGTTAACGTCACCATCCAGGAGATGACCGACAGCAGGCCCAGACGCATAAACAGCGCCAGAGAAAGTCCGATCAAACGCGCTTTATCGCGCTGTTTTGGCGGCAGCTTGTCAGCAAGGATGGCAATAAACACCAGGTTGTCGATACCTAATACGATTTCGAGGACGACCAGCGTCAGCAAGCCAACCCAAATAGAGGGATCCATTAAGAATTCCATGAGCAGCTCCAGTTAACGACAGACATAGTCATCGCTGTGTCATGCACAGACGAGACACTTATTGCTGGTAAAAAAACGTAGCAGATGATGGCGGCAGACGAGTGCCTGAAGGTGAAAAGACGTCGGTGACGATCCATATAGCGGGCTATGCCCTATACTCCTGAGTAATTAAACGGAACGTAAACATATCAAAATATAGAGCTAGATTGGAAAAAATTTACCTGTCTTTGCAATAGCTAAGACTATTTTTTGCGCTGCAAAATAATCCCAAACTTATCCATGATTAGCGGAGCTTCATCACATTAATTATTTTTTCACTGTCTAAAATAATTCGCTGTAGTAATTACTTTATATCTTACACCCCTACTGAATCGATTTTGTTCGCAAGAGTGATTCAGTATGTATCACAACAGATGATGCATTCACGATTATAAAGGAGGTAGCAAGTGACGATTGCTATTGTAATAGGCACACATGGTTGGGCTGCAGAACAGCTGTTGAAAACGGCAGAAATGCTGTTGGGCGAACAGGAAAACGTTGGCTGGATCGATTTCGTTCCTGGCGAAAACGCAGAAACGTTGATTGAGAAGTACAACGCTCAGCTAGCGAAGCTGGATACAGCAAAAGGCGTGTTATTTCTCGTCGATACATGGGGAGGCAGCCCGTTTAACGCAGCTAGCCGCATTGTCGTCGATAAAGAACATTATGAAGTCATCGCGGGTGTAAACATCCCGATGCTGGTGGAAACACTGATGGCGCGCGACGATAACCCGTCGTTCGATGAACTGGTCGCGCTGGCTGTGGAAACCGGTCGTGAAGGCGTGAAAGCACTGAAAGCGAAGCTGGTGGAAAAGGCCGCCCCAGCACCGGTTCAGGCAGCAGCACCGAAAGCGGCAGCACCATTGAAACCAATGGGGCCGAAAGATTACATGGTCATCGGGCTGGCACGCATCGATGATCGTCTG
The DNA here is from genome assembly GCF_027492335.1 of Klebsiella sp. Lineage (NCBI taxonomy): Bacteria > Pseudomonadati > Pseudomonadota > Gammaproteobacteria > Enterobacterales > Enterobacteriaceae > Klebsiella > Klebsiella sp. The sequence goes on along the minus strand of NZ_JAPUEW010000041.1, from coordinate 125,012 downwards.
ATCCATGGTCAGGTCGCTACCCGCTGGACCAAAGAAACTAACGTTACCCGCATTATCGTCGTCAGCGACGAAGTGGCGGCAGACACCGTGCGTAAAACGCTGCTAACTCAGGTTGCTCCTCCGGGCGTTACCGCCCACGTTGTAGACGTCGCGAAGATGATTCGTGTCTATAACAACCCGAAATACGCAGGCGAACGCATCATGCTGCTGTTTACTAACCCAACTGACGTTGAGCGCGTTGTTGAAGGTGGGGTGAACATCACCACTGTCAACATCGGCGGTATGGCTTACCGTCAGGGCAAAACGCAGGTGAATAACGCTATTTCGGTCGATGAGAAAGATATTGAAGCGTTCAAAAAACTGAATGCTCGCGGTATCGAACTGGAAGCTCGCAAAGTTTCCACAGACCAGAAACTGAAAATGATGGATCTGATCGGTAAGGTGAATAAGTAACCTTACGGACCACAACCCAATTTTCAACTTAAGACTTAATCAACAGGAGAAGTACAATGGAGATTACCCTTCTTCAGATTGTGCTGGTGTTCATCGTCGCGTGTATTGCGGGTATGGAGTCGGTACTTGATGAATTTCAGTTCCACCGTCCGCTGGTGGCCTGTACGCTGATTGGCGCCGTTCTCGGTGATATGAAAACGGGTATCATCATCGGTGGTACCCTGGAAATGATCGCTTTGGGCTGGATGAACATCGGTGCCGCCGTTGCGCCTGATGCCGCTTTAGCGTCAATCATCTCAACCGTTCTGGTTATCGCAGGTCACCAGAGCATTGGCGCTGGTATCGCGCTGGCTATCCCACTGGCAGCAGCAGGCCAGGTTCTGACCATTATCGTTCGTACCATCACCGTTGCTTTCCAGCACGCTGCGGATAAAGCCGCAGAGAGTGGAAACCTGACGGCCATTTCCTGGCTTCACGTTTCGTCTCTGTTCCTGCAGGCCATGCGTATCGCTATCCCTGCGGTTATCGTGGCGATCTCCGTCGGCACCAGCGAAGTACAGGGTCTGCTGAACGCCATTCCTGAAGTGGTAACTGGCGGTCTGAACATCGCAGGTGGCATGATCGTGGTAGTCGGTTACGCGATGGTCATCAACATGATGCGCGCAGGCTACCTGATGCCGTTCTTCTACCTGGGCTTCGTTACCGCTGCATTCACCGATTTCAACCTGGTTGCTCTGGGCGTGATTGGTACAGTAATGGCTGTCCTCTACATCCAACTGAGCCCGAAATATAACCGCGTAGCGGGTGCGCCAGCGCAGGCTGCTGGTAATAACGATCTCGATAACGAACTGGACTAACAGGTGAGCGAAATGGTTGATATGACTAAAAATACCACCGAGAAAAAACTCACTCAGAGTGATATTCGTGGCGTGTTCATTCGTTCTAACCTGTTCCAGGGTTCATGGAACTTCGAACGTATGCAGGCGCTGGGCTTCTGCTTCTCTATGGTACCGGCAATTCGTCGCCTGTATCCGGAGAACAACGATGCGCGTAAACAGGCGATTAAACGTCACCTTGAGTTCTTTAACACCCACCCATACGTTGCCGCGCCGGTTCTCGGCGTAACGCTGGCGATGGAAGAGCAGCGTGCTAACGGCGCAGAAATCGACGATGGTGCCATCAACGGTATCAAAGTTGGTCTGATGGGCCCTCTGGCGGGCGTAGGCGACCCAATCTTCTGGGGCACCGTTCGTCCGGTATTCGCCGCGCTGGGTGCAGGTATCGCGATGAGCGGCAGCCTGCTTGGTCCCCTGCTGTTCTTTATCCTGTTTAACGCAGTACGCCTGCTGACTCGCTATTACGGCGTAGCGTACGGTTACCGTAAAGGTATCGACATCGTTAAAGATATGGGCGGCGGCTTCCTGCAGAAACTGACAGAGGGGGCGTCAATCCTCGGCCTGTTTGTTATGGGAGCGCTGGTTAACAAGTGGACGCACGTGAACATCCCGCTGGTGGTTTCTACCATCACCGGTCAGGATGGTCAGACTCGCGTCACTACCGTGCAGACCATCCTTGACCAGCTGATGCCGGGCCTGGTGCCACTGCTGCTGACCTTCGCTTGTATGTGGCTACTGCGTAAGAAAGTAAACGCCCTGTGGATCATCGTTGGCTTCTTCGTCATCGGTATCGCGGGCTACGCTGTCGGCCTGCTGGGCCTGTAATTATTGTGTTGTGCGCCGGGGGCTTGCCCCCGGCTTTTTTATTTGGAGGATGGATGACAATCACGGACCTGGTGTTAATCCTGTTTATTCTCGTTCTGCTCGCTTTTGCGATTTACGACCAGTTCATTATGCCGCGTCGTAACGGCCCAAGTCTGCTGGCTATCCCCCTGCTCCGCCGCAGTCGTGTTGATGGCATTATTTTCGTCGGCCTTATCGGGATACTGATTTACAACAATATGGCCAACCAGGGCGAACTTATCACCACTTGGTTATTATCTGCCCTGGCATTAATGGGACTGTATCTGTTCTGGATCCGCGCTCCGAAGATCATCTTCAAAAAGAGTGGTTTTTTCTTCGCCAATATCTGGATTGAATATAAGCGAATTAAAGAGATGAATTTATCGGAAGATGGCGTATTGGTGATGCAATTAGAGCAACGCCGTTTACTTATTCGTGTCCGCAATATCGACGACCTGGAGAAGATTTACAAGCTTCTTGTTTCAACTCAATAAGTTATAAATATAGCTCACGCTATATCTCACTATTTCCCAACGGATGATGTATAGCCAGTGCTATATTTCATCCGTCTAATATCCTCATATTTATTAACGAGTCATTTACGCCTAAATTAAAATGAAAATCGTTATCATTTAGTTATCAAAATAACCTAACTCTGTTATTGTTTTATATTCTAAAATTATGTTAAGGTTGCGCCCGTCGTTGGGGAGTAGCCGATTTCCTGCCAGTCAGGAAATGTACGTGTCAACATACTCGTTGCAAAACGTGGCACGTACGGGTTGAAGAGAGTATTCAATCAGGCGAGACCATAGACACATCACTGCTGTACGCAGCGCTTCATCATCAGGATGAGCTGCGTATGCTTACTGGGGGTAGCGATGTGTCATATGGATTATCCCCGGTCAGGACGCTCTAATGAATATTTCCGCTACCATTCTTCTTGCCTTCGGCATGTCCATGGACGCCTTCGCGGCTTCTATCGGTAAGGGCGCGACCCTCCATAAACCCAAATTTTCCGAAGCCCTGCGCACGGGTCTCATCTTTGGCGCTATCGAAACGCTCACCCCGCTCGTCGGTTGGGGTATGGGGATGCTGGCCAGCCAGTTCGTTCTCGAATGGAATCACTGGATTGCCTTCATACTGCTGGTGTTTCTCGGCGGTCGTATGGTTATCGAAGGATTTCGCGGCAACGACGACGAAGAGTGTGAAGCTCCCCGCCGTCACGGTTTCTGGCTGCTGGTCACCACCGCTTTCGCCACCAGTCTCGATGCAATGGCTGTCGGCGTTGGTCTGGCGTTCTTACAGGTCAATATTATCGCCACCGCGCTGGCCATCGGTTGTGCCACGTTGATGATGTCAACGCTGGGCATTATGGTAGGACGCTTTATCGGCCCGCTGCTGGGCAAACGGGCCGAAATACTGGGTGGTATCGTTCTGATTGGCATCGGCGCCCAAATACTCTGGAGCCATTTTGCCGGCTAGCCATCAGACATCGCGCTGCCAGCAGTGAATCGCAAAATCAGTCTGGCAGCTAAATAGTTCCTGCTGACGTAAGGTTTCTCGAACCGCCGGTTTTGCCCGCCACGCAAACGGCGTCATCTGCAGTAACGCTTCTGCCTCACTTCCATTTAGCTGCATTGGATAGGCCACCTGCTGCTGGTGGCATAACGTGAATCCCGTCATCTCTTCCGTGTTCTGCTCATGCAGGCGCACGTCGTCGTAAATTAATCCCTTGAGTTCCAATAAATGACGCGGGCCAGGCGTCGCGGTGATCACCCAGCCGCCGGGCCTGACAACACGCGCCAGTTCTTGAGCATTACACGGGGCATAAATTCGCACGACCGCATCAAGGCTGGCATCGTCAAACGGCAAGCGCTGGCTGGATGCGACGCAAAAATTGACTTGCGGATAACGTTTAGCCGCGGCGCGAATAGCGGATTTAGAAACATCCAGCCCCCAGCTATGGGCGGCAATGGCAGCAAAAGCATGAGTGTAATACCCTTCCCCACAGCCGATATCCAGTAAATCAATCGGAGCGAAGGTTTGCAGATAAGCGCTGATAGCATCTCGCAGAGGTTGATAATGACCCGCATCGAGAAACGCCCGACGGGCCTGCATCATCTCCGCGCTGTCGCCAGGATCGCGAGACCGCTTAAACTGCACCGGCAGCAAATTAACGTAGCCCTCCTTCGCCAGATCGAACTGATGCCGCTGTGGGCAAATATAGCTATTGTCGCGGCGCTCAAGCGGCGCGTGGCAAAGTGGGCAACTGTAAGACATGACAACTCCGGTGTCGCTGAAAGGGCGAAAGTGTAGCGCTATTCGCCCTTTCAGACCACTGTTACAGCGCGGGGGACAAGGCCTCGCCGTTGTGCATTACGATGAGGTTTTCTGAATCCTGCGGCATTCCATCCGGCATAACGTTCTCCAGGCGCAGGACATCGCCCATGATCTGGCTGAATACCGGCGCAGAAACCGCCCCGCCGTAATACGACCCGTTGCTGGGGTCGTTCATCACCACCACCAGCGCAAATTTCGGGTTGCTGGCTGGCGCAACGCCTGCCGTATAAGCGACGTACTTATCAATGTATTTGCCATCGGGACCGATTTTTTTTGCGGTACCTGTTTTTACCGCCACCCGGTAGTCACGTACCGCGGCTTTAGTGCCTCCGCCGCCCGGTAAGGCTACGCTCTCCATCATATGTTCGACTTCATGCACAATCTGTTCTGGCATCACCCGTGTCCCCATAACCGGCGGATCGATGCGAGTGATCGATAGCGGGCGTTCAATGCCGTAGCCACCGATGGTGGCATAAACATGCGCCAGCTGTAGCGGCGTCACCATCAGACCATAGCCAAAAGCAAAGGTCGCCCGGTCCAACTGCCCCCAGTAGCGGCGCTGTGGCATCAGCCCGGCGCTTTCACCGGTCAGCCCTAATCCGGTTGAGTCGCCAAAACCGAACGCTTTATAGGTATCGATGAGATGCTGGACCGGCATGGCCAGAGATAAATGTGAAACGCCGGTATCGCTGGATTTTTGCAGGATACCGGTGAGGGTTAATTCCGGATAATAGCCCACGTCGCGAATTCGATGGCCGTCGAGGATAAACGGATGGGTATCCACCACACTATCCGGCTGAACAATCCCCTGCTGTAGCGCAGTCATGAGCACCAGCGGTTTTACCGTTGAGCCAGGCTCAAAAGTATCGCTTATTGCGCGATTGCGGAAATCATCCAGCTTCGCATCATCGCGATTATTAGGGTTGAAATCCGGATAGCTGGCCATCGACAGAATCTCTCCGGTATCAATCTTAATCAATACTGCTGCGCCTGATTCCGCTTTATTCCAGCGTACGGCATTATCCAGCGCGTCTTCCGTGACCGTTTGCAGTCGTTCATCGATGCTCAACTGCAAATTATGCGCAGGGACGGCCGCAACTTCAGTGATATTTTCGATAACGTTGCCGTGGCGATCTTTACGCACCAGCCGACGCCCTGGCTGACCCATCAGCTGCGCGTTAAAGCTTTTCTCTACTCCTTCAATGCCCTGGTTATCAACATTAGTAAACCCCAGCAGATTCGCGGCAACGTGTCCCGCAGGATAAAAACGTCGCGACTCATCGCGCAGATTGATGCCCGGCAGGTGGAGTTTGTCGATCCATTCCGCCTGCTCTGGGTTTATCTGGCGCGCCAGATAGAGAAAACGCGCATGAGGATGCGATTCAACGCGATGGGCCAGTTCGCTAAGGTTGAGATGTAGAGCCTCGGCCATCGCCTGCCAGCGCGGACCGTATCCTACGCCCCCCTTTTCAAGGGTGGTTTGCGGGTCAATCCAGATAGCACTCACTGGAACGCTAACCGCCAGCGGACGGCCTTCGCGATCGCTAATCATCCCACGTTGAACGTCAACAGGCTCCTCGCGCAAGGAGCGCATATCCTCTTGTTTAACCAGGTTGTCTGGGGAGACAATTTGTAGCCAGCCCACTCGAGCCAATAGCAGCCCAAGACAACTGAGAATCGCCACGCACAGCAACCCAAAACGGATCGGGGTAAAATTGGCGGCTGACTTAATTTTGTTCTTTTGCACCTTAGCTCCATCATTATTTTGCAACCCTCTGATTTAACAGAAAATAAGCAAAAAAGACTGCTAAACAATGCGAATAAGGGTGTTGTTTTGCAACAAAGCACAACGAAGGGTGGGAAATAGAAACGTTTTGCAATAGAAACTAAAAAGCCCCGCACAGGCGAGGCTTTCTTACAAGATTCAGTGGTCTTGAATCAGATAGCAGTTACGTTAACTGCTGCTGGACCTTTCTGGCCGTCCTGAATTTCGAACTCAACGTTCTGGCCTTCAGCCAGAGTTTTGAAGCCGTTACCCTGGATTGCAGAGAAGTGTACGAACACATCTTTGCTGCCATCAGCAGGAGTAATGAAACCAAAACCTTTAGACTCGTTGAACCACTTAACTTGACCTTTAATCTTTGCCATTTGCAAAATTCCTTAGACTGTTTTCTTTCTTCGCCCTTAGGCGCTTACATAGATAAAACTGACACATAACTGCATGAGGCACTAATATAAGGTTCGGCAGAGAAGCGGTATTCAACGACAACGTGTTTACTCAGGACTTCTTTACTGAAAATGCCACACATAAACAGAACTGTACCTCGTTTAACCCGAACGGTGTTATCACATACAACGTAAATAATGGCAAGCCATTTTTAGGCGGGTCTCGATCGCTCGCACAGATTATAAGGTAATCATTTGATCATCTGCACATTTATGCGTCTTACCTCCTACAGCCGAATCCTTCACTGTCATACGGTTCCAGCAATAACACATCCCCCACAACTGCAACTTTTTCGCCATAGCTCAACGACTTCAGAGTGTTGTCATCGGTTCGCATACGAACTGCCAATTTTAGGGGTATACAAAGAAAACTGCATAATGATGCACATAAAAGCTCATATCGATAGTTGAAAATTCGCGTTAACTATGCGCACTCCATAATAATGAAACGCGTTAATTGAAGTGCTCAAAATATTGTCTACATTGCACGATAATAATGAAGTATTGATGACATGATGTTTGTTCTGGCAATTGACCCACATCATAATTCTTTTATTTGCGTATCTAAACAAATCACGGAAACATGCGAATGAAATCATATCTTAACCGTTCAGACTGGCGCTGAAAACGGATAAATAGATAAGGATAAGTTATAGCCGGGTGATATGCAGGCGCACACCGCAGTGGTGCACACCTGTCAGTCGGATTACCGTTCTGCGACAAGGCGAATGAAGTCGTCGTCGCCTTTTCCCTTCTCAACTGTAGAAGGCTCGGCAATGTCCTCTTTCTCAGGTTCATTGGCTTCACACAGACGGCGGAGCAATGCATTTTGCCGCTTTTGCTGATCCAGCAAGGCTTGCAGCAGAGCAATCTGCTCATTGGCGCGCGAGCTGGCGCGATTAACAAAAAACCACAACAACAGGCCGACAAGCAACAGCACAACCGACAATGCTACTGACGCCAGATTTACGATCCCAGGATTTAATAACTCACTCATTTCACCACCTCAAAGAGAAGGCGTTCATTCTACCACCCACGCAGCAGAAGAAAATCAGTCATATTAAAAATGTCTTACCAGGGTATAAACTTGTTGATAGTGCAGATGCCGCTGAAGAACTGTACATCCTGATCGCACATTACGTTAAGCATCTGAGTCCATAGCAGTAAACAACCCGCGATGATAACTATCAGCAAAACCCACCGTAATTTTTTCACTCCACTCTCCGCATCAGAATCAGATGTCGCCAGGATAACATGACCTTCTTAAACCGCGGCTAACTGTAATACGAAAGGCAAGTTTAGGAATCATAGACTTGTATCAACTCGTGTTCATGACAAAATAAACGCAAGGATAATACAAATAATGAGGCAACAATGCGATTGATCATACGTACCATTGTGGTGCTGGCTATCTTGTGGATCGGCGTATTATTAAGCGGTTACGGCGTATTAATGGGCAGTAGTGAGAATGCCGGAGGACTAGGGTTGCAATGTAAATATCTTACGGCTCGCGGCATAAGTACCGCACAGTATGTTCATTCCAGTAGCGGTATTATCGGCATTACCGATTGCCCTATACTGCGAAAAAGCGCCACGGTCGTTGATAACGGTTAGTCATGGTTCGGGCTACAATGTCAGTAGCCCGAATTTACAACGATTAAGACCTGTCAAAACGGATAATCGTTGTAACCCATCTGCTCAGAAATCTTACGTGCTGCCGTGTGCAGCATCTCAACATACTCGTTCAAACGCTCTTCAGAAAAACGCAGCGTCGGGAAAGAGATGCTCAGGCCAGCAATAACCACGCCAAAGCGGTCGAAAACCGGCACGCCAATACAGCGCAACCCTTCTTCCTGCTCTTCGTTATCTTCGCCATAACCCTGTTCACGGACCTTATCCAGAACCGATAACAACTCTTCAGTACTGGTGATGGTGCGGTCAGTGCTGCGCTTGTACTCTACGCCTTCGAGAATCTGCTCAACTTCTGCGCGATCGCGCCACGCCAGCAGAACTTTACCGATAGCGGTACTGTACAGGGGGTTGCGGCGACCAATGCGCGAATACATGCGCAAGTTGTACATTGAGTCGATTTTATGGATGTAGACAATACTGTCTTCGTCCAGAGCACCCAGGTGGACCGTCTCTTTCGTCAGGCGAGAAAGTTCGCGCATCTGAATATCCGCACTACGGACCAGATCAACATTCTGCAATGCCCGCGCGCCCAATTCGAACAGCTTCAGGGTCAGGGAATATTTCTCAGACTCGCCTTCTTGTGCCACATATCCCAACGATTTCATGGTCTGCAAAAAGCGATAAACGGTGCTTTTTGACATCATGACGCGCTGGGACAGTTCGGTAATGCCAATTTCACGCTCTTCGCCAAGCGCCTGCAAAATGCCAAAAACCTTCAACACCGAAGAGACAGAATCTGGCTGTTTATCCAAATCTGCAACTGCCATTTATCACCTCATCGCAACTGTTTTATAAAAATTAGAACCGGTTTTTATTATAAATTCGCATCCCAATACCCGCAATCGTTCTTCTGCCTATTCGTTACAAATCTGCGACATGCCGCTGAATAATCAATGCTAAAATTATTGTCCAGTAAATAGTTTTCACTAAGACATAGATTTCACATGGATAAAAACACTTCCGATGGGCTGCCGTTACCGCAGCGTTACGGCGCAATTCTGACCATTGTATTAGGTTTGACGATGGCGGTACTGGATGGTGCTATCGCCAACGTGGCGCTGCCGACAATCGCCAGCGATTTAAATGCTTCTCCGGCATCGTCTATTTGGATAGTTAATGCCTATCAAATTGCCATCGTTATCGCCTTACTACCGCTCTCTTTTCTCGGCGATATGGTCGGCTACCGACGCATTTATAAGATTGGACTGGTAGTCTTTACCTTCACCTCTCTCGCCTGCGCGCTCTCCAGTAGTCTGGAAATGTTGACTCTGGCACGCGTCGCGCAGGGTCTTGGCGGCGCTGCGCTGATGAGCGTCAATACCGCACTGATTCGTCTGATATATCCCCAGCGCTTCCTTGGCCGCGGAATGGGGATCAACTCTTTTGTCGTGGCGGTATCTTCCGCGGCAGGGCCGACAATTGCCGCAGCGATTCTCTCCGTAGCCTCCTGGCAATGGCTGTTCCTGATTAACATTCCGCTGGGCATTATTTCGCTGGTCCTCGCAATGCGCTATCTGCCTGTCAACGCCGGGCGGAGTAAAATTACCCGCTTTGATCTGCCCAGTGCAATTATGAATGCGCTGACTTTTGGCCTGCTGATTACTGCCCTCGGCGGCTTTGCCCAGGGCCAGTCTACACAACTGGTTCTGGCTGAGGTCGTGGCGATGCTGATCGTTGGATTCTTTTTTGTTCGTCGTCAACTCCAGATGCCGGTCCCCTTGCTACCCGTTGATCTGCTGCGCATTCCGCTGTTTTCGCTTTCGATTTGTACCTCTATCTGCTCCTTCTGTGCCCAGATGCTGGCGATGGTTTCGCTGCCGTTTTTCCTGCAATCCGTGATGGGGCGCAGTGAGGTAGAAACCGGTCTGCTCCTGACGCCGTGGCCGCTGGCCACAATGGTGATGGCACCGCTGGCAGGGTATTTGATTGAGAGAGCCCATGCTGGCCTGCTGGGCGCAATTGGCCTGATTGTGATGGCCTGTGGTCTGTTCGGTCTCGCTTTACTGCCCTCTTCCCCTTCGGACCTGGATATCATCTGGCGAATGGCGCTCTGTGGCGCAGGTTTTGGTCTGTTCCAGTCACCAAACAACCATACGATTGTGTCGTCAGCCCCTGCCCATCGCAGCGGTGGCGCGAGTGGGATGTTAGGTACTGCACGCCTGCTGGGGCAGAGCACCGGCGCGGCGCTGGTCGCATTGCTGTTTAACCTGCTGGGGAATAGCGGAACCCACACCGCACTTCTGCTGGCCGGCACGCTTGCCGTTGTTGCTGCCGCCGTCAGCGGCCTTCGCGTCACGCAGCCCCGCGCCAGACTGTAAGCCGCAACCAAAACCAGGCATAAAAAAATCCGCAGCCCGAAGGTTGCGGATTTTTTATTTTTATTACCGAAAGCAGATAATTACTTCAGATATTCCCCACTACGCAGGGCTTCAATACGTTTATCCAGCGGCGGGTGCGTCATAAACAGCTCGCTCATGGATTTTGCTTTGCCGTTGATACAGAAAGCCATCATGCTGCTGGCTTCCTGCGGCTCATAGCTGGTTTTCAAACGTTGCAGGGCAGCAATCATTTTCTCACGCCCAACCAGTTTTGCCGAACCGGCATCCGCATGGAACTCACGATAACGGGAGAACCACATGGTAATGATGCTGGCCAGAATACCAAATACCAGCTCCAGTACGGTTGCGACGGCAAAGTAGATCAATGGGTTGCCGTTGCTGTTATCTCCCTCATCGCGGTTGCCGCCGAGGAAACCGGCTGCAATTTGTGCGATAACACGAGAGATGAAAATGACGAAGGTGTTCACAACCCCCTGAATCAGCGTCATGGTGACCATATCACCGTTGGCGATGTGGCTGATCTCGTGGGCAATAACCGCTTCTGCTTCATCACGGCTCATGTTTTGCAGTAGCCCGGTGCTGACAGCAACCAGCGAAGCATCACGACGAGCCCCCGTTGCAAAAGCGTTAATATCCGGCGCATGGTAGATTGCCACCTGCGGCATTCCAATACCGGCCTGGCGCGCCTGCTGTGCGACGGTGTTGACTAGCCAGCGTTCCGTCTCATTACGCGGTTGCTCAATGACTTCCCCACCCACTGATTTCAGCGCCATCCATTTCGACATCAACAGCGAAATGATAGAACCACCAAAACCAAACAACAGCGCCATGATCAGCAGCCCGGTCATACTGCTTGACTGAATTCCCGTCAGGCTTAGCACGAGCCCGAATACCACCATCACTGCCAGGTTGGTCAGCAGGAAAAGCGCGATTCGCATCATAATTTTCTTTTAACCTCGACTTAACAAAACGCACTATGCGATTACCCACATGGTGTGGGTAGAACGCCAATTTTCAACCATCATGCCCCGCTAAGTCACGAAAAAAACACAACTTTACATTTTGTAGCACCTTGCTGACGCCCAGTAAAAACGTTGACATTTTGTTGGATTCAGGCAAAAAAAGCTGGCGGGCGGCAGAAATGAAAACGGGCACAATAACTTGTGCCCGTTGGGTGCTTATTTGCTAGCTGGCGGTTCTACCGCTGGCCTGTCTTTTTCCAGATGGGCCAGGTCGAGCGCGATATGAACCGTTTCATCAAGATACGGGTCCGGCTCCTGGTAATCCTTCGGCAGATCTTCCAGTTTCTTCAGCAGCGGTTTGCCTTCGCGTTTCAGGCGATCGTTCACACGAGACAGGCGAATCGCATCATCTTCCTCGTTCTCTTTCTCACGCTGTGCGTAGTTCAGGGAAACGATGTTGCGTTTGTCTTTCATCGCGTTGTAACGGGCAATATCCTTCATGATGTACTGGAATTCGGGATCTTTAACGATACGCTCATCGTGACGTTTCAGAATTTCCGCTTCGAATGGCGTCAAATCACCATATTTCACGAAGGTCGCGGCGTTAACGCTATCCCACGGCAGCGCGTTATCTTCATACTGCTCGCCGGTTTCACGCTCTTCGGTACCGGTCGGCATCATGATTTCCGGCGTGACACCTTTACGCTGAGTACTACCGCCGTTAATACGATAGAACTTCTGGATGGTGTACTGCACGGAACCCAGCGCTGGCCAGTCCGGACGCAGCATCTGATCGTAAATGCGGTTCAGCGAACGATACTGCTGGACGGTGCCTTTACCGAAGGTCGGTTCACCAACAATCAGTGCACGACCGTAATCCTGCATGGCGGCAGCGAAAATTTCAGACGCCGAGGCACTGAAACGATCGACCAGCACTACCAGCGGGCCTTTGTAATACACCACGCCATCGGTATCGCTGTCTTCACGTACTTTGCCGTTGTTATCACGTACCTGAACAACCGGGCCGGATGGGATAAACAGGCCAGAAAGCGAAACAGCTTCGGTTAACGCCCCGCCACCGTTAGTGCGCAGGTCGATAATAATGCTGCTGACGTTCTGTTTTTCCAGTTTCTGCAGCTGTACCTTAACGTCATCCGTCAGGCCAACATAGAAGCCAGGAATATCCAGCACGCCGATTTTTTCTTTGCCGACGGTTTTCACTGACATTTTAACCGCGCGGTCTTCAAGACGAATACGCTCGCGAGTCAGAGTAACAATGCGCGTTTTCGCACCTTTGCCAGCAGGTAGAACTTCCAGGCGAACTTTACTGCCCTTCGGCCCTTTAATCAGCGCCACCACATCATCAAGACGCCAGCCAATCACATCGACCATGCCTTTACCCGGTTGACCAACGCCAACAATGCGGTCGCCGACGCTGATGGCTTTGCTCTTCGCCGCAGGACCACCCGCGACCAGTGAATTAATCACCGTATAGTCGTCATCCATCTGCAGTACCGCGCCAATACCTTCCAGAGACAGACTCATTTCGGTATTAAACTGTTCGGTATTTCGCGGGGAGAGGTAGTTGGTATGCGGGTCGATCTCGCGCGCAAAAGAGGTCATCGCCAGCGAGAAAACGTCTTCGCTGTTAGTTTGTGCCAGACGACGAATCGCAAATTTGTAGCGACGCGTTAATGTCTCGCGGATCTCTTTGTCATCTTTACCCGTCAGCTTCAGGCTGAGCTGGTCAAATTTCACCTTGGCATCCCACAGCGCGTTCAACTCGGCCTCATCTTTCGGCCAGGGGGATTTGCTGCGATCAAGGTTGAAGTTGTCATTGCCGGTAAAGTCCATCGGACGATCAAGCACTTTCAACGCATATTGATAGCGTTCGAAACGACGTTTCTGCGCCAGGTTATACAGGTCGTAAAAAACGTCCAGTTTCCCACTGCGTAGCTCATCGCCAATTTGATTCTTTTTACTAGCAAACTGCGCCACATCGCTGGCCAGTAGCACGTTGTGGCTATAGTCCAGCAGATTCAGATAGCGGTCGAAAATTTTTGCCGAAAAGGCGTTGTCGAGATCAAACTGACGATAATGAGAGCGGGTAAAGCGCGATGTCACTCGCTCGCTCACCGTTGCGTGCTGCGGCTCTTCTTTCAGCACGGGGATTTGATCAATCCGGGTAATATCGTCCACAGCAAAGGCCTGGCCAGCTATTGCTAGCAGGCCCGCAAGCGCGGTGAGCTTAAAGAATTTGTTCATGCCTGGCCCGGCCTCCGTTTCAGAACACCAGGTGTTCTGCGCGTACAATCATTGACATACCAGAAGTCAGCTGTACACGAACGCCATCTTTGGTGATTTCCAGGACGGTGGCGTCCATTGCATTATTGCCCGCTTTCACCTTCAGTGCCTGGCCAACGCTCAGTACAGACACATCCGAAACAGGGGTATGACGCTCTTCACGCGGCGCTTTGGCAACTGCTGCCGGACGCGGTTTACGCTGCTCAGTGCCTTCTTTACGACGCACCTGAGGACGCGGCTTACGCTCGCGACGAACCTCCCCTTCCGGCTGACCCGCTGCGGCAGCGGCTTCGCGTTTCTTCGCTTGCTGGGCTGCACGCTGTACCTGAACGCGCGCTTTTGCTTCTTCAAGCTGCTGGCGGGCATGAGTGACGTGCTGTTCTTCCAGTTCACCGCACGGGTTACCGTCGAGGTCAACGCGGATAGCGCCAGGCTTAACGCCATACAGATAACGCCAGCTCGAAGTATAAAGACGTAGAGCGGCTCGAAGTTGGGTTTTGCTGAGATTCATCTCTCCACCAACACGCTCAACAAGATCCTGAAAAATACCAATTTTCAGGGGGCGCGCTTCGCCTTCAGCGCTAAAACACTGAGGGAAACGTTCGGCCAGAAACGCGATTACTTCTTTACTGCTATTCAACTTAGGTTGATTTTCCATGAAATTTCCTGATTACAACGGACGTAGCCAACAAGCCGCAGGCATGAACAGGCGTCATTATAATGACGTCATCGCTAAATGCTACGTTATCCGTTGATTATCCTGCGACGCGGGTGAATATTTTTTGATAATCAGTCGCAGCAATGAGTTTTTCCAAATGCACGACCAGCTCAGTCAACCCTTTCTCATCTTCAATAGTGAAGCGAGAATATGCCGTACTGTCGATGTCCAGAACGCCGATAACCTGATTGTTCACCCGCAATGGAAAGACGATTTCCGAATTGCTGGCGGCATCACAGGCAATGTGTCCGTCAAACGCGTGGACATCTTCCACTCGCTGTAGGCGAGTCTCTGCAACAGCAGTACCACATACGCCACGTCCAACCGGAATACGCACGCAGGCCAGCTTGCCCTGGAACGGGCCAAGGACCAGCGTATCGCCTTCCAGCAAATAGAAGCCAGCCCAATTCACTTCAGCCAGGCGCTCAAATAGCAACGCGCTGGTATTAGAGATCATGGCCAGAAAACTGGTTTCGCCTGCCATTAACGCCTGAAAATCGCGGTTCAGATCCGCGTAGAATTCTTGTTTGTTCATTTTATAATCACTTGGTTGTCTTACTACCTTACACTTACAGCCTACTAAAATAAGCTTTAAATGCATTCATGCTCAAGATGAATTCATTCCTGGGTTAAGATAGAGAGATACATTCATTTCCGTACGCTATCAATGCCACTAAAAACACCCCGGATTACGCCAGCGAAAAAAATGATCGTACATTCGGTCAGCGCCCCTATTGCGCACGTCCACTATCAACGCTGCCCGCAGTGCGACCTGCTATTCCGCTTACCGGTCCTCAAAAAGAGCCAAAGTGCCTGGTGCCCTCGCTGCAACGCTAAAGTGCGCGATGGTCGCGATTGGTCTCTTACCCGACTGGGGAGTATGGCTATTACCATGCTGCTACTGATGCCTTTTGCCTGGACTGAACCACTTCTTCGTTTGCACCTGTTGGGCGTGCGTATCGACGCGAACGTCCTCCAGGGTATCTGGCAAATGACCGGTCAGGGCGATCCGTTGACCGCGGCAATGGTGTTATTTTGCGCCGTTGGCGCGCCGACCCTGCTGGTGATATCTATCGCCTATCTGTGGCTCGGCAACGTGCTGGGGATGAATCTGCGGCCGGTTCTTCTGATGCTGGAGCGGCTCAAAGAGTGGGTGATGCTGGATATTTACCTGGTCGGCATCGGCGTCGCCTCTATCAAAGTGCAGGATTATGCGTTCCTGCAACCCGGCATTGGGTTGATTGCGTTTATCGCGCTTACCCTGCTCAGCATCCTGACGCTTATCCATTTGAATGTTGAGGAGTTATGGGAGCGTTTTTATCCCGAGCGCCCGGCGCTGAGACCGGATAACAATTTACAGGTTTGCCTGGGCTGCCACTATACCGGACACCGAGATTCACGCGGGCGCTGCCGCCGCTGCCATACTCCCCTGCGCCACCGACGTCGTCAAAGTTTGCAAAAAAGCTGGGCGGCGCTGATTGCGTCGATGATTTTTTTGATTCCCGCGAATCTGTTGCCAATATCAATTATTTACGTCAACGGCGCGCGTCAGGATGACACCATCCTTTCTGGCATTATGTCGCTGGCCAACAGCAACGTTGCCATTGCCGGGGTGGTTTTCATCGCCAGTATTCTGGTTCCATTCACCAAAGTTATTGTGTTATTTACGCTACTGGTCAGCATACAATTCAAGTGTGAACAGGGGCTACGTACCCGCATCCTGTTACTGCGGCTGATTACCTGGATTGGTCGCTGGTCTATGTTGGATCTTTTTGTCATCGCATTAACCATGTCGCTGATCAACCGCGATCAGCTCCTCGCGTTTACGATGGGGCCCGCCGCGGTCTATTTTGGTGCCGCGGTAATATTAACTATCCTTGCTGTTGAATGGCTGGACAGCCGCTTACTTTGGGACGCACATGAGTCAGGAAACGCCCGCTTCGCCGACTGAGGCCAAAATTAAAACCAAACGCCGCATCTCGCCATTCTGGCTGCTGCCGGTCATTGCGCTGATGATTGCCAGCTGGCTGATTTGGACCAGCTATCAGGATCGCGGTACGACGATTACCATCGATTTCCAGTCGGCCAATGGTATCGTGCCGGGGCGCACGCCTATCCGCTATCAAGGGGTAGAAGTCGGCACCGTAGAAAATATCTCGCTAAGCAAAGACCTGAGTAAGATCGAGGTTTCAGCCAGCGTCAAAGGCGATATGAAAGATGCGCTGCGCAAGGATACGCAGTTCTGGCTGGTGACGCCGAAGGCTTCTCTGGCCGGCGTTTCCGGCCTTGATGCGCTGGTTGGTGGTAACTATATCGGCATGATGCCCGGCCAGGGCGAGCCAGAGGATCACTTTGTCGCCCTCGATACTCAGCCGAAGTACCACATTAATAATGGTGAGCTGATGATTCACCTCCAGTCAGCGGATTTAGGTTCGTTAACCAGCGGCTCATTGGTCTATTTCCGTAAGATTCCGGTCGGCCGGGTTTATGACTTCGCGCTTAATCCGAACAATCAGGGCGTCACTATCGATGTACTGATCGAGCGACGATTCACTAATCTGGTCAAAAAAGAGAGCCGCTTCTGGAATGTTTCCGGCATGAAAGCAGACGTCAGCTTAAGCGGAGCAAAAGTCCAGCTCGATAGCCTCTCGGCGCTGGTGAACGGTGCAATTGCCTTTGACTCTCCGGAAAACTCGCCCGAAGCTCAGCAAAACACCGATTATCATCTGTATGAAGATCTGGCCCACAGCCAGCGCGGCGTGATAGTTAAACTGGATCTTCCCGACGGTGCTGGTTTAAAAGCAGGCTCCACACCGCTGATGTATCAGGGGCTGGAGGTTGGTCAGCTCAGCAAATTGAATCTTAATCCCGATGGTAAAGTGACCGGTGAGATGACCGTCGACCCAAGCGTCGTCAGCCTGCTGCGCGAGAAAACGCTGATCCAGATGAAGAAACCCAGGATTTCTCTGGATAACCCCAGCGTCAGCACCCTGCTGACCGGTACAACCTTTGAACTGGTGCCCGGAGAAGGCGAACCGCGCAACCAGTTTGCGGTGCTGCCTGCTGATAAATCGCTGCTCGAAGAACCAGATGTCGCCACGGTGACGCTGAGTGCACCGGAAAGCTACGGTGTCGATGCAGGACAGCCGCTGATCCTGCACGGCGTCCAGATTGGCCAGGTCCTGGAGCGCAAGCTGGATGCCGATGGCGTCACCTTCCAGGTGGCGGTCATGCCCGAGTACCGTTCACTGGTTCATGGTGATAGCAAATTCGTGGTCAATAGTCGTATCGATGTCAAAGTCGGCCTCGACGGCGTGCAGTTTCTCGGGGCCAGCGCCAGCGAGTGGGTTAACGGCGGGATCCGCATTATTCCAGGCGAAAAAGGGGCGATGCAAAGCCGCTACCCACTGTACGCTAACCTGGAAAAGGCGCTGGAAAACAGCATGAGCGACTTGCCAACCACTACGCTCAGCCTCTCCGCCGAGACGCTGCCGGACGTACAAGCCGGTTCCGTGGTGTTGTATCGTAAATTTGCGGTGGGTGAAATCATCACCGTTCAGCCACGCAAAAACGCCTTTGAGATCAACATCCACATCAAACCGGAATATCGCCATTTGCTAACCAGCAACAGCGTGTTCTGGGCCGAAGGCGGTGCGAAAGTACAGCTTAACGGCAGCGGTTTGACGGTCCAGGCCTCTCCGCTGTCCCGGGCGCTGAAAGGCGCCATCAGCTTCGATAACCTGAGCGGGGCCAGCGCCAGCGCACGTATCGACAACAAACGCGTGCTGTATGCGTCCGAAACCACCGCCCGCGCGGTGGGCGGGCAGATAACCCTACATGCGTTTGATGCGGGGAAAATGGCCGAAGGGATGCCAATTCGCTATCTGGGTATCGACATTGGTCAGATTCAGTCACTGAATTTGATTACCGCCAATAACGAAGTGCAGGCAAAAGCGGTGCTGTATCCGGAATACGTCAATACGTTCGCCCGTGCCGGGACGCGTTTCTCGGTGATCACGCCGCAGATTTCCGCAGCCGGCGTCGAACACCTGGATACCCTCTTCCAGGCCTACATCAACGTAGAACCGGGCCGCGGCTCGCCGCGTCGTGATTTCGAAATTCAGGAAACCACGATTAGCGATTCTCGTTATATCGATGGCTTGAGCATTATCGTCGAAGTACCGGAGGCCGGTTCACTGGGTATTGGTACGCCGGTGCTGTTCCGCGGACTCGAAGTGGGTACGGTAACGGGTCTGATGCTCGGCTCAATGTCAGACCGCGTGATGGTGCAGCTGCGCATCAGTAAGCGTTATCAATATCTGGTGCGTAATAATTCCGTGTTCTGGCTAGCTTCCGGCTATAGCCTCGATTTTGGTCTGATTGGCGGTCTGGTGAAAACCGGTACCTTTAATCAGTTCATTCGCGGCGGTATCGCCTTCGCCACGCCGCCGGGCACGCCGCTGGCGCCGAAAGCGCAGGATGGTAAACACTTCCTGCTGCTGGAAAGCGAACCGAAAGAGTGGCGTGAATGGGGCACTGCCCTGCCGCGTTAAGCGTAAAAACGCTCCGGTGTCCGACGCCGGAGCGTTTATGGTAAACTGCGCACCCTTTTTTGTTGTGGTGCGCTCCCCGTGGCTCAAAACGCTGTCTATCTCCCTGAAGAATTCCTCGCTCAAATGCGTGCGGCCATGCCGATGCATCTCTCTTTCGATGACTTTATCGCTGCCTGCCAACGTCCGCTGCGCCGAAGTATCCGCGTCAATACGCTGAAAATCACCGTGGCTGACTTTTTACAGCTGGTGGCCCCCTACGGCTGGCAGCTGACGCCTATTCCGTGGTGCGAGGAAGGTTTTTGGATCGAGCGTGAAGATGAAGACGCCCTGCCGCTGGGCAGCACTGCTGAACATCTCAGCGGGCTGTTTTATATCCAGGAAGCCAGCTCCATGCTGCCGGTTGCCGCACTGTTTGCCGACGGAGAGATGCCGCAGCGGGTGATGGATGTCGCCGCCGCACCGGGTTCAAAAACCACCCAAATCGCCGCTCGCATGGGTAACGAGGGGGGGATCCTGGCGAATGAATACTCCGCCAGCCGGGTCAAAGTCCTGCACGCCAACATCAGCCGCTGCGGGATAAGCAACGTCGCCCTGACCCATTTTGATGGTCGAGTCTTCGGTGCCGCGCTACCAGAGTGTTTTGACGCTATCCTGCTCGACGCCCCCTGCTCTGGCGAAGGGGTGGTGCGTAAAGACCCCGATGCGCTGAAAAACTGGTCGCCTGAAAGTAACCAGGAGATCGCCGTCACTCAACGTGAGCTTATCGACAGCGCCTTCCACGCCCTTCGCCCCGGCGGCACGCTGGTGTACTCCACCTGCACCCTGAATCGCCAGGAAAACGAAGAGGTCGTCAACGGGCTGTTAGCGCGCTATCCGCAGGCAGTAGAGGTGTTACCACTCGGTTCGCTGTTCCCGCAAGCCGGTGAGGCGTTAACCGAAGAGGGATTCCTGCACGTCTTCCCACAGATTTTTGACTGCGAAGGCTTCTTCGTCGCCCGGCTGCGTAAAACCGCGGCCATTGAGTCTTTACCGGCACCGGGTTATAAAGTCGGCAAATTCCCCTTTATGCCGCTGAAAACCCGTGAATCCGCCGCCATCATTGCCGCCGCGACCGCCGTTGGCCTGCACTGGGATACAAGCCATACCCTGTGGCAGCGTGATAAAGAGATCTGGCTGTTTCCCCAGGCACTCGAAGGTTTATTCGGTAAAGTTCGCTTTTCCCGGATCGGAGTTCGTCTGGCTGAAACCTACAACAAAGGGTACCGCTGGCAGCACGAGGCGGTTATTGCTCTGGCCGCGCCAGCCAAGCCTTTCGAACTGACCCCGGCCGAAGCGGAAGAGTGGTATCGCGGGCGCGATGTTTATCCTGAAACGCTCCCGCAACAGGATGATGCCATCATCACTTTCCAGGGCGCGCCGTTAGGTCTGGTGAAAAAAATCGGATCGCGTTTAAAAAACAGCTATCCCCGCGAACTGGTGCGTGACGGAAAGCTTTTTGCCGGCAAGTCGTGACGGAGTGCAAAAAAACAGCATTTTTTAACTGGCGGTTTACGCCCTGTTGTCTACGCTGAAAAATGTCGGCCTTAACTGGTCGTACCACAACTCAGAAGACAAACGGGGTGAATTTATGAGTAAAACCAATGTACGTATTGGCGCGTTTGAAATAGACGACGCCGTGCTGCACGGCGAACAGCAGGGAGAGCGAACGTTAAGCATTCCCTGTAAATCCGATCCGGATTTATGTATGCAACTTGACGCGTGGGATGCTGACACCAGCGTGCCAGCCATTCTTGATGGTGAACATTCCGTCCTCTACCGTAAGCACTACGACCGCCAATCCGATGCCTGGGTCATGCGCCTCGCCTGACTCAAATGAACCCGTCGCCTGAGACGGGTTATTTATTCCCCCCCACGCCCCTGACATCTCCTACACTTATCAATATGTTTTTCCAGACATGAGGCCAGGATGTTTGCCTTAGTGCTATTTATTTGTTACCTGGATGGGGGTTGCGAGGATATCGTAGTGGATATTTACGATAACGAGCGACAGTGCACGAGAGCGATGGACGACCAGCGGATACGCCATGGGGGCTGCTTTCCGGTAGAAGATTTTATAGATAGCTTCTGGCTTCCTGCCCGCGAATACAGCGACTTTTAATGGGTTAGCTGTAGCGCCACCAGCGTTAGCTCCCCGCCAAACACCGCGCCGGTATCAATATAGTGCTGGTTATCGCTGTCATAACACCGTTTGAGCGGCGTATGGCCAAACCAGAAATGATCCGCCCCATCGATAGCACCATGATGGCCAGCAAAGTGTTCGGTGAGGCGCTGTCGACTCCATAGCACCTGATGTTCATCCACCGACTGCTGCCAACGATAGACCCTGGCGGGATAATCAGCATGAGCAATCACATGTATCTGCTCTGCGCTGTGGAGTTCAATAATAAGCGGCAGGTATCGGCAGCGGGCAATAAGTTCCGCGAGGCGTCGCCGCTGATTCACTGAGCTTTGCGTATACCAGTTGCCGCCGTTCATCCCCCACAACATCATGTCGTTACCCTCGAGTACCTCCAGCGCCATCTGTTCATGATTTCCACGCACCGCGTAAAACCACCGACAGCGCAGTAAATCCAGACACTCCGCGCTTTGCGGCCCACGATCGATCAGGTCGCCCACCGAAAGGAGCAGATCCTGATAAGGGTCAAATTTGCGCTCCCGAAGCGCTGCCATTAGCCGCGCAAAGCAGCCGTGCAGGTCGCCAACTAGCCAGATATTACGCCAGGCGGAACCCTCAATACGCTGATACATAATATCGTCCTCCTGACACAATTATAGGAAAATTCCGCCACTGTTGCGTTCATGAATTTATACCTCAATCAATTTTAAACGAAAGCCAAATATAGTCCGCGGGGGCATTAAGCTCTCTACGATATATCCATAGAATAGAGGCCAGATAATAACGAGGTATTCATCGTGACGGATAACAGCCTGCATTCAGTCAGCGTACTTGAGCAACGTTCAAATCTTATTGCCGATCTGGTGATGGGCCGAATCACTCCTGCGCCAATTTGGCAAAAACGCAATTACCGGCTTAAGTTTTTACTGCGCACGGCCCTATTTTATACACCAACGCGCGACATGCTGGAGAACCTTTCAGCGCGTGCGGATTTCAATCAGCTACTGGCCGCGCAGGTAACGCTGCCGGGTAAAGTCCATCGTCAGTATCTGACGCGCGGCTTGAACGCCAGCCAGCGTGCGCAGGCGATTATCAACCATTATCAATTTATCGACTCGCTGCCCGGATCGCGCCTTGCCGCCGCTATGACTTCAGCAAAAGAGATCCCGCTGCTGGCGCTTACAGGCAAAGACGATGCCCTGTTTACGCTTTTCGCTTCCTCTGCGGGCAAAGCCGAGCGTGAAGGCGAAACGACCCTATGGTTACGTGACAGCGATAATAACGTGCTTGCCAGCGCGACCTTTAGCGTCACCCGGCAGCAGGAGCAATGGCAGCTAACCATCGGCGGTCTGCAAGGGCCGCGCAGCAATATCTCTCATGAGGTGATCAAACGCGCGACTCGCGCCTGCTATGGCTTGTTTCCCAAACGCCTGTTGCTGGAGTTTATTTGGCTGCTGGCGGCACGTTGTCATATTCACGACATATATGGCGTGAGCGATAACGGCCACGTATTCCGTGCACTGCGCTATCGCCTAAGCAAAGGACGCCACTTTCACGCCAGCTATGATGAGTTCTGGCAGTCCATTGAGGGCGTCGCCGACGGAGCCTGGCGCTGGCGCTTGCCGCTTCAACTGGAAAGAAAGACGCTGGAGAACATTGCCAGCAAGAAGCGCGCTGAATACCGTCGCCGCTTCCAACTATTGGATGATATGGCAGCTCAGGTCGTGATGCTGACGAACTAATATCTCAGATTAATCGCTTTCAGCCCGCAGAATAAACGCCGTTTCGCGTAACGGCGTTTGCATCTTCTACTGTGCTTTCGTTACTATCATGGCTTCCTCGCACTCTTCCAGGCAGCTATTGAAGTTATGAGTAAAACAGAAATTTTCCTGCTGGCTATGCTGTTGATTATTTTATCCGTTGCCGTTTGGTTTATTTTCAGCGATGAAATCTGGGTTTTAGTAAGCACTATCGAGACCTGGCTGTACCCTTCCTTTGTGGCACCAGAATAAATATTTTATTGTTATTTTTGGACTGAAAATCTTCTTCTCCCCCCTTCAATCAATAAGCAGACACAATCCATAACAAATAAAAGCAAATAATTTTTTGCTCATTATTCAATTTGTCATACAAATGTATATACTTAACCACTTCCGATGTAGGCCCGTAAACTTCACCTGCACCATGGGCCTGATTTCGTGCAGGTGTCTTCTCTCTTACCTACGCAAAAGCGGTGCGTTCATTGTCTATCCCTGCCTTTTTGTCCATATTTTTTGTTTCAAAATTTGCGCCTGATAGAGATTTTAGAAAAAATTTTTATTCCCTCCTCCAGCATCACCACACAAAGAAAAAAACAAAATACCAACAATAAATTAACATGAGGTATTTACGTCCAACGCGTTAAAATTAAACAGACTTAAAAACCATAAAAATAAAAAAATCCAGCTGATAATACAACATTACACTTATCTCGCAGAAGTAGTTATATGTTAATCAACTAAACCGGAGCGCATGTTCGGTGATAAAAGCATAAAGCTCCATCGTTGTTTTTCTTCCGCGGCTTTCCATCAAGAGGTTCTCCATGAACGTCAAAACGATATCGCGCAGTGTCTTAGGCGGCTTATTAAGCGCAATCGTCATCATTCAGCCATCTTTTGCCGCGGGCACGCTAAGCGGTCAGATTGGCGTTCAGCTTACACTTGGTAGCGGATGCCGGGTGTCGAATGGTTCCAGAGAGGGGGAACTTAACAAATGGGGGAACATCAGTTTTGGCGCCTACGGCGATTTAGCCAACTCCATTGATGCCGGAATGGTCGGCAGCGGTGGAGCCACCGCAGTCTCCATCGCCTGTACTGCGGATCTGCAATCAACTCTGACGCTGGATGGCGGCCAGCAAGGGTCCGGAGATCTTCGTTATATGAAAAATACAACGGGTCCTGCGCTAATTGCCTATCACCTGTACTCCGATGTGGGTCGTAATAACGAAATCCTGCCAGATGGTAGTATCGCTATCACCGGAACCGGCAGCCCGCAAGAAATTCCTATTTTTGCGCGTATCCGCCCTGAAGACCAGGATGCCCCTACCGCTGGCGACTACAGCGACATCGTCACCGCGACGTTAACCTGGTAACGACATAAGGGAAATGGGCGTCATGCTTCGACCAACGTGGCTTACATTGTTTCTGCTTTTTGCCTCGGGCGCCCATGCAGCTACTGCCCAGAAGACGTTTAAAGTCTCCGCACAGATAACCGCAGGCTGTGCGCTTGGCGCCGGAGACGGCTCCCAAACGACGGATTTCGGCACGTTGAGTTTCGGCACCATGTCATCGCTCTACAGCAATGTTGATGTCGCCAGTACGCCAGGCGCGGGGTCGATTATCGTGACCTGCACGCCAGGCACCGCTATTTCAATCGCTCTCGACTATGGTGTTAACGGTGGCTCAGCAGCCCAGCGTTATATGTCGAACGGCGGTGGTAATACCCTGGCGTATCAGCTTTATCAGGATAGCAACCGTGCCACCGTATGGGGTAACAGCACGCAGACCTTGAGCATCGCATCATTTCCGAGCACCACGCAAACCTACACGGTTTATGGCCGCCTTTTTGCCACGAATGGCTTCCCGGCGGTGGGCTCTTATACCGACACGGTCACCGTCACGCTGACCTATTAGATAACGCACAGGTTACTATGACTCGCTGTAGATTTGCGCTGTTTTTATTCGCTTTATCCGCCCCAGCTTCCGTTCTGGCCGCCAGTTCCGTACTGGTCTGGCCGATATTTCAAACTATCGAAAGCCACGAAAAAGGTTCTGAGCTGTGGCTGGAGAATCGCGGCAACACGCCGGTAAATTTACAGCTGCGCGTTTTTTCCTGGGATCAAAGAGCGTCATCCGATGCCTATGCCGATCAAAACGATGTGGTCGCCAGTCCACCCTTCACCACAGTCGCGCCGGGACAGCGCCAGTTGGTACGACTGATGCGCGTTACTCCCGTCGCGAATGGAAAAGAAAAATCCTACCGTATCGTTATTGATGAGATCCCTCCCGCGCAACCGGCAGTGCAAACGGATAAAAACTCCGCAGGACTGAGAATGCGCATGCGCTACGTTCTGCCGCTGTTTACCTATGGGCAAGGCATCACGCCGCTAAAGAACGATGGCTCAGTCGAAGCGGTCAGGACAACGCTGCGCTGGTCACTTTCCCAGCAGAATAGCCGTCAGGCGCTTTGCATCGACAATACCGGCAATCAACACGCCCGACTTAGTTCGGTTTACTGGGCAAACGCCAGCGGTAAGAGTCAAATTTCTCAGGCTAACGGCCTTCTTGGCTACGTACTGGCGCAGAAAAAAAACTGTTTTCCGACCGTAGGCAAATCTGCTGTTCCTTCAGGGATGCATCTGTTTGCTAAATTAACCGATAATGGTCAGGCGGTGGAAATTCCGGCGAACCGTTAACCATGAGAGACCTGAAAAGGGCGACCTATGGGGGGCTGCTGGCGATTGCGTCGGTAACAGCTTACGCCGCGACCTACGATTCGTTGCCTGCGCCAGCGGCATCGTACAGCGAAAAGCAGGAATATGAGCTGTACCTCGGTTTATCGGTCAACGGCAATACCCCTGCGGGTACAGTTCCGGTCAAGGTCATCAATGGTCATTATTGGGTCTCAGCCAGCGTTTTGCAGCAGTCGCATATCCCATTGAAGACCAGCGACACGCTGGTGGATATCACCACTCTCCCTTCAGTGAAGGTGGAATATGACCAGGCCGGGCAAATGCTCAAACTGCAGGTCCCGGACAACTGGCTTCCTGAGCAGAAAATCGGCGAGGCATCAGGGCAAAATTACCAAGGCGCGATTAGCAGTCCAGGGATTCTATTTAACTACGATGCCTACAACCTTTTCTCATCAGACGACACGCAAACCACCAGCACCTACAGCGAAACGCGTCTTTTTGGCCCGGCAGGTATCCTCTCCAATAATGCGGTGTTCCGACAAAACTGGTCTTCAACAGGCTATGAGCAGCAGGGCTATATGCGCTACGACACCCTGTGGAAGTACAGCGATAGCGAGCGGATGATAAGCTACCAGGCAGGTGATGTTGTGAGCAACGCGCTCACCTGGAGCAGCTCCGTGCGTATGGGTGGATTACGCGTAAGCCGCAACTTCAGCGTTCGCCCGGATCTGGTGACTTATCCGCTGCTCAACTTATCCGGCAGTGCGGCGGTCCCCTCAAGTGTCGACCTGTTTATCAATGGTTTTAAAACCAGCTCTTCGCAGATTAATGGCGGCCCCTATACGCTGACCAATGTGCCCTATATCAGCGGCGCGGGTGAAGCTACCGTGGTAACGACCGACGCCCTTGGCCGCCAGGTTTCCACCAATATTCCCTTTTACGTCTCAAATACCCTCCTGCGGGAGGGTCTAAGCGATTTTGATTTCACCGTCGGCGCCCTGCGCAACAATTACGGTATCAAAAATGCCGATTATGGCACCGGCGCGGTAAGCGCGATTTACCGCTATGGGTTAAACAACTGGCTAACCCTCTCAGCGCATAGCGAAGACCGCAAAGGATTAACAAATGCCGGGGTTGGCGGCGATATCGGCGTGGGTAATCTGGGGACCCTCAGCCTGTCGACCAGCGCCAGCCGCAGCGAAGGAAATGGCAACCAGCTCACTGCAGGTTACTCTTACTATGGCAATAGCTGGGGGATTAATTACCAGCATATTCAGCGCAGCGCTAACTATGACAACCTCAGCACCTATGGCTCGACCAGCATGCTAAGCCGCCAGTCAGACCAGGCCACGCTGAGCCTGAGTCCATGGGGACGCGTATTGGGTTCTTTTAGCATTGGCTACTTCGATATCAAGGCCGAGGATAATTCACGAACGCGCCTGATGAACCTCTCCTGGAGCCGCAGCCTGTGGAAAAGCAGCAGCTTCAGCCTGAGCGTAAACCGCGATCTGCAAGAAAATAGCTACGCCAGCATGCTGCAGGTCATCATCCCCTTTGATTCGCAAAGTTCAGTGCAGTTAAGCGGCCAGCGCTCCAGCTCCGGTCAATGGGGAGAAAATATCAGTGTGAGTCGCTCTGCACCGGCAGAAGGCGGATTGGGCTGGAATCTCGCCCACTCGGTTGGCGGCGATAATTATAGCCAGGCGGATCTCACCTGGATCAACCGCGTGTCAACGCTGAGCGGAGGCTACTACGGCTCACGTGACGATCATCACAGCTGGTTTGAAGCCACTGGTTCGGTGGTGCTGATGGATAACAGTCTGTTCTTCGCCCGGCAAATTAACGACGCCTTTATCGTTGTTTCCACCGACAACTACCCGAATATTGCGGTTAATTATGAAAACCGTAAGGTCGGCGTGACGGATAAGAACGGCCATCTACTGATCCCCTGGGCTGCGGCCTGGTACCCGGGAAAAGTCACCCTTGATACGCTCCCTCTGCCGACGGATACCGAAGCCGCCACGGTGGAGAAGCGTATTGCAGTCCGTGAAGGCAGCGGCGCGCTGGTTGATTTCCCGGTAAACCGCGTGCGCTCGGCGACGATTGTTTTCGTCGATGCCCAAGGGCAGCCGCTGCCGGTCGGTACGCCGGTTGAGGAGAAAAACAGTAAACAGCAAGGTCTGGTGGGCTACGACGGGGTGGTTTGGTTCTCGCATCTCACACGCAAAAATGACGTCACGATAAACGCCGGGGGGGTGCGATGCCACGTGGAGTTCGAACTCCCGGAATCAACGCCTGTCCCGCAGCGGATCGGCCCGGTTAGCTGCAACTGATGACAACGGAGACAACGTTGAAACACCTTCTATTTTTATGTGTTGCGCTATTTTTGCTGACACAATCGGTCAGCGCACTGGCTGCCTGTAACATCATAGCCAGTTCGCCCAAAATCGGCCCGGTCGATTCATTTACGCTCAACAGCGCGCCGCAGGGCGTCCTGGCGGGCGCAGGCTTTTACTGCTCTCCAGAAGTAGCATCACTTAATTCGACCAATACCTTAACCGCCACCCTGTCTTCAACAAATCAGAGCAACAAAATTCCACTACTGCTCAATGGCGCTGGCGATGCGGTCCCATATAGCATCTGCGTTGACTCTTCATGCTCGCCAGCCTATCAGGATGGCGGCGTGATTAGCTGGAGCAGAACAACGCTGCTCGATTTATTGGGGTTATTTAACACCAGCGACGGGACCATGCCGCTCTACTTCAGAACCACCCCCGGAGCAAATATCCCTGCCGGTACCTATACCGATACATTAAAAATTACCTGGGTGTATAGATTCTGCTACGTCGGGCTCGACCTGTTGGGCATTAAGATATGTATTCCAAACAACGGAACCCTGGTATCCACGGTGAATGTGTCGTTGCAGGTGACCAATTTTTGCTATATCGACAGCGCGCCGGAAGTCATATTTACCTCTGCCGCCCTGCCGTCCAGTTTTAGCGACTACAGCGGCCAACTCACCATTCGCTGTACTAAGAATGCAGCTTATACCGTAAACCTCACCAGCACTACCAACACCAGCGTCGGCGACTGGCGGAGGATGAGCCTGCCGCAACAGACGGCCTGGTTGCAGTATCAGTTTTACCAGGCTAACGGCAGCGCATGGACGGAGAGCAATAATCTCAGCGTCACCGGTTCCGGCACGGCGCAATCTGCGAGCTACACGGTAAAGATTAACCCAACGCAGAGTAACCAGCCTGCAGGTACCTATAGCGACACTATTCTGGTGACCGTCACTTATTGAAGCCCGGCAGACATTTTTTTGTAAAAGAAATGTTTGGGAAATTATTGTTGTGGTATAAGAAAAAAGTCCCGAAAAAACCATCCGGGATTTTGCAAGGGAATCTGCGGCGTTCTGAATAATATACCCAAAATAATTCGAGGTGCAGGACAAAACGGTTAACCGTTTTGAACAGCGCTTGCGCTGGCCCTGGAAGGGTGAGTCCCGTAGGGGCGAATCACGCGGCGACGCAGTGAATCCCCAGGAGCTTACAGAAGTAAGTGACTGGGGTGAGCGAGGAAAGCCAACGCACATACAGCTTGAAGTATGACGGGTATAGATAAAAAGAGACCGAACACGATTCCTGTATTCGGTCCAGGGAAATGGCTCTTGGGAGAGAGCCGTGCGCTAAAAGTTGGCATTAATGCAGGCTAAGTCGCCTTGCCTTATAAGAATAGTTTACCGTGTCAGGTTTTCCAGTCCGCGACAAAAGTGGACGAATAATTCCTGTCAAAATTGCGAATGCCAACAAAAAACCGCCACTCCCGGCAAGGGACGATGGCGGTTTTTTTCATGCAAATACAGTTGGATACTAGTACCGATCAGCAGAGTTTCTGTGCACGCTCAATAAATGGCGTCAGGCTCATTTTTTGTCCTGGCTGCTGCGGATCATCGACCTGGATCACAGAAATCGGCTGGGCGTTGGTCTTGCCGTCTTTCATCTGCTGCTCGGCGACTTCATTTAGCGGGTACTGCACCAGGGTGCTGGGGTTAATGGCAAACAGCGCATTGCCGGAACGGCAGGTCAGCATCACCTCTTCACGATTAAACGCCCAGCTCTCCTTACCCACTTCAAAGCGGCTCACGGTAATCACCTTTGGTGCCGCCAGCGCAGCGCCAGAACTTGCCAATAACAACAGTGTCAAAACGATTTTTTTCATGATTTAACCAGTTAATTCAGTAAGGTTCCCAGGTCGCAAACAGGCTGACGGCAAACAGTGCCAGCGCGCCCAATACTATTTCCATCTGCGTGGTTCGCACGATGAGCTGTTCCGTCCTCGTTCCGCTTGCCGAGATGCGTGGCACCAAAACATACCGGTTCACCAGCGCAATTGCCACCATTGCGGCCACCAGGGCACATTTGAACAACAGCATCCGCCCCCAGGGCGAGTCGCTGATGAGTCCTCCCTGGATAAACAGCGCATTCACTATGCCGCTGGCGATGGCTCCGGCCACCGCCAGATGCCCGTAACGCGAAAAACGCATCATGGTGTAAATAGCGGCCTGCCGCCAGCGCCCATGCGCCAGGCGTAAACAGTAGATAAACGGCAACAAACCGCCAAACCAGCTGGCGACACAAAACAGATGCACTGCATGGTTTGTCCGTTGCAGTATCCCCTGCCAGCCTTCATTCATCGCGGCATGACCAACACCTGCCAGCAGCAGTAATTGTGCGCAAAGGAGGATCAGCAGCAAGCGGGCCGGACGCCGTGGTTTCAGCCATACCACCACCAGCGCGACCAGGGCCAACAAAATTTGCCACACCCACACGCTGCCGAACTGTGTCCCGGCAACCGCCTGCCAGACGGCGGGCTGCCAGACATCCGGCCAACCGTTGCCCATTAACCCACCCTGCGCTATCAACATCAACAGCGCCGACAGCGCGCTCGCCAACAATAAATGGCGCATCAGCGGATAGAAGCGCTGCATCAGCAAACGACGCAAGGTCACCGGCGCCCACCACGCGCCGTAAAGCACGCAGCCGAAGGCGATCATCAGCGAGATAAAATGGATAAAACGTAAGCTGACATAGACTCCGCTAAGC
Source organism: Klebsiella sp. (assembly GCF_027492335.1). Taxonomy (NCBI): domain Bacteria; kingdom Pseudomonadati; phylum Pseudomonadota; class Gammaproteobacteria; order Enterobacterales; family Enterobacteriaceae; genus Klebsiella; species Klebsiella sp. Next base: position 93,955 of record NZ_JAPUEW010000041.1, on the reverse strand, counting down.
ATCAGCTTACTTCACAGTAAAGGTGTATTGTCCTTTGGTCTTATGGCCATCTACGGAGACCACATGCCAGTCAACGGTATATTCACCCGGCGTTAACGCCTGCTCGACGGGCACCGTCAGTTGGGATTTGTTGTCCTCATCATGGATGAGTTTGCCGAGGGCAACAGTTTTCTGCTGCGGCCCGGTCAGGGTCACGCCGCTAAATTGCGTTTCGATCCCTTCGGAGAAGCTCAGCGTCAGCGCCTGCGGCGACGCATTCACCTCAGCGTTAGCTGCCGGAAGCTGCTGTTGCAGGTGCGCGTGGGCAAATGCGCCTGCTGCAGTCAGGCTGCAGGCGAGAAATAGAGACAGACGCAGCGCGCGTCCGGCGATGATTGGCATAGTCGTCATTCCTTTTTGTTATGTATGTAGCACAGAGAATAACCCTGTATAATGACACAGTCGAGCTAAGCGTCTGAGACTTGCCTTTTTGCCGCATGCTTAGTACTTTTTGCGGCATTATTAAAGGAGAAACCAATGGAAAAGAACCTGGCTAAAATTTCCCAGGAGGAGATGGACAAAGTGAATGTCGATCTTGCTGCGGCCGGCGTCGCCTTTAAAGAGCGCTACAATATGCCGGTAGTCGCCGATTTAGTCGAAAGAGAGCAGCCAGCGCACCTGCGTGACTGGTTTCGCGAGCGACTGATTGCCCATCGTCTGGCATCAGTTTCTCTTTCCCGCCTACCGTATGAGCCGAAACAGAAATAATTCCCGTCCCCTGTGGACATCTGAGTTGGCAAGACCTGCGCATTCTATTACGCTGGTTTCTTTGGCCTGGAGCAAGCCATGCTGCGCGTAATCGATACAGAAACCTGCGGATTGCAGGGGGGCATTGTTGAAATTGCCTCGGTGGATATAGTGGACGGACAAATTACCAATCCGATGAGCCATCTGGTTCGCCCCGACCGCCCCATCAGCCCGCAGGCGATGGCAATTCATCATATTACCGAAGAGATGGTCGCCGATAAGCCGTGGATTGAGGAGATTGTGCCGCTGTACATGGGCAGCCCGTGGTACGTCGCGCACAACGCCAGCTTTGACCGTCGGGTGCTGCCGGAAATGCAGGGCGAGTGGATTTGCACCATGAAGCTGGCGCGCCGCCTGTGGCCGGGAATTAAGTACAGCAACATGGGGTTGTATAAATCGCGCAAGCTCAACGTTACCACACCACCGGGGCTGCATCATCATCGGGCTCTGTACGATTGCTATATCACTGCGGCCCTGCTGCTCGACATTATCAAAACTTCCGGCTGGTCGCCGGATGATATGGCCACGATTACCGGCCGCCCGGCGCTGCTATCTACCTTCACCTTCGGCAAATATCGCGGCCAGGCGGTCTCTGAAATCGCGGAAAACGACCCCGGCTATTTGCGCTGGTTATTCAATAACCTGGATCGTATGAGCCCCGAGCTGCGCTTGACGCTTAAGCACTATCTCGGGGAGTAACCAGCCCTACGCTTGTGCCCGGCCTGGCAGCGTCCCCTGCGCCAGGCCAATCAGAAACGCGAACTCCAGCGCCACGCCCTCGTAGCTTTTAAAGCGCCCGGATTTACCACCGTGACCGGAATCCATATCGGTACACAGCAACAGCAGGTTGTCGTCGGTTTTCAGCTCGCGCAGTTTTGCCACCCATTTTGCCGGCTCCCAGTATTGCACCTGCGAGTCATGCAAACCCGTAGTCACCAGCATGTGCGGATACGCCTGCGCCAGGATGCCGTCGTAAGGACTGTAGCTCTTCATATAGTGGTAATACTCTGCATCCTGCGGGTTACCCCACTCTTCAAACTCACCGGTGGTCAGCGGGATCGACTCATCAAGCATCGTCGTCACAACATCAACAAAAGGAACCTGAGCGACCACGCCGTGAAACAGTTCCGGTCGCTGGTTAATCGCCACGCCCATCAGCATGCCGCCCGCGCTGCCGCCCATGCCGTAGCATAAATGGGGCGCGCCGTAGCCCTGCGCCAGCAGCGCATCGCAGACGTCGAGGTAATCGTTGAAGGTATTTTTCTTGCATAGAAACTTGCCGTCTTCATACCACTGCTGGCCCAGTTCGCCGCCGCCGCGAATATGAGCGATAGCAAAAACAAAACCGCGGTCGAGCAGGCTCAGGCGGCTGGCGCTGAAATCCGCATCCATGCTGGCGCCATAGGAACCATAGCCGTATACCAGCAGCGGGCTGGCTCCTTTGCGGAAATGTTCATGCCGGTAGACCAGAGACACCGGAACCTCAACGCCATCACGAACTTTGATCCACAGGTGCTCGCTGCGGTAATGGCTGGCATCAAAACCTTTTACTTCCTGTTGTTTGAGCACCCGCCGCTCGCCGGTATTCATGTCCAGTTCAAATAGCGTATCCGGCGTGGTCATGGAGGAGTAGCCGTAACGCAGACGGGAAGTTTCTGGCTCCGGGTTATAAGAGAGCCAGGTCACATAGGCCGGATCGTCAAACGCAATGCCCTGTGACTCCCGCGTTTTGCGATTGATCTGCCGCAGACTGGTCAGCCCATGCTGACGTTCTTCGACCACCAACCAGTCGGTAAACAGGGTAAAGCCTTCCAGCATCACCTCGTGGCGGGCAGGAATTAAGGTTTCCCACTGCTGCTCATCGCGCAGTGTGCTGCGATAAAGGCCAAAGTTCTTACCTTCACGGTTAGATCGCAGATAAAAGGCATGCTGATAGTGATCGAGACTGTATTCATGATCTTTGCGCCGCGGCAGAAAGCAGATCGGCTCAGCATCGGTCATCTCTGCATTCAGCAGCAGTACTTCGCTGGTGGTCGCGCTGGCCAGATAAATCACCACAAACTGTTGGGAGGTAGTTTTGTGAACGCTGACGTAGAAAGTATCGTCCTGCTCTTCATATACCAGGATATCTGAACTGGCTGGGGTACCAAGACGATGGCGCCAGACCTGATACGGGAGCAGCGTGGTCGGATGTTTACGCACATACCACAGGGTCTGTGAATCGTTACTCCAGGCAAAATCAGGCGAGACGTTTTCCAGCACCTCAGGGTATTCGTTATCGTTGTGCAGAGAGTACAAGCGCAAGCTATATTGCCGCCGTGAAAGATAATCTTCCGCGACCGCCATGATGTGGTTGTCCGGTGAGATCCCTAAGCCGCCGAGGGTATAGAACTCGCTACCGGCCGCCCGTTTGTTACCGTCGAGCAGAACGTCCCACTCATCCCACTCTTCTTTTAGCACCGACTGGCGTTGATAAATAGCGTATTCGCAGCCCGGCTCATAGACCTGCCGGTAACGATAGCCATTTTTGCTGTAAGGTGCCGATACTTCGCGCGGTGGAATACGATCAATAATTTCCTTCAGTACCCTGTCCTGCAGGCTACTTTGCGAAGACATGACTTTTTTCCCGTACTCGTTTTCCCGGCGCAGATAATCAAGCACTTCCGGCTGAGAGCGCTCGTCATCACGCAGCCAGTAGTAATTATCAATTCGGGTATCGCCATGTAAGGTCATGGCATGAGGGATTCGTTTTGCTTTTGGTGGCATCTACTTCGTCTTCTGCGGCTTATATTATTTATCCTTCAGTATGCCCCAAAGCGTACTGAAGGATGACAGGTATATAAGGGTGGCAAAAGTCGCCAGCGATGCAAGCGAAACGTGAGGATTTAAGGCGCTATTGCCTGTTTTTGCGCCTGAATATCCTGTTCGATATCTTTGCGAACGTCCTGCGGCAGGTTTAGCGCTTCGCCGAGCGCATTCAGATAGCTGCGCTCCATAAAGTGGTCAATATCAATGACCGCACAGCTGATGTAATACACTTCGAGCGCCTCTTGCTCGTTGCTGATACCCTGCGCCAGGCGCTGAGGGTCGAGAGGCTGAGACAGCGCCCTGTCAATTAACACCCGCCCCTGCACGTCAATGTTTGCTGCGCGTAGCTGCTCTTCAATGCTGGCCCGTTCGCGTTCGTCAATATGCCCATCGCTTTTGGCGGCGAAAACCAGCGCCATAATCAGCCGTTCACTGCGGGCGTCGAGCTCGACTTGCGTTGAAGATTGCGCCTGAAGGGGCGCGGAGGCTGAAGGTGAGTAAGCCGGTTCCTGTGGCGAGCCGGCACGCATTCTTTGCTGATATTTATTCCACAACACGCTGCCTGCTATCGCACCACCGCCGACCAGTAGCGCACCAGTGCCGTATTTGGCCAACAGTTTACGCGACGATTTGCTGGCAACCAGTAGCCCTGCCAGCCCGCCAAGCGCACCCGGCAACAGCAGATTTTTGTCGCTTGATTGATCGTCAGATGAAGAAGACCGCCCCTGCTGGCCCAGCAGAGACTGCAGTTGATTAAGCCAGTTAGCCATACTTTCCCTCGTTGCGCGATAAGCGATACCACCAGCCTAAACTACGCGATGTCAGGAAATGTTATGGACTGCTAAAGAAGCGCAAATTTAGCCTCAGAAAGGGGCTTAAGCGGATTTTTGCCGCCAGGGAACCCGGCGGCAGAGAGCACACTCAGGCGGCTTTTACTTTACGCGGTTTAGCCGGAACTTCAGCTGCTGCTTCAGAGACGGCGTCGGCATTATCCTCAACCACCTCCTCCTGGACGTGTTGTTCATCAGCGCTGCTCTCGGCTTCCGGTAGTTTCCCGGACCGCAGAATATGATTTAAGGTCTCTTTGCGCTCAGCCAGCCACATTGACATGCTATCGCGCTGGGTTTCATCAAGCGTCAGCGGACAGTCAACTAGCCAGTCGTTGAGCACTTCCGCCAGATCGAGCATTTTGTCGTAAGCATCGGCCTCTTTTTTGCTGGCAAAAGACATTTTTTCCTCACCTTCGCGAATCACCACATATTTAATTTCAACCGCCATGATGCAGCCTCTTTGCACTGTATTTTTATACAGTATAACAAATTTTCACGCTGAACTCAAATTACGCATATAAAGACAGACGCAAACGTTTTCGTTTATAATGCGGCGCATGTTTTTTTACTGCGGAAGAGAGTTATGACTGTATTAGGCACGGCGCTGCGCCCTGCGGCAACAAAGGTAATGCTGTTGGGGTCCGGCGAACTGGGTAAAGAAGTGGCTATCGAATGCCAGCGCCTGGGGATTGAAACCATCGCCGTCGACCGTTACCCGGACGCGCCAGCGATGCAGGTAGCGCACCGTTCATATGTCATCAATATGCTGCACGGCGAAACCTTGCAGGCGCTAATCGAACAGGAAAAACCTGACTTCATCGTACCGGAAATTGAAGCTATCGCCACCGATACCCTGGTGGCGCTGGAGCAAGCTGGGCAGAAGGTCGTCCCTACCGCGCGGGCGGCGAAGCTCACCATGAACCGCGAGGGAATCCGTCGCCTGGCTGCCGAAGAGCTGAAACTACCGACCTCAGCCTATCGTTTTGCCGATAGCGAAGCGGCGTTTCGTGAAGCTGTCGCAGGGATCGGCCTGCCGTGCATCGTCAAGCCGGTGATGAGTTCTTCCGGCAAAGGTCAGAGCTTTATTCGCTCCAGTGAACAGCTGGCTGAAGCCTGGCAGTATGCACAGCAAGGCGGGCGCGCCGGAGCCGGTCGCGTTATTGTTGAAGGCGTGGTGAATTTTGATTTTGAAATTACCCTGCTGACCGTGAGCGCCGTGGATGGCGTACATTTCTGCGCGCCGGTCGGTCATCGTCAGGAAGATGGCGACTATCGTGAATCCTGGCAGCCACAGCAGATGAGCGATTTGGCGCTGGAGCGTGCGCAGGAAATAGCCCGCGAAGTGGTGCTGGCTCTGGGCGGTCACGGCCTGTTCGGCGTCGAGCTATTTGTCTGCGGGGATGATGTGATTTTTAGCGAAGTCTCACCACGCCCGCACGACACCGGCATGGTCACGCTGATTTCGCAGGATTTATCAGAGTTCGCCCTGCACGTTCGCGCCTTCCTCGGCCTACCGATTGGCGCAATCCGCCAGTACGGCCCGGCGGCCTCGGCAGTGATCCTGCCGCAGTTAAGTAGCCAGAACGTTACCTTCAGTAATATCCAGGCGGCGGTTGGCGCAGGTCTGCAACTGCGTCTGTTTGGCAAGCCGGAAATTGACGGTTCGCGTCGACTGGGCGTGACTCTGGCGGTAGCAGATAGCGTTGATGAAGCGGTTGCGCGCGCCAAAACGGCGGCAGCGGCGGTCGTGGTGACAGGATAAAATATAAAAGCCCGGTAGCTTTGTGCTGACCGGGCCTCAGTTTAAAGCGCGAAGATTACTTCGCGCCTTCTACCGCTTCACGAGCCAGTTTGGTGATACGGTCGTAATCACCAGCTTCCAGCGCATCCGCTGGCACCAGCCATGAACCACCGATGCACAGCACGCTGTTCAGCGCCAGATAATCGCGATAGTTAGCCGGAGAAATGCCGCCAGTCGGGCAGAAACGAATGTGCGCGAACGGGCCGCCAATTGCCTGCAGCGCTTTCACGCCACCGTTAGCTTCAGCCGGGAAGAATTTGAACTCTTTCAGGCCATACTGCATACCCAGCATCAGCTCGGATACGGTGCTGATCCCCGGGATCAGCGGAATGGTGCCTTCGCCGGTCGCCGCTTTCAGCAGGGATTCGGTCAGGCCCGGGCTGATGGCAAACTGCGCGCCAGCTTCGGTGACTTCTTTCAGTTGCTCAACGTTAGTGACGGTACCCGCACCAACAATCGCTTCCGGGACTTCTTTAGCGATCGCACGGATAGCGTCCATTGCGCAGTCGGTACGCAGAGTCACTTCCAGTACGCGTACGCCACCTGCAACCAGCGCTTTCGCCATCGGCACAGCGTGTTCCAGCTTTTTCACCACGATTACCGGTACAACCGGGCCGGAGGTGAGGATTGCTTCTGCAGTTGTTTTCCAGTTTTTCATCAGATTTTCTCTCGCCAGATCTATAAATCGAATCGTCTTAAAAATTGATGCAGGTTGCGCCCTGTTCCGCTCCGGAGAGTTTCTCACGCAGCGCAGCAAACATTTCCCGGCCGGTTCCCACACGCGAACCGCTCAGGTCAGGAATATGCGGCTGACGCGCAGCCAGTTCAGCCTCATCCACCAGCAGCGTAAGTTCGCCGGTCTGGCCATTGACGCGGATGATATCGCCATCACGCACCTTCGCCAGCAGACCACCATCGTAAGCTTCAGGCGTCACGTGGATTGCTGATGGAACTTTACCTGATGCGCCGGATAGTCGACCATCGGTCACCAGCGCAATTTTGAAACGGCGGTCCAATAATACACCAAGTGGCGGCATAAGTTTATGTAATTCTGGCATGCCGTTCGCTTTTGGCCCTTGATGACGAACCACTACCACGCAATCTTTGTCCAGCAGCCCAGCTTCAAAGGCTGGTAGCACGTCGTGCTGACTCTCAAACACAATCGCCGGCGCTTCAATAATCTGGTTTTCTGCCGGTACAGCGGAAGTTTTCATCACCGCGCGACCAAGATTGCCGCTCAGCACTTTAGTGCCACCATGGCGAGAGAACGGTTTGTCAAAGGTGGCAATAACCTGGTCGTCCAGCGGCGCGGTCGCCCCTTCGCGCCAGTCAAGCTCGCCATTATTCAGCCACGGTTCCATGGTGTAGCGAGAGAGACCAAAACCGGCCACGGTGTTAACGTCTTCGTGCAACAGGCCACCTTTCATCAGCTCGCGTACCAATACCGGTACGCCGCCCGCCGCCTGGAAGTGGTTGATATCCGCCGGGCCGTTCGGGTAAAGACGCGCCAGCAGCGGTACCACGTCTGAGAGGTCAGAAAAATCATCCCAGTTGATGATGATCCCCGCCGCACGCGCCATCGCCACCAGGTGCATGGTATGGTTGGTGGAGCCACCGGTCGCCAGTAGCGCCACAATCCCATTAACCACCACTTTTTCGTCAAACATTTTGCCCAGCGGCATCCACTCATTACCGTTACCGGTCAGGCGGGTTACCTGACGGGCAGCAGCAGCGGTTAATACTTCACGCAGCGGCGCATCCGGATGTACGAATGATGATCCCGGCAATTGCATCCCCATAAACTCAACCACCATCTGGTTGGTATTGGCGGTGCCGTAGAAGGTGCAAGTGCCCGGCGCATGGTAAGAGGCGGCTTCAGACTCCAGCAGCGCCATGCGGTCGACTTTCCCTTCCGCGTACAGCTGACGGATGCGTACTTTCTCTTTGTTCGCCAGACCGCTGGCCATCGGACCGGACGGAATAAAGATGGACGGCAAATGACCAAATGCAAGCGCTGCCATGGTCAGGCCAGGAACAATTTTGTCGCAAACCCCCAGGTACAGTGCGCCGTCAAACATATTATGCGACAGGCCGATCGCGGCAGACATGGCGATAACTTCGCGGCTTAGCAGCGACAGCTCCATCCCGTCCTGCCCCTGCGTCACGCCATCGCACATCGCCGGAACGCCACCCGCCACCTGGCCAACCGCATTAGCTGAGTGCAACGCTTTACGGATGATATCCGGATAATATTCATAGGGTTGGTGGGCGGACAGCATGTCGTTATAAGAGGTGATGATGGCGATGTTATTGCGCAGCATGCTTTTCAGTGAAGCTTTATCATCCGCCTGACAGGCGGCGAAGCCGTGTGCCAGGTTACCGCAGGCCAGTTGGGCACGATGGACGGTGTCGGTTTTGGCCTGGTTAATCCGTGCGAGGTAGGCGCTGCGGGTGTCGCGTGACCGTTCAATAATGCGATTTGTTACCCGTAACATTTCAGAATTCATAAAGGCTCCTCAAATTTCATCTGTCCGGCCACAGCGTTCTGACGATGTCTCTTGATGCTTAAGGCACCAGTACCGGGGCTCAGGGGCAAAATACTGAGTGCAGTGTAATAAAAAAAGCTCCGGGGGTGAATCCTCCCGGAGCTTAAAAGATTAAAAATTACGCGACTTTCTGCGTCAGATCATGTTACCGGTAAAATAACTCAACCGGATTAGTCTTTCGGTTACTCAAACTCGTTCCATGAACGGCCATCGCGGGTGATCATCGCCACGGAGGCAACCGGCCCCCAGGTACCCGCCTGGTAAGGCTTCGGCGCATCACGATCGGCAGCCCAGGCTTCGGTAATGGAGTCAACCCACTTCCACGCCTCTTCCACTTCATCGCGACGCACGAACAACGCCTGAATACCGCGCATGGTTTCCAGCAACAAACGCTCATAAGCATCCGCCAGATGCGTCTGATTAAAGGTTTCTGAGTAGCTCAGATCCAGCTTGGTGATCTGTAGGTTGTGCTTGTGATCAAGCCCAGGAACCTTGTTCAGTACCTGAATATCGACTCCTTCGTCAGGCTGCAGACGAATGGTCAATTTGTTCTGCGGCAGTTCTTGCCATGTCTCTTTAAACAGGTTCAGTTCTGGTGTTTTAAAGTAAACCACGACTTCAGAACACTTGGTCGGCAGACGTTTACCAGTACGTAGGTAGAACGGCACGCCCGCCCACCGCCAGTTGTCGATATCCACGCGGATAGCCACAAAGGTCTCGGTATGGCTGGCTTTATTCGCGCCTTCTTCTTCAAGGTAGCCCGGCACTTTTTTGCCTTGCGCAAAGCCGGCAGAGTACTGGCCGCGTACCGTTTTTTCACGCACATTGGTGCGGTCGATACGGCGCAGAGACTTCAGCACTTTTACTTTCTCATCGCGGATGCTGTCAGCGCTCAGGTCCGACGGCGGCGACATCGCAATCATGCACAGAATTTGCAACAGGTGGTTCTGGATCATATCGCGCATCTGCCCAGCCTGATCGAAGTAGCCCCAACGGCCTTCAATACCCACCTCTTCCGCTACCGTGATCTCAACGTGATCGATAGTGCGACTATCCCAGTTATTCACAAACAGCGAGTTAGCAAAGCGCAGCGCCAGCAGGTTCAGCACCGTCTCTTTACCCAGATAGTGGTCGATACGGTAGACCTGGCACTCTTCGAAAAACTCACCGACCTGATCGTTGATCTCGCGGGAGGTTTCAAGGGAGGTACCCAACGGTTTTTCCATCACTACCCGCGCCGGTTTGGCGTTCAGTTTCGCTTCGCCCAGTCCTTTGCAAATCGCGCCAAACGTACTTGGCGGCATGGCGAAGTAGTTGATGGTGACCCGCTCTTTCTGGTCGAGCATTTTACCCAGGCGGGTAAACGCTTTGGTGTCGTTGACATCAAGGTTACAAAAGTTCAGACGCCCGCTCAGGGTATCCCACAAACCTTCATCAATTTTTTCCTTCATGAAGGTTTCCATCGCTTCACGTACTACCTTGGTGTAAGCGTCTTTATCCCAGTCGGCACGCCCAACACCGATGATGCGAGTGTCAGGGTGAAGCTGGCCAGCTTTCTCAAGCTGATACAGGGAAGGCAGCAATTTACGTCGCGCCAGGTCACCCTTCGCGCCGAAAATGACCAGATCGCATGCCTGGGCCGTTTGCGTTACCGCCATGTCATTCTCCTTAGTTGATAGACTGGTGCTTGTGCCAGGCTATATTTGTAATTTTCTTTCACTGCATCGTACTGTGTTTACGAATTTCCCGAAACCCTCAGCCCCGGTTCCCGCGGCTAAATCGCACAGGGGGAAAAATACAGGGCCACATTTTGGGCATCCGGCTAATATTGTTCGTTGTTTCGACCGATTCTCAGTTACTAAAATACGACTCTGATCATGTAATGAAAAAAAACAACATTTTTTAAGGTCATTCCTCACCGTTTCCAACTACGGAGAGGTATATTCTTGCTAAAACGCCTGATGATTTCACCCATTAATGAAATCGTTTCCATTGATGAGCGCCTTGTTAATAATGAACATGCTGGAAAAAATCCAGTCCCGACTGGAACACCTTAGCAAATCTGAACGCAAAGTGGCGGAAGTCATCCTTGCAACCCCCGCGCAGGCCATTCATTCGAGCATCGCGGCCCTGGCCCTTGAAGCTGGCGTTAGTGAGCCGACCGTTAACCGTTTTTGCCGCAGTCTGGAGACCCGTGGTTTCCCGGATTTCAAACTGCATCTGGCCCAAAGCCTGGCACACGGGACACTCTATGTTAACCGCAACGTCGATGAAGACGACAGCGTAGAGGCCTACACGGGGAAGATTTTTGAATCGGCAATGGCCAGTTTAGATCAGGTCCACCATTCTCTCGACATGTCGGCCATCAATCGTGCGGTCGATCTGTTAACACAGGCCAAAAAAATCGCCTTTTTTGGCCTCGGCTCTTCAGCCGCCGTCGCTCACGATGCGATGAACAAATTTTTCCGCTTCAACGTACCGGTCATTTACTCCGACGACATTGTTCTGCAACGCATGAGTTGTATGAACTGTAATGACGACGACGTCGTGGTGATTATCTCGCACACAGGTCGGACCAAAAGCCTGGTGGAGCTGGCGCAGCTAGCCCGTGAAAACGATGCTATGGTGATCGCTATTACCTCACCTGGCACGCCGCTCTCTCGCGAGTCAACGTTAGCCATTACGCTTGATGTCCCGGAAGATACCGATATCTATATGCCGATGGTCTCCCGGCTGGCGCAGTTGACGGTGATTGACGTGCTGGCAACCGGCTTTACCCTGCGTCGTGGCGCAAAATTCAGAGATAACTTGAAGAGGGTCAAGGAAGCGCTCAAGGAATCGCGCTTTGATAAAGAGCTCAGTGTACACAGCAATGACCAATAAAAGTAGAAACGAAGCAGTAACCTATTACACCGTCGGTAATGTTCTGGCATAGCAACTTTGCTCGCTGGCGCTACCGAATCCATGTTCACGCAACACCAAAGTTGTTTCAGTCAACGGAGTATTACATGTCCAGAAGGCTTCGCAGAACCAAAATCGTTACCACCTTAGGCCCGGCAACCGATCGCGACAACAACCTTGAGAAGGTTATCGCCGCTGGCGCTAACGTGGTACGTATGAACTTCTCTCACGGTACCGCGGAAGATCACCAAATCCGTGCGGATAAGGTTCGTGAGATTGCGGCAAAACTGGGTCGTCATGTTGCGATTCTCGGAGACCTACAGGGTCCGAAAATCCGCGTATCTACCTTCAAAGAAGGCAAAATCTTCCTCAATATCGGCGATAAATTCCTGCTTGACGCTAACCTGGGTAAAGGTGAAGGCGACAAAGAGAAAGTCGGTATCGATTATAAAGGCCTGCCGGCTGATGTGGTTCCGGGCGATATCTTGCTGCTGGATGATGGGCGCGTACAGCTGAAAGTGCTTGAAGTGCAGGGTCTGAAAGTGTTCACAGAAGTCACCGTTGGCGGGCCGTTGTCCAACAACAAAGGCATCAACAAACTCGGCGGCGGCCTCTCAGCAGAAGCGCTGACGGATAAAGACAAAGCCGATATTATTACCGCCGCAAAAATTGGCGTTGATTACCTGGCCGTCTCCTTCCCGCGCTGCGGCGAAGACCTGAACTACGCCCGTCGCCTGGCGCGCGATGCCGGCTGCGACGCAAAAATCGTTGCCAAAGTAGAACGTGCGGAAGCGGTTTGCAGCCAGGACGCAATGGATGATGTGATTCTGGCATCCGATGTCGTGATGGTCGCCCGTGGCGATCTCGGCGTAGAAATTGGCGATCCGGAGCTGGTCGGCATTCAGAAAGCATTGATCCGCCGTGCTCGTCAGTTGAACCGCTCAGTCATTACCGCGACTCAGATGATGGAGTCAATGATCACCAACCCGATGCCAACCCGCGCTGAAGTTATGGACGTGGCGAACGCCGTGCTGGATGGGACCGACGCCGTAATGCTGTCAGCAGAAACTGCCGCAGGCCAGTACCCGTCAGAGACCGTTGCCGCGATGGCCCGCGTCTGCGTCGGTGCGGAAAAAATCCCTAGCCTCAACGTTTCTAAACACCGTCTGGACATCCAGTTCGACAATGTGGAAGAAGCCATTGCGATGTCAGCAATGTATGCGGCCAACCACCTGAAAGGCGTCACCGCCATTATCACCATGACCGAATCTGGCCGTACCGCACTGATGACCTCGCGCATCAGTTCCGGCCTGCCGATTTTTGCGCTGTCTCGTCATGAACGCACGTTGAACCTGACGGCACTGTACCGCGGCGTGACCCCGGTTCATTTCGACAGCGAAAGTGATGGCGTCGCCGCAGCCCATGACGCAGTGAATCTGCTGCGCGATAAAGGCTATCTGGTCACTGGCGACCTGGTTATCGTGACCCAGGGTGATGTAATGAGCACCATCGGTACCACCAACACCACCCGTATTCTGACCGTCGAGTAATTTTCTCTGCCATAAAAAAACCTGCCAGCGTTCGCTGGCAGGTTTTTTTTCGTCCGTGGCGCGTAAACGCGGATTACTTCTTTTTCGGGTACAGCTCTTTGCGCTTATATGGCTCAATTTCGCCCGGCTTACGGGTTTTCAGCAGCTTAAGGATCCAGGTGTACTGCTCGGTATTGGGCTTGACGAAAATTTCGACTTCTTCGTTCATCCGCCGGGCGATAGTGTTGTCGTCCGCCTCCAGCAGGTCGTCCATTGGCGGGCGCACCAGTACCGTTAGACGATGCGTTTTACCATCATAAACCGGGAACAGCGGCACAACGCGGGCGCGGCACACTTTCATTAAACGACCAATCGCCGGTAGCGTCGCTTTATAAGTGGCAAAGAAATCGACAAACTCGCTGTGCTCAGCACCGTGGTCCTGATCCGGCAAGTAGTAGCCCCAGTAGCCCTGACGGACCGACTGAATAAACGGCTTAATGCCATCATTACGCGCATGCATTCGTCCACCAAAACGACGGCGTACGGTGTTCCAGACGTAATCAAATACCGGGTTGCCCTGATTATGGAACATCGCCGCCATTTTTTGCCCACCGGAAGCCATCAGCATCGCTGGAATATCGACACCCCAGGCATGAGGTACCAGAAAGATCACTTTCTCGTTATTGCGCTGCATCTCGTCGATGATCTCTTTGCCCTGCCAGTCGACGCGGGAAAGAATACGCTGCGGGTCACGCAGACCCAGTTCAGCCATCATCACCATCGCCTGCGGCGCAGACGCATACATCTGATCAATAATTTCTTCGCGTTCCTGCTCGCTCTTTTCCGGGAAACAGTACAGCAGATTGATCTGTGCCCGGCGGCGAGAACTCTTTGCGAGTCGACCGACAAAACGGCCCAGCTTGCCCAGAATAGGGTCGCGGAACGAGGCGGGCGTCAGGGCAATACCGGCGAATGCGAAAACCCCCAGCCAGGCGCCCCAATAGCGCGGCAGTAAAAAGGATTTTTCAAACGTTGGAATAAACTCACTATTATTTTTTTTCGTTTCCATGCCCAATCCGCAGAAGTTCCGCTCAATAAAGATAATGGCTTAGTTTAGCGATACGTTGGGTAACGTACAAAAGAAAAAGCCGGCGCGCTATGGGCACCGGCTTCAACTGGTGGGTTGTTAGTCAAAGCGAAGCTGTGGGATAACCTCTTTTGCCTGCGCCAGATAATCCTTACGGTCGGAACCGCTAAGCCCTTCTGTACGCGGCAGTTTCGCTGTCAACGGGTTAACCGCTTGCTGGTTAATCCACACTTCATAGTGCAGATGCGGGCCGGTAGAACGCCCGGTATTGCCCGACAGCGCAATGCGGTCGCCGCGTTTCACCTTCTGGCCTGGTTTCACCAGCAGCTTCCGCAAGTGCATATAGCGCGTGGTATAGGTCCGCCCGTGACGAACGGCAACGTAGTAACCTGCTGCGCCGCTGCGTTTAGCCACCACCACTTCACCATCACCCACCGACAGCACCGGCGTCCCCTGCGGCATAGCAAAATCAACACCGCGATGTGGGGCGACACGACCGGTAACCGGGTTAAGACGACGCGGATTAAAGTTCGATGAAACGCGGAACTGGCGTGTGGTCGGGAAGCGCATAAAGCCTTTTGCCAGCCCAGTGCCGTTGCGGTCATAGAATTTGCCATCTTCGGCGCGAATCGCGAAGTAATCTTTGCCATCGGAACGCAAACGTACGCCAAGCAGTTGGCTCTGCTCGCGTTTGCCATCAAGCATTTCACGCGACATCAGGACCGAAAATTCATCACCCTTTTTCAGCTTACGGAAATCCATTTGCCACTGCATGGCTTTGATGACCGCGCTAATTTCGGTGCTGGTGAGGCCAGCATCGCGGGCGCTGGAGACGAAGCTGCCGCCAACGGTACCTTTCAGTACATTGTTGACCCAATCGCCTTTTTGCAGCTCGCTGCTCATTTTGAAACCGTTGGCCACCCGGTCGTAGGTTCGGGTTTCACGGCGCGACATCTCCCACGTCAGGCTTTGCAAATCGCCATCCGCCGTCAGAGTCCAGGAGAGTTGCTGGCCGATTTTCAGATTACGCAGTTCCTTATCTGCCGAGGAAAGCCGCGCGATATCGCCCATATCAATGCCGTACTGGTTAAGAATGCTGCTGAGCGTGTCGCCTGTTGATACCACGTACTCGTGACCGCCAGAATCGCTATCCGCTTTATCATCCAGTTCATCTTGTGGGATGGCTTCTTCTTCCTGCGCCGCCTGATCAATGGGTTCTGAGGCTTCCGGCAGCAATGAGCGAATCTCGCTCTTCTCCAGCTCGATAGTTCGGACAATAGGCGAGGATTCTGGATGGTGATAGATATAGGGTCGCCAGACGGCGACCGCTAAGGTAAGAACGCTAAGTGACCCCAGCATAACGCGATGAGGTCGGGGCAGATTGTTAAATGCCTGAGTGACAGCGCGGGCTATCTGTTGCACGTATTCACTTCCTCGTTATTCTCCTTTCAGGCAGCTTGAATACTGATTCGCCATTTGGCTCAGGAATTGCGGATAACTTTCTTTACCCAGCTTAATTCCGATTCCAAGTGGATCCAGGGTTCCCATGCGCACGGATGTTCCCCTGGAGACAGCTTCTATAACCGCTGGCCTGAACTGTGGCTCAGCAAAAACGCAAGTTGCTTTTTGCTCAACCAACTGTGTTCTGATTTCGTGTAAACGCTGCGCACCAGGCTGTATTTCAGGGTTGACGGTAAAGTGGCCCAATGAGGTCAAACCGTAGTGTTTTTCAAAGTAGCCATAAGCATCATGAAAAACGAAATATCCCTTCCCTTTCAGCGGTGCGAGCTCGGTCCCCACCTGTTTGTCGGTTGCGGCTAATTTTGCCTCAAAATCCTTCAGGTTGGCGTCAAGTTTGGCTCGACTCTGCGGCATAAGTTCCAATAATTTATCGTGGATTGCAACCGCCGACAGCCGCGCTATCTCTGGGGAAAGCCATAGATGCATGTTATAGATGCCATGATGGTGATCATCGTCACTATTTTCCCCGGCACCATGATCGTGGCCATGGTGGTCATCATCATCGTCGGCCCCTTTCATGAGTAACGGTTTCACGCCGTCAAGCTCGGCAATCGTCACCTTTTTGTTCGACGCAATGCTTTGCGTTGACTTATCCATAAACGCTTCCATCTCAGGACCAATCCAGACAACTAAGTCTGCGTTCTGTAAGCGTTTTGCATCTGATGGACGCAGTGAATAATCATGCTCTGAGGCCCCATCGGGCAGCAAAACCTGGGTATCCGTTACGCCATCGGCGATGGCTGAAGCGATAAAGCCCAGCGGTTTAAGCGAGGTGACAACTGCGGCATTTACCAACGGTGAATGAGCGAACAAAAAAGCGGCGCTAAGTCCAGCGCAAAGAAGCGTATTTTTATGTAACATAATGAGTCTAATCATCGTAATGAATGAGAAAGATGTGATATTATAACATTCACTCGCTTGTGCAACCCTTAATTTGACATGACAAATCTAATCACTCTGGAAAACGTCTCGGTGGTCTTCGGCCAAAGGCGCGTGCTGTCTGACATTTCACTTACCTTAAAGCCAGGCAAAATTTTAACCTTGCTGGGCCCTAATGGTGCTGGCAAATCCACCCTTGTGCGAGTTGTTCTTGGTCTGGTAGCACCAACTGACGGTGTTATCAAACAGGATGGTCATCTGCGTATCGGCTATGTCCCGCAAAAGCTGCACCTTGATGCCACCATGCCGCTGACCGTCAACCGTTTTATGCGCCTGCGTCCGGGTACCCATAAACGGGACATTCTGCCCGCGCTAAAACGCGTTCAGGCAGGCCATCTGATTGACGCTCCAATGCAAAAACTCTCCGGCGGAGAAACGCAGCGCGTCTTGTTGGCTCGCTCTTTACTCAATCAACCGCAACTGTTGGTGCTCGACGAGCCGACCCAGGGCGTCGACGTCAACGGCCAGGTGGCGCTCTATGATCTGATTAACCAACTGCGCCAGGAGCTTAACTGCGCCGTGCTGATGGTTTCCCACGACCTGCATCTGGTAATGGCGAAAACCGATGAAGTACTGTGTCTAAACCAACATATCTGCTGCTCCGGCGCGCCAGAAGTGGTCTCCATGCATCCAGAATTTATCTCAATGTTCGGCCAGCGCGGCGCGGAACAGCTGGGAATTTATCGTCATAATCATAATCACCGCCACGACCTGCAGGGGCGGATTGTACTGCGTCGGGGAAATGACCGCTGATGATTGAATTACTCTTACCCGGCTGGCTGGCCGGCGTTATGCTCGCCTGTGCGGCAGGCCCGCTCGGTTCGTTCGTCGTGTGGCGCCGCATGTCCTACTTCGGCGATACCCTTGCTCACGCCTCTCTGCTCGGGGTCGCTTTTGGTTTACTGCTGAACGTCAACCCTTTCTATGCGGTTATCGTTGTGACGTTACTGCTGGCGGGCGGCCTGGTATGGCTAGAGAAACGCCCTCACCTGGCAATAGATACTCTATTGGGGATTATGGCGCACAGCGCGCTGTCGCTGGGTCTGGTGGTTGTCAGCCTGATGTCGAACGTGCGCGTTGACCTGATGGCCTACCTGTTTGGCGATCTGCTGGCAGTGACGCCTGAAGATTTGATTTCAATCGCTATCGGCGTCGTTATCGTGCTGGCGATTCTGCTCTGGCAATGGCGCAACCTGCTGTCGATGACTATTAGCCCGGATCTGGCTTTTGTTGATGGCGTTAAGCTACAGCGGGTGAAGTTGCTTTTAATGCTGGTCACCGCACTGACCATTGGCGTCGCGATGAAGTTTGTTGGGGCGCTGATTATCACTTCGCTGTTGATTATCCCCGCAGCGACGGCTCGTCGCTTTGCCCACACGCCGGAGCAAATGGCAGGCGTGGCGGTTGGTGTAGGGATCATTGCAGTAACGGGTGGATTGACCTTCTCGGCTTTCTACGATACCCCGGCAGGGCCTTCGGTGGTGCTGTGCGCTGCGCTATTGTTTATTATCAGTATGAGCAAAAAATCCGCAACCTGACCTGCAAGCATAGCCGCAAACCCGTTGTCCGGGCATCGCCCGGGCAACGATTACGGCATTTCCGGCGGCGTGATACCAAAGTGATTCCAGGCCCGCACCGTCGCCATCCGCCCGCGCGGTGTACGCTGTAAAAAGCCCTGCTGGATCAGATACGGCTCCAGCACATCTTCAATGGTTTCCCGCTCTTCCCCTATCGCCGCAGCCAGGTTATCCAGCCCAACCGGCCCGCCGAAGAATTTGTCGATTACCGCCAACAGCAGCTTACGGTCCATATAATCGAAGCCTTCGGCATCCACGTTAAGCATATCCAGCGCCTTCGCGGCAATCTCTACCGAAATGGTACCGTCATGCT
Source organism: Klebsiella sp. (assembly GCF_027492335.1). NCBI lineage: Bacteria > Pseudomonadati > Pseudomonadota > Gammaproteobacteria > Enterobacterales > Enterobacteriaceae > Klebsiella > Klebsiella sp. The sequence continues at coordinate 75,317 of NZ_JAPUEW010000041.1, read as the reverse complement.
TCACTTCGGCATAATCGCGTACGCGCCTGAGCAGGCGGTTGGCAATACGCGGCGTACCGCGCGCGCGGCGCGCGACTTCCAGCGCCCCCTCCTCGCTCATCTCCAGCCCCATAAAGCGAGCGCTGCGCCCGACGATATATTGCAGGTCAGGCACCTGATAAAACTCCAGGCGTTGCACAATACCAAAACGGTCACGTAACGGAGAAGTCAATGAACCGGCGCGGGTGGTAGCACCAATCAGAGTAAACGGTGGCAGATCGATTTTTATTGAACGAGCCGCCGGTCCTTCGCCAATCATGATATCCAACTGATAATCTTCCATTGCCGGATATAACACTTCTTCAACGACCGGCGAAAGGCGGTGGATCTCATCGATAAACAAGACATCGTGCGGTTCAAGGTTGGTCAGCATCGCCGCCAGATCGCCCGCCTTTTCCAGTACCGGGCCGGAAGTGGTGCGCAGATTTACGCCCATTTCGTTGGCAACAATGTTCGCCAGCGTGGTTTTCCCAAGCCCTGGAGGACCAAAAATCAGCAGGTGATCGAGCGCATCACCGCGCAGTTTCGCCGCCTGGATAAAAATCTCCATTTGCGAGCGGACGTGTGGCTGGCCCACATATTCGGCCAGCATTTTAGGACGGATTGCACGGTCAGCCGCTTCTTCAAAACCGGTGCTGTCCGCCGATACCAGCCTGTCAGCTTCAATCATCCCTTACCTCACAGCGCAGCGCGTAGCGCTTCGCGAATTAGCGTTTCACTATTAGTATCCGGACGAACGATTTTGCTTATCATTCGGCTGGCCTCTTGAGGTTTATAGCCCAGCGCCACCAGCGCAGCAACCGCTTCCTGTTCTGCATCATCGTCAGCCGGACCTGCGGGCGATGTCAGTACCAGATCGGCCGCCGGAGTGAACAGATCGCCATGTAACCCTTTAAAGCGGTCCTTCATTTCGACGATCAGTCGTTCTGCGGTTTTCTTACCGATTCCCGGCAGTTTCACCAGCGCGGCCAGCTCTTCGCGTTCAACGGCATTAACAAACTGCTGTGCCGACATGCCAGAGAGGATTGCCAGCGCTAGTTTCGGACCAACGCCGTTGGTCTTAATCAGCTCTTTAAACAGCGTGCGCTCCTGTTTGTTATTGAAACCAAACAGCAGTTGAGCATCTTCACGGACGATAAAATGGGTAAAAATTATCGCCTCGTTGCCCACATCCGGCAGCTCATAAAAGCAGGTCATCGGCATGTGAACCTCATAGCCTACGCCTCCCGTTTCGAGTAAAACCAGCGGGGGTTGTTTTTCGAGAATGATGCCTCTGAGTCTGCCTATCACATGGAGCTCCTGGATTAAGGGCTGAAAGTCTAATGCAGTATCATAAAAAAAGGCTGGATAGATATCCAGATGAAAAACGCGTTATCTCCTAACATCTGCGATCCGAAAACCGCTTTACCTGAACACAGCTAGCCCTGTAACGCTTTTTTAACCTCATGCAAAATAATCCTTCCGTCATTTGTGATTCTCTTACATTCCGAATATTTTTCATTCCAAAAAGACTCTGGATTTATATCGATAACAGTCAAGAGACGGTATTTATTATTTTCAACGCATTTCTTTTTATGCATCACGAGAAAAATGGTGTTCGCGACTCCACCTTTTACGGAGGTTAATTAACCTAAGCCATGACATTTTACTTATCAAATCTTTACTAATACTTTTCCATCAATGACGAAAGGTCAGGATATGATAGTGGATACCTTGCTCATTATATAAACCCAAAGGAATGACAAAATGCTTATTGATTCCTCCGTTAAATATGAAACCGGAGATATTGTTTTCACCTGTATTGGCACGGCATTATTTGGCCAAATATCAACGGCCTCTCAGTGCTGGTGTAACCATGTGGGTATTATCATTGGTCATAATGGTGATGATTACCTGGTGGCGGAAAGTCGGGTCCCACTTTCGGGAGTAACCACCCTAACGCAGTTTATTCACCGCTCAACCAACCATAGTTACGCTGTTCGCCGTCTGCGCGGCGGTTTAACCACTGAGCAAAAACTCTCGCTCATGGAACAAGTGCCCTCACGTCTGCATAAGCTTTATCACACCGGGTTTAAATACGATTCATCGCGTCAGTTCTGTTCAAAATTTGTGTTTGATATTTATAAAGATGCGTTATGTATTCCGGTGGGCAATGTCGAAACGTTTGAACAACTGCTGCGCAGTAACCCGGAAGCAAAATTACGATTCTGGAAGTTTTGGTTTTTAGGTTCTATTCCGTGGGAACGAAAAACGGTCACTCCGGCCAGCCTCTGGCTGCATCCAAATTTAGAGTTAATTTCAGCGAATGGAGTAGAAACGCCTCAGCCAGCAGTCGCCGAGGCGGTATAGATTAGCGTAACCGTCCACGCGCCAGATTCAGACGGCTTTCGCCTATCTGGGCGACGTTCTGGCTGACGTGGCAGTGGGTAATAGCAATAGCCAAAGCATCTGCCGCATCGGCCTGCGGATTAGCCGGAAGCTTGAGCAGCGTGCGCACCATGTGCTGCACCTGGCTTTTTTCCGCGCTGCCAATGCCGACAACGGTCTGCTTCACCTGCCTGGCTGCGTACTCAAACACTGGCAGGTCCTGATTTGTCGCGGCGACAATCGCCACCCCACGGGCCTGACCGAGCTTTAGCGCCGAGTCGGCGTTCTTCGCCATAAAGACTTGTTCGATGGCGAAATAGTCCGGCTGGAACTGGGTGATAATTTCAGTGACGCCCGCATAGATAAGCTTCAGGCGGGACGGTAAATCATCCACTTTCGTGCGAATGCAGCCACTGCCCAGATAGCTCAGTTGGCGCCCAACCTGACGGATGACGCCGTAACCAGTGACGCGCGACCCCGGGTCAATACCGAGAATAATAGCCATCACGCGCCTCCAGTCATAACTAACCCGTGAGACCCTAAATATTTCAGTTCACAGCTAGGCGGCCACGCAGCGCATCCCCGGGAGCGTAGATTGACTACGTGACCGGGGTAAGCGAGGAGAGCCAACACCGCTGTGGGCTGAAAGATTACGGGTATCACAGCGTTGCGGCGACCTCATCAGAGATCTCACCGTTATGATAAACTTCCTGCACATCGTCACAATCTTCCAGCATATCGATCAGACGCAGCAGTTTCGGTGCGGTTTCTGCATCCATGTCCGCTTTGGTTGACGGGATCATAGAAACTTCAGCAGCATCTGCTTTCAGGCCCGCAGCTTCCAGCGCATCGCGTACCGCACCCATCTCTTCCCAGGCAGTGTAAACGTCAATCGCACCGTCATCATAGGTCACCACGTCTTCTGCGCCTGCTTCCAGGGCAGCTTCCATGATCGCATCTTCGTCACCTTTCTCGAAGGAGATAACGCCTTTTTTGCTGAACAGATAAGAGACCGAACCGTCAGTTCCGAGGTTGCCACCGGTTTTGGTGAACGCATGACGCACTTCAGCAACGGTACGGTTGCGGTTGTCGCTCAGGCATTCCACCATAACCGCGGTGCCGCCAGGGCCGTAACCTTCATAAATGATGGTTTCCATGTTCGCGTCATCATCACCGCCAACGCCGCGTGCGATAGCACGGTTCAGCGTGTCGCGCGTCATGTTGTTAGCCAGCGCTTTATCGATTGCCGCACGCAGACGTGGGTTAGAACCCGCATCGCCGCCGCCCAGACGCGCTGCGGTAACCAGCTCGCGAATGATTTTAGTAAAGATCTTACCGCGCTTGGCATCCTGTGCCGCTTTGCGGTGTTTGGTGTTGGCCCATTTACTATGACCTGCCATAAAATAATATCTCCAAAAAAGCCTTTTTCCGTCGCCTTTTAGCCCTCAGGCGCGTTGGCTACATTGGCCCTCACCCATCACTTACTCAAGTAAGCTCAGGGTGAAGTCCCAACTTGCCGCCTTCCTGATAACTAAAATTCTGGGGAAAATTAGTTGGCGTTAATTACAAATTCTTCAATCGCCTGCCGGTTGCTCCAGGACTTGGTCAACGTGGCGGCTTCCGACGCATCAACCCAGCGGTAATCCAGATGTTCCGTAAAGACAATCTGGCGTTCATGGGGGAGCGCAAGACGGAACCAAAATTCCGTATTACGCTCGACGCCCGGCGCATAGCGATGACGTAAATGAGAAAATATCTCGAATTCTACCGTGCGCTGACAGTCAACCAGAGCTAATTGCTCGCAAGCAACGTCAATGGCGACCTCTTCCATTACTTCACGCGCGGCAGCCTGCGACGCGTTTTCACCCTCTTCCAGGCTGCCGGTGACCGACTGCCAGAACGCAGGATCGTCGCGACGCTGCAACATCAGCACCCGCTTCGTATCTTCGGCATAAATCACCACCAGAACGGAAATGGGCAGCTTGAATGACATCTTACTTATTCTCCAGAGACTCTTTTGTCTCTTTCGCCACAACCTGAATACCCAGTTCACCCAAGGACGCCGGATTCGCGAAACTTGGTGCTTCGGTCATCAGGCAGGCAGCTGCGGTAGTTTTCGGGAAAGCGATAACGTCACGGATATTATCGGTACCCGTCAGCAGCATGGTCAAACGGTCAAGACCAAATGCCAGACCGGCGTGCGGCGGGGTACCGTATTTCAACGCGTCCAGCAGGAAGCCAAACTTCTCGCGCTGCTCTTGTTCGTTAATGCCCAGAATACCGAACACGGTCTGCTGCATTTCACCGCTGTGGATACGCACGGAACCACCGCCAACTTCATAGCCGTTAATGACCATATCGTAGGCGTTAGCAACAGCGTCTTCCGGTGCTGCTTTCAGCTCGGCGGCAGACATATCTTTCGGCGAGGTGAACGGATGGTGCATCGCGGTCAGGCCGCCTTCACCGTCGTCTTCAAACATCGGAAAGTCGATAACCCACAGCGGGGCCCACTTAGCTTCGTCAGTCAGATTCAGGTCTTTACCCAGCTTCAGACGCAGCGCACCCAGCGCATCGGCAACGACTTTTTTGTTATCCGCGCCGAAGAAGATCATGTCGCCATCCTGCGCGCCTGTACGCTCAAGGATCGCTTCAACGATGTCTGCGGTCAGGAATTTCGCCACCGGGCTGTTGATGCCTTCCATGCCTTTCGCACGTTCGGTCACTTTGATGTAAGCCAGGCCTTTCGCGCCATAGATTTTCACAAAGTTGCCGTATTCATCGATTAGCTTACGGGTCAACGCAGCACCGCCAGGCACGCGCAGCGCCGCAACGCGGCCTTTCGGATCGTTTGCCGGATCGGAGAATACCGCGAACTCAACGGACTTCAGCAGGTCTGCAACGTCCACCAGCTCCATCGGGTTACGCAGGTCTGGTTTGTCTGAACCATAACGGCGTTCGGCTTCAGCGAAAGTCATGATTGGGAAGTCACCCAGCTCCACGCCTTTCACGTCGTTCCACAGACTGCGCACCAGCGCTTCCATCACTTCACGCACCTGCTCGGCGGTCATGAAAGAGGTTTCGACGTCGATCTGGGTGAATTCCGGCTGGCGGTCAGCGCGCAGGTCTTCGTCACGGAAGCATTTAACAATCTGATAGTAGCGGTCGAATCCTGACATCATCAGCAGCTGTTTGAACAGCTGTGGAGACTGCGGCAGCGCGTAGAATTTGCCTTTATGAACGCGAGAAGGCACCAGATAGTCACGCGCACCTTCCGGCGTGGCTTTGGTCAGCATCGGCGTTTCGATATCAAGGAAGCCGTGGTCGTCCATAAAGCGGCGTACGAGGCTGGTGATTTTGGCACGTGTTTTCAGGCGCTGAGCCATTTCCGGGCGACGCAGGTCCAGATAGCGGTATTTCAGACGCGCTTCTTCGGTGTTGACGTGGTTGGAATCCAGCGGCAGCGCTTCGGAGCGGTTGATAATTGTCAGATCGGACGCCAGCACTTCGATTGCGCCAGTTGGCATATCGTTGTTGACGTTTCTTTCGTCACGCGCACGCACGGTGCCGGTTATCTGGATGCAGAACTCATTACGCAGTTCGGAGGCCAGCTTTAATGCATCCGCACGATCCGGATCGAAAAACACCTGCACGATGCCTTCGCGGTCACGCATATCGATAAAGATAAGGCTACCAAGATCACGACGACGGTTGACCCAACCACACAGAGTCACTTGCTGCCCTACGTGGGACAGACGGAGCTGTCCGCAATATTCTGTACGCATGAGATATCCCTTAACTTAGCCGCAGGCGGATTGTTGCCTGCTTTGCAGGCGACGAGGTCGCAGCTTTAGCTGATGTCACAACTGAATGAAAAAAGGCGGCTATTATACTGGAAATTATGCCGTACGATAAGCCCGGCGCAGCGTGTACGTTGCTTTGCCGTGCGCTTATTGCCTGTGCTCACAAAAATTAACAAAATTTGTTACCCTTGAGCAGGATCGGCAACGGTATTGTAGCGGCCAGACAACAAAAGAAGATACGGGGATATCATGTTAGAACTCAATGCAAAAAATACCGCGCTGGTGATCATCGACCTGCAAGAAGGTATTTTACCCTTTGCTGGTGGTCCGCACCGCGCCGATGAAGTGGTTGCCCAGGCGGCACGTCTGGCGCAAAAGTGCCGCCAGCAGGGTTCCCCGGTGGTTATGGTACGCGTTGGCTGGTCGGCTGATTTCGCTGAAGCATTGAAGCAGCCTGTTGACGCCCAGGCTGGCGCGCACGCATTGCCAGAAAACTGGTGGACCTATCCGCTCGCGCTGGGTAAGCAGGATAGCGATATTGAAGTCACTAAACGCCAGTGGGGCGCATTTTACGGCACCGACCTTGAATTACAGCTCCGCCGTCGCGGTATCGATACCATTATTCTGTGCGGTATTTCGACCAATATCGGCGTCGAATCTACAGCGCGTAACGCCTGGGAACTGGGCTTTAATCTGATTATTGTCGAAGACGCCTGCAGCGCAGCCTCCGCTGACCAGCACCAGGGCAGCATGACGAATATTTTCCCGCGTATCGCCCGCGTGCGCAGCACCAAGGAAGTCCTTTCAGCTTTATGATTTATATTGGGCTTCCCCAATGGGCGCATCCGAAATGGGTGCGCCTGGGTATCACCAGCCTTGAAGAGTATGCTCGCCACTTTAACTGCGTGGAGGGCAACACCACCCTGTACGCCTTACCGAAAGCCGAGATTGTCAGCCGCTGGTATGAACAAACTCACGATGACTTTCGCTTTTGCTTTAAGTTCCCGGCCACCATTTCGCACCAGGCGGCGCTGCGCAACTGCGACGACTTAAGCCATGAATTTTTCACCCGGCTGGCCCCGCTGGCATCGCGCATCGGTCAATACTGGCTACAGCTGCCCGCCACCTTCGGCCCACGGGATCTTCCCGCCCTCTGGCATTTTCTTGATAGCCTGCCACAGACGTTCACTTACGGCGTTGAGGTACGGCATCCAGAGTTTTTCGCTAAAGGCGAAGCGGAACAGCAATTAAATCGCGGACTACATCAGCGTAGCGTCAATCGCGTGATCCTCGATAGTCGCCCGGTTCATAGCGCCATCGCCCGAAGCCCGGCGATGATCGATGCGCAAAAGAAGAAACCCAAAGTTCCCGTCCACGCGCTGGTGACAGCCCATCATCCGCTGGTGCGTTTTATCGGCAGCGACGATATGGCTCAAAATCGCGATCTCTTTGGCGTCTGGTTGCAAAAATTACCGCAGTGGACGCAAACAACAACGCCGTATTTATTCCTCCACACCCCAGACATTACCCAGGCGCCAGAGCTGGTCGATACCCTGTGGAGCGATCTGCGCGCCGCCCTACCGGAAATAGGTGATGCGCCGTCAATTCCGCAGCAAAGCACTCTTTTCTGATATCCTGCTATCCTGAATGGAGCCACCGGACGGAATGAAAGGGAGTTTTTAATATGGTCAGCGCGCTGTATGCCGTTTTAGGTGCGTTATTGCTTATTAAGTTTTCTTACGACGTTGTTCGCCTGCGAACACAATATCGCGTCGGCTACGGCGACGGCGGTTTCAGCGAGCTGCAGGTTGCTATCCGCGTACATGGGAACGCAGTCGAATATGTTCCCATCGGACTGATTTTGCTACTGTTTATGGAAATGAACGGTGCACAGATCTGGATGATTCACGTTTGCGGAATTTTACTGATTGCCGGACGCCTGATGCACTCTTACGGTTTTCATCACCGCCTGTACCGCTGGCGTCGTTCCGGGATGAGCGCAACGTGGTGTTCATTGTTGCTGATGGTGCTGGCGAACTTCTGGTATATGCCCTGGGAGTTGGTTTTCTCCGTCCGTTAGCGCACAATACGCCGTTTTCGATTTTTCGGGTTTAACGTTATGTCTCACCGCGATACGCTTTTTTCCGCGCCGATTGCCAGCCTCGGCGACTGGACCTTTGATGAACGGGTTGCTGAAGTCTTCCCGGATATGATCCAGCGTTCTGTTCCCGGCTATTCCAATATTATTTCGATGATCGGCATGCTGGCTGAGCGCTTCGTTCAGCCAGACACCCAGGTCTACGACCTTGGCTGCTCGCTCGGTGCGGCGACGCTGTCTATACGCCGCAACATTGCACATTCTGGATGTAAAATTGTTGCTATCGATAACTCCCCGGCAATGGTCGAGCGCTGCCGTCGTCATATAGATGCCTATAAAGCACCGACGCCAGTCGACGTTATTGAAGGCGATATCCGCCACGTCACTATTGAGAACGCCTCAATGGTGGTGCTAAATTTCACGATTCAGTTTCTGGAGCCAGGCGAACGCCAGGCCATTCTGGATAAGGTCTATCAGGGGTTGAATCCGGGCGGCGCATTGGTGCTGTCGGAGAAATTCAGCTTCGAAGATGACAATGTCGGCGAGCTGCTGTTTAACATGCATCACGACTTTAAACGCGCTAACGGTTATAGCGAGCTGGAAATCAGCCAAAAGCGCAGCATGCTGGAAAACGTGATGCTCACCGATTCCGTGGAAACCCACAAGGCACGCCTGCGTAAAGCCGGTTTCGAACATGCTGAACTGTGGTTCCAGTGCTTTAACTTTGGATCGCTGATCGCCGTAAAATCCGGGGAACAGGCATGATTGATTTCAGCAACTTTTATCAATTGATTGCCAAAAGCCCGCTGTCGCACTGGCTGGAGACGCTGCCCGCTCAGGTTGCCGCCTGGCAACGTGAATCATTGCACGGTAAATATCGTGAATGGGAACGGGCCGTCGAATTTCTGCCTGAATTTGCCCCCTACCGTCTGGATCTGTTGCACAGCGTGACCGCTGAGAGCGAAACGCCCCTCGGCGAGGGGCAGCGGCTGCGCATTGAAAACCTGCTTAAAAACCTGATGCCGTGGCGTAAAGGGCCTTATTCGCTTTACGGGGTGGATATCGATACCGAATGGCGGTCCGACTGGAAATGGGAGCGCGTGCTGCCGCATCTTTCGGACCTGACCGGACGCACTATTCTCGATGTTGGCTGCGGCAGTGGCTACCATATGTGGCGTATGATTGGCGCAGGGGCGCATCTGGCGGTCGGTATCGACCCAACGCAGCTGTTCCTTTGCCAGTTTGAAGCAGTACGCAAGCTGCTGGGCAACGACCAGCGTGCGCATCTGCTGCCGCTGGGCATTGAGCAACTTCCGGCGCTGAACGCCTTTGATACCGTCTTTTCAATGGGCGTACTTTACCATCGCCGCTCGCCGCTCGATCATCTGTGGCAGCTTAAAGATCAGCTGGTTCCCGGCGGTGAGCTGGTGCTTGAAACGTTGGTGGTTGAAGGTGATGAAAACACCGTTCTGGTGCCTGGCGATCGATATGCGCAAATGCGTAACGTCTACTTTATCCCATCTGCCGCCGCGCTGAAGATGTGGCTGGAGAAGTGCGGGTTTATCGACGTGCGCATTGTTGATGCATGCGTGACCTCAACTGACGAGCAGCGCCGCACCGAGTGGATGACAACCGAATCGCTGGCCGAATTCCTCGACCCGAACGACAGCAGCAAAACACTTGAAGGCTACCCCGCCCCGCTACGCGCGGTGATTATTGCGACCAAGCCTGAAACAGAACAGTCTCTGGCGGCGAAAAAGAAGCGCGCCGATAAACAGCCAGGGTAAGGCATTCTCAGGATAAAAAAAGGCCCCTGTTTAATGGGCAGGGGCCTGGTACGGGCAATCATCATATTGGGCGACATGATGTGCAGCTAAAAACAGTTTATCCCCGTCATACTTCAAGTTGCATGCGCGTTGGCTTTCCTGCAACTCGAATTATTTAGGGTTTTAATCTCTCTGGGCGGAAATAATTTTCTTCATTTCCGCTACCGCTTCGCCATTCACGGCGTAGCGTAAGTATTCATCAGCGTCAGCATCCGTAGACATCGACAATCCGGCGTTGCGAAAGCGCATCGGCGACGGTAGCCACTGACCTGCCGAGCTGTGCACTTCTTTTATTCCGGCCTGCAAAAACACCGCTAAATTGGCGGCGCGGACTCCCGCACCAGCCATAATGATTGGAGTGTCGCTTCGGGAAATAAGTTCCCTGATTAATGAAATTCCTTTTTCGGCGGACGCCTGTTGGCCTGATGTCAGGATACGCTGAACGCCGAGTTCTGACAGCTCAGAGCAGGCCTGGCGCGGGTCGGCGCACATATCAAAGGCGCGGTGAAAAGTGACTGCAAGGGTTCCCGCTGCCGCCATAATTTTTTCCATTCGCGCCGTATCAATCTGGCCGTCGGCATCCAGAATGCCGATCACCAGTCCGGGAAACCCTAATTCTCGTACCGTGATGACGTCATCAAGCATCGCCGCAAACTCGCCAGCGGTGTAGCAAAAATCCCCGCCGCGCGGACGAATAATCGGATGAACGGGGATGGTCACCGTATCACGAACCGATTTAAGTACGCCCAGCGAAGGCGTCAGGCCGCCTTCCAGCGGCGCGGCGCAAAGCTCAATGCGATCGGCACCGCTACGCTGCGCTTCTTGCGCGCACTCCATGCTGTAACAGCATACTTCCAGTAAAGTCATTCTTCTCTCCGTTGACATCGCAGGCACGACAGAATGTCACGATTTTTTGCTGTAGACACCGCGTCACTTCACACTGTCACCGTTCAGATTGTTCGCTGGCGACAATTTGCTCAATCGACCACGGATGGAATTTTATAGTGACCTTACCATCCGTCACTGCCAGCGTCGGGTTCGGCAGTCGCTCGCGTGCCCCTTTCGGTGAGCTGGTTTTCACAAAAATCCCCGGCTGGCTGAGCCCTTCATCAGAAAGCAGCGCCAGCGCACGGGAATTCAGCGATTCAGGCTCACCTGGCAGGACGATTTCGACATGTTCCCAGCCCTCATGCGGATAGCGCTTTTCACCCGGCCACGGCAGCTCAACGACGCTAAAACGCCAGTGCGCCACGCAAATCGGTTCGTCCAATTTGAATAAACAGATAGGACGACCGTTGATAACGTTTTCCGACAGCAGAGTGCCGCATTGCTCAAACCCGCGACGCCAGCGCTCCGCCGTGGTGTTCTGGTGACAGCGCAGGGAAATATGGTCAGCATCATGCGGCGTAATATCAAGACCAAGCCGGCTAGCAAGCGCATTTAGCGCCTCGGTGAAACGCGGTAGGTCCGCGGAAATATCGTTCAGTTCATCTATTTGTTGCCAGTTCGCCATGATAAGCCCCGGTACTCACTCAAAAGCGCTAATCTATCGCGTTTCCCCGGGCTGACCAACCAGCAATACTCTGTGAACGATTATTCGTTGAGCGCGCGACTGAGCAAGCTATGCGCGGTGCTGACGCATAGATGCAAATGCAGTATACTCCTGCCCTAATTTGTCCACATTCCAGCGCCGCCCCGTCAGGGTGACGGCGTGTTAAACGTAAGGTATTCCGGTGAATATTCAGGCTCTTCTCTCAGAAAAAGTCAGCCACGCTCTGATCGCGGCAGGCGCGCCTGCCGATTGCGAACCTCAGGTCCGCCAGTCAGCAAAAGTCCAGTTCGGTGACTATCAGGCCAACGGCGTCATGGCCGTTGCCAAAAAACTGGGTATGGCGCCGCGACAACTTGCAGAGCAGGTACTGTCTCATCTCGACCTGAACGGGATTGCTAACAAAGTTGAAATCGCCGGTCCGGGTTTTATCAATATTTTCCTCGACCCGGCATTCCTGGCGGAAAACGTCAGCAGCGCGCTGAAATCAGAACGTCTGGGTGTTGCTCAGCCGCAGGCGCAGACCGTTGTTATCGATTACTCCGCGCCTAACGTGGCGAAAGAGATGCACGTCGGCCATCTGCGCTCGACCATTATTGGCGATGCCGCAGTGCGCACGCTGGAATTTCTCGGCCATAACGTGATCCGCGCTAACCACGTGGGCGACTGGGGCACCCAGTTCGGTATGCTGATCGCTTATCTGGAAAAACAGCAGCAGGAAAACGCCGGTGAAATGGCGCTGGCGGACCTCGAAGGTTTCTATCGCGAAGCGAAAAAACACTACGACGAAGATGAAGCCTTCGCCGAACGCGCACGTAGCTACGTGGTTAAGCTACAGGGCGGCGATGAGTATTTCCGCGAAATGTGGCGCAAGCTCGTTGACATAACTATGTCGCAAAACCAGCTAACCTATAACCGCCTGAACGTGACGCTGACCCGTGACGACGTGATGGGTGAAAGCCTGTATAACCCGATGCTGCCGGGTATCGTTGCTGACCTGAAAGCCAAAGGTCTGGCAGTGGAGAGCGAAGGCGCAACCGTGGTGTTCCTTGATGAGTATAAAAACAAGGAAGGTGAACCGATGGGCGTTATCATCCAGAAGAAGGATGGCGGCTATCTCTACACCACTACCGATATTGCCTGTGCAAAATACCGCTACGAAAATCTGCATGCCGATCGCGTGCTGTATTACATCGATTCACGCCAGCACCAGCACCTGATGCAGGCGTGGACTATCGTGCGTAAAGCAGGCTATGTGCCAGATTCTGTGCCGCTGGAGCACCACATGTTCGGCATGATGCTCGGCAAAGACGGTAAACCGTTTAAAACTCGCGCCGGTGGTACTGTGAAACTGGCCGACTTACTGGATGAAGCGCTGGAACGCGCCCGCCGTCTGGTGGCCGAGAAAAACCCGGATATGCCTGCCGAAGAGCTGGAAAAACTGGCGAACGCCGTCGGGATTGGCGCGGTGAAATACGCCGATCTGTCGAAAAACCGGACCACCGACTATATCTTCGACTGGGACAACATGCTGGCATTTGAGGGCAACACCGCGCCTTACATGCAGTATGCTTATACCCGCGTGCTCTCGGTATTCCGTAAAGCGGATATTGATGAAAGCGTGCTGGCGGCGGCTCCGGTTATTATCACCGAAGACCGTGAAGCCCAGCTGGCTGCACGTCTGCTGCAGTTCGAAGAGACCCTGACCGTTGTCGCTCGTGAAGGTACTCCGCATGTGATGTGTTCTTATCTGTACGATCTGGCGGGCCTGTTCTCGGGTTTCTACGAACACTGCCCGATCCTGAGCGCCGAAAGCGAAGAGACGCGCAACAGCCGCCTGAAGCTGGCACAGCTGACCGCGAAAACGCTGAAGCTGGGTCTGGATACGCTGGGTATTGAGACCGTAGAGCGTATGTAATTTGCAGGAAAAACCCGGCAAGCGCCGGGTTTGAAACTGATAACACCACTATTTGAAATATTGTGTTCGTTTTATGCCGGGTGGCGGCTAACGCCTTACCCGGCCTACGTAACCCTTTCTCTCAATCCCTATCAGAAATACTTCCGCAGATACTCAGTCAGGCACAGAATTGCCATCGCCTGACCATACGGCATCGACGTCAACGGAATTTCACGATAAAAATCGAGATTCGAGCCCATTCCGGTACCGAATGAGGTTTGCAGCAACTCCCCTTCAGGAGAGATATTCTGCACGATACCGCGAATCGCTTTCTCCGCCACTTCTGCATATTCCTGGCTCACATAGCGCTTACGCACCGCTTTTAAGATCCCGTAAGCAAAACCAGCGGTGGCCGACGCTTCCAGATAGGAGTTTGGATCATCAAGCAGCGTATGCCACAGGCCGCTGTCGTCCTGGCAACGGGCCAGTGCTGCAATCTGCGCATTCAGTACCTGCACCAGATAACGGCGAACGGCGCTGCTTTCAGGTAAATCCACCAGCTCAAGGAAATCCGGGATTACAATCGTCAGCCAGCTATTGCCGCGTGCCCAGCGAGCCCTGGCAAAATTATGCTGCCCCTCGTAGTTCCAGCCGTGGAACCACAGTCCGGTCTCGCGGTCCATCAAGTTCTGCACATGCAGCAAGAACTGATAGACCGCTTCTTCTACATATTCCGGGCGGTTGAGCAGCTTGCCAATTTTGGCCAGCGGCAGGACGGTCATCATCAACGTGTCGTCCCACATCTGCTGATTATTCTCTTCCGCCAGGGTGATGTGCTGCATGCCGCCAAACTCGGTACGCGGCATGTCGCGCATCGCCCACTCAGCCCAGCTATCGAGCCAGGGTAGATACACCGTGTTGCCCGTCTCTTCATAACGATAAGCCAGGGTCAAAAACGGCGCCATGGTATTGACGTTTTTAGTGGTTGCGCCTTCGGCAAATCGCTCAGTGAACCAGCTATCGATAATCTCGCGCATCGCGGTATCACCAGTCTGCTGGTAATACTGATAAATACCGTACAGGCCAACCCCGTGGGTCCACTCCCAGCCGTTCCAGCCTTTAGTGTCAATGATGCGTCCGTCGTCCAGCCGCAGTAAAAATTGCCCGCTTTCATCCTTAATATTGACCAGGTTGCACGTTACCTTCTGGATCAGCGCTTGCAGCTCATTACGGGCGATAAAACGCTCTGGCTGACGCAGTAATGGGCTATGTTTGACAGGCCAAACCTTCATATCCTTAACCTCTGTTATATGTCGAATTCAATTCTGAACGTTGCTTCAACGGCGCCGCTGCAGGTTTATTGCGGTTCAGGTAACCGATATTGTTGTTGCCCCACAGGGATTCGTACGGCATCCCGGCCAGCATCTCCACCACTTCACGATCCTCAGCGGTCACCGTTTCCGGCTGTGCTCGACCAGACTCGCGCATTTTGAGCGTTTCAGTACGCAGAACGCTGTGGGTTTGCAGGTTGAGCTTAAAGCGCAGAGAGACAAGAAAACCGCAGGCCAGCACCACTAATGTCCCCACGCTGAGGATCAGCAGGATTGTGTGGCTGACTTCATAAGGCTGGGTTTTCTGTCCGGAGACAAAGCCGGAAAACTGCATAATGATCCCCACCAGCATCACCGCGCCCGCCTGGGAGGCTTTACGGGTCAGAGTCATGATCCCGGCAAAGATCCCTTCACGGCGCTGTCCGGTGATCACCTCATCCACGTCGGCAATATAGGTGTAGGTATTCCACGGCACATAGTTGATACCGCCGCGCCCCAGGCCTGCAACTGCGGAAATCAGCAGCAGCAGCGAGTAAACATCGCTGAGTCCGGCGTAATACAACACCGCGTAGGAGAGCGAGCTCAGACCAAACAGCACTACAACCATCCGGTAGGATGGGGCCGGTCCGAAGCGGATACACAACGGGATCATGGCGATAACCGCGATAAACTGGAAGATAGCCATGGTGCCGAGCAGGTTAGAGGCCATAGAGGCTTCCTGCATCAGCACAAACACCACATAGTAGGTAAAGACCGCGTTGAACACGTCCTGAGCGATATAGCCTCCCAGATACATACCCAGATGCTGGCGGAAAATTTTAATCCGCAAGGTGGAGCTTAACTCAATAAACAGGCGATTAAGGCTCTGGGACAGGGTCAGGTTTTGTTTCTCCTCTTCTGCCCGTAGCGCCGCTTCCGTCCACTCTTCTCGCGGGCGCTCCCAGGTAAAGAACCAGACAAAGGTTAGCATCATTGCGCACAGTACCGAGAACACCAGACTCGCATAGAAGAAAGAGACCGCATTATCCTTACCGAAGATAGTCAGCAGGACACCCGGCAGGAAGGAAGCCAGAATTGCCGACATCTGCGCCATCGAAATACGCGCGCCGGAGAATTTGGTTTTCTGTTTAAAGTCATCGGTCATCTCCGGCACCAACGTT
This sequence comes from Klebsiella sp., assembly GCF_027492335.1. NCBI lineage: Bacteria > Pseudomonadati > Pseudomonadota > Gammaproteobacteria > Enterobacterales > Enterobacteriaceae > Klebsiella > Klebsiella sp. The sequence continues at coordinate 59,250 of NZ_JAPUEW010000041.1, read as the reverse complement.
TCATACGGTACCAGAATCATGGTATAGACAATATCGAACAGCAGATAAGTCAGCAGGTAGTACCAGAAGCCCATGTCCCCTACCCACATAATGGAGTAGCTAAAGACGAGCGGGATACCCAGCAGGATAAAGAACTTACGTCTGCCAAAACGTTTACCCAGCCAGGTCGAACCGAAGTTATCCGTCAGGAAGCCCATCAGCGGACTGATCACCGCATCCAGAACCCTGGCAGTGGCAAAGATAAGCGTCGCCTCAATAGGGGAAAGGCCGCAAAAGGTGGTGTAGAAGTAGAGCAGCCATGCTGCAGTCAGTGCTGTGGTCCCCGCACCGAGGAAATCGCCCGATCCGTAAGCAAGGTAGTTAACCAAACCGATTTTACGTGTTTTCATCGCCGTAAATCCTGTGTCTTTTTTTAGAGAACTCCGACAATCCTTTTGGCGACTTCAGCCAAAATGGAGTTGATATAGGACTACAGTAAGGGCATGGAAACGGCGTTACCTTTTCATTTTTGCCATCTAAAAGCGTTCGATGGCAAAAATACAAAGAGTATCGGAACACGCTTCACTTATTTATAAAACAACGTTTCTTTTAATGCAAAAGATGGGACCATTAATGAGAAATAGCTCTTTTGCAGATGAAACATAGCTCTTTTTTCCGCTGCTGATAAACCTTGCGAAAGCTAAGGAATCGGAGTAAAGACAATATACCCGTCATACTTCAAGTTGCATGGGCGTTGGCTGCTTTCGTTCACCCCAGTCACTTACCTGAGTAAGCTCCTGGGGATTCGCTCACTTGCCGCCTTCCTGCAACTCGAATTATTTAGGGTATAGAAAAGGGTTATTTTGCGTATCTCAAGGAGGCTTGATGCCCTACTCACATCTGTTAGTCGCCGTTGCGCCGACCCCGGAAAGCCGGGTGCTGATTCAAAAAGCCGTTTCTATCGCCCGTCCGATCAATGCCAAAGTTAGCCTGATCACGCTGGCGACGGACCCGGAGCTGTATAACCAGTTTGCTGCGCCGATGATGGAAAACTTACGGGAAATAATGCAGGAAGAGACGCGCGGTTTTCTGGCCGAACTTGTCCACCACGCCGATTATCCTATCGAGAAGACGATTATCGCCAGCGGCGGGTTAGGTCATCACGTGAAGGATTTTTGCCAGCAGCATCGCGTTGACCTGGTGATTTGCGGTAACCATAACCAGAGCCTATTTTCGCGCGCTACCTGCTCAGCGAAGAATATCGTCGGCAGCAGCGGCGTTGACGTGCTGCTGGTTTGTCTTGAAAAGGGCTAGCGCCGGGGAGGCACCAGCCGCTCAGCCTCTAGGCGAGTTTGGGGAAGGTCGCCACCTTGCGTTCTAAGTGACTCTCCTCGCTCCTTGGCTCAATCTGCTTTAGATCGGCAATAAACCGCGCCTGCCAGTGGTGAATGTCGTTCTCTTTAATCACCGCTAACATAGCCGAATGGCGCGTGATGCGTTCTGCCAGCGGCATGGTTAACGCCCGGTCCAGCGCAGCAGCGACCTCATCACGATCGTAAGGATTGACGATTAACGCTGTAGGCAGTTCATTCGCCGCGCCGGCAAACTGCGACAACACCAGCACGCCCGGGTTTTGTGGATCCTGGGCGGCCACATACTCTTTCGCCACCAGATTCATGCCATCGCGTAGCGGCGTGACCAGCCCAACGTCCGAATAGCGGAAGATTTTCATCAACAGCTTACGTTCAAAGTGCTGGTTCAGGTAATAGAGCGGCGTCCAGCCCAACTGACCATACTGACCGTTAATCCGTCCGGCTGCGGTTTCCAACTGATGACGAATATCCTGATAGGCCTGAACATCACCGCGCGAAGTCGGCGCAATTTGGGTATAGCGAATCTTGCCGTGATGCTGCGGATAGTTTTCCAGCAGCGCCTCATAGGCCAGAAAACGTTCCGGTAACCCTTTCGAATAGTCCAGCCGTTCAACGGAAAAGATATTTTGTACGCCCTTAAGTTCGCTTTTCAGTTGCGCCAGTTTTGGCGGTAACGGTCCTTTAGCGCTGCGCGCAATTTCATCGGCATCGATGCCTATCGGATAAACTTGTGTGTGGAAAGACTTGCCCCACGCAAGATGCTTTTTCCCACCGCGCGTCGTCACGCGGGTCTGCATTGATACGCTGTCGAGAAACGCCAGCCGATCACTCTCTGTCTGGAATCCCAGCAGGTCGTAATCGCTAAGTCCCTCAAGCAGTTCAGCATGCGGCGGCAACGCATTAAAAATTTCGGGCGTCGGAAACGGGATATGTAAAAAGAAGCCAATGCGATTATTTACCCCGCGCTGGCGCAGTTCACTGGCCAGTGGCAGTAAGTGATAATCGTGGATCCAGACAAGGTCGTCAGGTTCAATTAGCGGCAGCAGTTTATCAGCCAGCGTGGAATTTACCCGCTGATACCCTTCCCAGGCCTCGCGCTGAAAATTAACTAAATCAAGGCGATAGTGAAACGCAGGCCACAATACGGCATTGGAAAAACGATTGTAATATTCGTCGTGATCCTGCTCGCTAAGGTTGAAAGAGGCCCAGGTAATATTCCCCTGAGTCACCTTTTTCAGCGGCTGCTGGTCATCGCCAATTTCCCCGCTCCAGCCGAACCACAATCCTCCCGCTGCTTTTAACGCCCCCATAATCCCCACGGCCAGGCCACCGGCACTGGCCTTTTTATCATCCGGCGGGGCAATACGATTAGATACTACGACTAAGCGACCCATAGCCATCTCTCCTGTCGGTTAGCGTGTCTGGTTGTTGCCCATTATTCGCGATGTTATTTATCCAACGATGGACTGCGGCCACGTCCGGCAAGCGCCAGCGCGCCTGCGTTTCGCCACCCGCCACTTTGACCGATACGCCATCCAATTGATTGACGACGCCAAAACCCGCTTCATCGGTTAAGTCATCACCGACGAATACCGGTTTACGTCCCTTGAATGGCGTTTCCTGCATAAAAGCGGCAATCGCCTCACCCTTATTCACTCCGCGCGGTTTGATCTCCACCACGCATTTACCTGGCTGCAGCGCCAAAATAGGATGGCGCTGCACGATTTCTTGTGCCAGCGCTAGCACCGCGCTTTGCTGCTGCGGCGCCTGGCGATAGTGCAACGCGAAAGCCATCCCCTTACTTTCCAGCTCGCAACCCGGTAGTGCACCCATCGCCGTTGTCAGCTGTGTTGAAAGGGTCTTGAGGAGTGAGACAGGCAGTGTGACGATATGTGTTTCACCATTGATGTCACGGCGCTCAGCCCCGTGGACGCCGGCAAGCGGCAGTCGGAAAGGATGGGTAAGCTCATCGAGCTCAGCCATTGAGCGCCCTGAAATCAATGCCACCGCTCCATTTTGCTGCTGCACAAGCTGGCGCAACGTTTGTAGAACATCAGCAGGAATAACCACCTGGTCAGGATGGGGTTTGATACCGGCAAGCGTGCCGTCGAGGTCAAAGAAAAAAGCGTAGTTTCCGGTTAACGCAGGCGGTACGGAAATCTGGTCAGCCACCCTGGTTCCTCCTTATCATGGCCAGCACAATGCTGGGTGTTAACTAAATGTTAGCCATGTAAGTATAGACAGTGTGACCAGCCTCGCCATTTTTGATAGTCATTGCCAGCGCAGCGGGCGCTGGCAATGGTTTAGGATTAGACTGAAAGGTTGGGGATAATCAAACCGTACGTTTCGCTTTTTGTTTGTAGCGGTCAAAGATTACCGCCGCCAGCAGAATCACGCCGCGCACCACATACTGCGAGAACGGCGAGATGTTCAGCAAGTTCATGGCATTTTCCACAGTCCCGAGGATCAGGATCCCGGCAACCACGTAGGAAATCTTACCAATCCCGCCTTTTAACGACACGCCGCCCAGCACGCAGGCCGAAATCACAATCAGCTCATAGCCAATCGAGGTCATCGGCTGACCGCTGGTCATACGCGAGGCCAGAATAATCCCTGCCGCTGCGGAAACCAGGCCAGAGAGGACAAAAATGATAATCTTGGTCCGCACCACCGGGACGCCTGCCAGACGCGCGGCTTCTTCGTTGCCGCCAATCGCCAGGGTATTACGGCCAAAGGTGGTTTTATTCAACAGCAGGCCAAAGATAATCAGGCAGCCAACCGTCAGCCAGATTGGCGCAGGCAGACCAAACCAGTTGGCATAGCCCAGGGTAAAGAAACGCTCATCCTCAATCCCGACCGCTTTACCGTCAGAAATAATATAGGCCAGACCGCGGACGATCTGCATCGTCGCAAGCGTGGTGATCAGGGCGTTGATCTTTAAGCGGGCAATGACAAAACCGTTCACCAGGCCGCTCAGTGCACCCAGCAGCAGGCCAGCCGTAATGCCAATCCACATGCTTTCGGTCAGGTTAATCACCACCGCCGTGGTGACCCCCGCACAGGCGATAACCGAAGCAACCGACAGGTCAAAGTCACCGGATGCCAGGCAAAATAGCATCCCACAGGCCACCATCCCGGACATCGAGATAGCCAGCCCCAGACCTTTCATATTGATAAATGAGGCAAAATTGGGCACAAAAATCACGCAGCCGATAAACAGCACGGCGAAAACAACCAGCATGCCAAACTGATCCCAGATTCGGGAGAAGCTGAAAGCCGACCGGGAAGTACCTGAAGAGGTAACTGATGACATCATAAACTCCTTACTCAGGCGACTGCCTGGCTCACTTTGGGCATCGCAAGGCTCAATGCCTGCTGTTCATTCGCATGTTCATGCAATAATTCACCGGCGATTTCGCCCTCGCGCATCACCACAATACGGTCCGCAACGCCGAGAACTTCGGGTAAATCGCTGGAGGCAAAGACCACCGCGACGCCTGATGCCGCTAAAGCGTAAATAACGTTGTAAATTTCATGCTTAGCGCCGACATCAATGCCGCGCGTCGGCTCATCGAGCAGGATCACTTTCATCTCTTCCGATAACCAACGGCCAAGAATGGCTTTCTGCTGATTGCCGCCAGAGAGATTCATAATCAGCTGCTCCGGGCCCGGCGTTTTGATGTTGAGCGATTTGATATGCTGGTCAGCGTTTTCCGCTTCCCAGGCGTTGTTAATCACGCATCCTGCAAGAATATGTTTACGACGTGCGCTGATATTGATGTTGTCGCGCACCGAGTGAACCGGAATGATCCCTTCGGCTTTGCGGTCTTCCGGACAGAGCATCATTCCGGCCTGAATCGCCTGAGCGGGTTTGCGGATGTCGATAGCCTGGCCGTCAATGTAGACCTGGCCACTGGTTATCCTGCTGCCGCCAAATAAGCCTTTCATCAGCTCGCTGCGTCCGGCCCCAACCAACCCGAACAGACCGACGATTTCACCACTGCGCACCGACAGGCTGATCGGCTGACGCACGCCCGGTGCTTTCACCTGCTCCAGACACAAGCGTTCGTTGCCGTATTCACGCGGTTGCCAGCCGTAGATATCGCCCAGTTCACGGCCCACCATCGCCTGCACCAGGGCGTCGTGGTTAACCTCTTGCATATTGTCAAAGGTGCGCACGTAGCGACCATCTTTGAAGACGGTGATGGCATCGCTTAATGCAAAAATCTCTTCCATGCGGTGAGAGACGTAAATAATGACCCTCCCCTCCTCGCGCAGTTCGCGAATAACCCGGAACAGATTTTCGATTTCCCGCGCAGACAGGGAGCTGGTTGGCTCATCAAAGGCGATAATTTTGGCGTTACGCGCCAGCGCTTTAGCAATCTCCACCATTTGCCATTGGCCGATAGAGAGATATTTGAGCGGTGTTTCCGGGTCGATATCCAGCCCCAGATGTTTAAGCTGCAAGCCAGCTTCATAATTCAGCAGCGACCGGTTGACGATCCCACCTTTGTGCGGGAGTTGTCCGAGGTAGATATTTTCCGCTACGGTCATTTCCGGGATCAGGTGCAATTCCTGATAGATAATCGCCACCCCCGCGTTCAACGCCTCGGTGGTATGGTTAAATGTCATCTGCTGGCCGCTGATATGCAGGCTACCGGCGGTCGGTATGTAGTTGCCGCTGAGTACTTTCAGCAGAGTAGATTTCCCGGCGCCATTTTCTCCCATCAGGGCGTGAACCTGTCCGGCATAGCAGTCAAAACTAATATCGGACAGCGCTTTAACGCCCGGGAAAGTCATGGTAATACCGCGAAATGAGAGATAGGGGGTAGACTGTTGCATAACGACTCCGCTTTTCTGGACTGAGCCTCCCGCTTAATACGGGAAGCCCGGTCAACCAGGCCTTACAGCCCTTTTTTCGCCAGCTCTTCTTTAAAGTTGTCGCGGGTAATCAGCACCACATCGGTAACTGCAGTGAATTTCGGCGGTTCAACGTCCTTCGTTACCCAGTTGTAGAGCATTTCGCTGGTTTTATAACCGTGAATGTCCGGGCTCGGCAGCAGAGAACCATAGAAACCGGTGGCCTGCGCTTTGGAGAGTTCATTGACTGCATCCACGCCGTTAATGCCGATACCGATGACGTCAGCGGCTTTAAAACTCTGGCCTTCGGTCGCACGCACGCCACCCAGTACGGTGTTGTCGTTCATGCCGACAATTAACCAATGTTTAACCTGCGGATGTTGGACCAACATGGAGTTACCAGCATCGAACGCGCCGGGGATATCGTTAGATTTGGTTGGCACACGATAGATCTGATTTTCCGGGAAGCCAGCGGCTTTCAGCGCATCCATCGAGCCGGTGGTGCGACGGCGGGCAGTATCCAGTTCGTCAGAAGTAATCGCCATAACCGCGGTATCTTTTACATCCCAACCGCGTTTTTGCATCTCTTTATACAGCTCCTGGCCTTGACGCGCGCCGATTTCGCTGGCCGCCATCATTACCAGCGGTACGCTATCCATCGGTTTACCTTTCGCGTTGACGAACTGGTCATCAACGGTAATCACTTTCATATCATAGCCGCGCGCTTTGGCGACAATGGCAGCCCCTAGTTTCGGGTCCGGGGTGCAGATAACGAAACCTTTAGCTCCGCTGGCTGCCAGGCTATCAATAGCATTCAGGGTTTTCTCGCCGTCAGGTACGGCAATTTTAATCACATCAAAACCTAAATCTTTACCGGCCTTATCGGCAAATTTCCACTCAGTTTGAAACCACGGTTCTTCGGGCTGTTTCACCAGAAAGCCAAGCTTAAGCGTCTCAGCCATAGCTGATTGTGACATAACTGCGGCGAGACCAATCGCCGCCAGCGCTTTAGTAAATTTGTGCATGGTAAACTCCAGCTTTAATTCGTTTTTATGTAGGGAAAAATAAGACTTAAATTTTTAATCGGACGTAAAACAAGGCATTAGGAAAACCTGATTCATTGCTGCCGTTGTTAAAATAGTATTAACCGGAAATTATTTCTCCATACGAGAGCGCTATCACATCGCGGAATTACAGTAATTGCGTGCATAAAAACAGCGAAAAAAGACATAAAAAAAACGCTAATTGTCAGACAATTAGCGCTCGTATTAGCAATATTATCTATATCACCAGCAGACTTATCCTTGTTTAGGGTATAGATTCAGATTTTCCATCACCAGCGGCAATAAATATGCTCGGCATGATTGCGCACTGGTGCTTCATCGCCCAACAAGCGTGCCGCAACGGTGAAAGAGAAATCAAAAACGTAACCAAAACCTTTGCCGCTGATCAGGTTGCCATCTTCCACTACCGGCGCATCAACGTATTCTCCCCCGCTCACGTTCTGCCAGAGATCCCCGGAGCAAACATAGCGACGCCCCTTCAGCAGACCATTGCCGCCCAATACCCGCGCCGCCGCCGAGCAAATAGGGCAGATAAGTTTTCCGGCTGTATCGTGAACCGCGATAAACGCCACCACTTCCTGGCTGGCGGCAAGATTCACGCTTCCTTGTGGGCCGCCAGGCAGAACCACCGCGTCATAAAGCATCTGCGCTCGTTCTGTTAACATGCTGTCCGCGACCATAGGAATATCGTGATAGCTCACTACCGCGCGCGATTCGGCGCAGGACAGCAGTTCTACATTGATGTGCAAGCGACGAAGAATATCAATAATCACAATCGCTTCACCTTCCTCGAAACCAGGTGCCAACAGCACCGCTACTTTTTTCATTTCTGACTCCTTCAGATAGCCAAATAACAATCGCGTGTTTACAAAAGCAATATTTTTTTAAATTATCGTTATACCTTGTTTCTAAAATCACAAAAAACATGATCTAACGCAATTTAAACCTTTTACTAAGAACAGATTAACACAAAAACAAAACTACGACCCAATACAAATGAAACGAAGTTTCATTAAAATAACAAGAACTATCACAAACCAACAGCAAAAACAACAAATACCAATTAAAATCATATAGATAAAAACATTAATGACTTACTAAAAATAGTTACCATTACATAAACATGCTTAAATAAAGTTAATTGCGGATGGTGTAACGAAACGTAAATAATACTATATGAGAGTTTCCTTAATCACCAAGTGTCGCTATTCTATATTCATCGGTAATCGCAATTTAATTACCCATCATACATTTGAAGTACAGGTAATTATTATTCTGGTACTTTATCTGCACGTCATGTGTCCCGAATTCAGACTCTCTAAGGAAGATGATTCAGGATGTACCCAGGACTCCTTTACAGGTTAATAAGGATATTTTTATGATCGTCCCAGGAATGGTTAAGAAACTGAATAACCAAATGAATCTTGAATTCCATGCTTCAAATTTATATCTACATTTAAGTGAGTGGTGTACTCAGCAGCGGTTAAACGGTACCGCAACGTTTTTGCGTAGTAAGGCACAATCCAGGGTAACCCAGATGATGCGAGTCTTTGATTTTATGAAAAAAACCGGTGCCGTGCCGGTGGTGAAATCTGAAGGTTCCAGCCAACCAGAGTGTGCTTCCCTCGAAGATCTTTTTGCTACCACCGTTGCTGATTATCAGCAACGCAGCAGCATATTGATCGACCTGACGGAAGAAGCTAAAGCGCAAAGCGACGATGCCACCTGGCGTTTTTTAACGCTGCTGGAAAAAGAACAGCGCCAGGACGGTATTCTGCTGGAAACCATTCTCGATGAAGTGCGCAATGCGGATAAGGATGGAACGTGCGTGCAGCAAACCGACCTTCGTTTGTTAGATCTGGTCAGCAACCAACATAATTAACGCTCACAGCGAATGTGTATCGCTGATAAATGCCCAAAAACCATATATTAATGTCATCAATGTCCTTATAGACAATTCTCACCAACCCATCTTTTTCGGCGCTTCGGCGCCGTTTTTATTCCTAAAAAGCATTAAAAACTTTTAACTGGATCTCATTAATGCTCAGGAATGGGGTTTAGCCGGTTTTTAGTGATGTAGATCACGTTCAAAACCATTACTTAAGAATATAAAAACAGTGTTTCAAAAATTTAAAACACGGAGTTTACTTTAATGGCAAGATACGCGGCTTCAGCCCCTCAAGGGCTGCAGGGAAGACCGATTTTGTTACGCCATCAGTTAGCCTACGGCGGCGGGAATTTACTGGGAAGCGGCGCGCTGGCAATCAGTGGCGCATGGCTGCTTTATTTTTATACAACCTTTTGTGGGCTGACGCTGATCGAGGCTTCGCTCATTTTCTCCGTCGCCAGTATTATCGACGCGATCAGTAATCCTCTTATGGGTTATCTCACCGATAATTTTGGTAAAACGCGTCTCGGCAAACGCTTCGGGCGCCGCCGCTTCTTTTTATTAATCGGTATTCCGCTCATGATGTTCTACCCGCTCCTTTGGGTAGAAGGTCTTGGGTTCTGGTACTACCTATGCACTTATGTAGTCTTTGAAATCATTTATACCTCGATCATGGTCCCCTATGAAACATTGGCGACCGAAATGACCGACGATTTTTCACTACGCTCAAAGCTTACCGGCTACAAAGCGATCTTCGGTAAACTGGCTAACTTTCTGGCTGCATTTATTCCAGGTCAGTTCATCCTGCTTTACGGCAAAGAATCCGCGACCCCATTTTTCCTGACCGGCCTGACCTATGGGGTCATTCTCATCGTTGCGATCTCCAGCTTGTGGTACTGCAGCTGGGAACGCCCGCGCGAAGAGGAAGTCAGCAATAGTGAGAAAAAAGGCTTACTCAATACTCTGCTTATGCTGGCGAAGGATATGCGTTCTACCTTCTATCTGCGCGTGTTCCGTAAACATCTGGGCATGTACCTCTGTGGTTTCGGCGCAGAATGGCTGTTTGCGTCTATCTTTACCTACTTTGTTATTTTCGTCCTGCAGCACGATCCGGCGATGGTCGCCGGGCTAAATAGCCTGAACTCCATCCTGCAACTGGTCTCTACGGCCCTGTTTATCGGCCTGTGTGTGAAGAAAGGGTTTAGTAAGCCCTACATTCTGGCGCTAAGCGTGGTTATTTTTGCCGTACTGCTTTATACCTCGCTGTGGTTCTTCCATTTGCCTGCACATCTGGCAACCATCCTGATGTTCGGTATCACTGTCCTGTTCGGACTGGGCACCGGCGGCGTGTACTACATCCCCTGGACCGTATATACCTTTTTAGCCGACGTTGACGAAATCTATACTGGCCGTCGCCGTGAAGGTATCTATGCTGGCGCAATGACCTTTTCCGGGAAAATCCTACGCTCTATCATCGTCTTCACAATGGGCGCTATCCTCAGCTTCTACGGCTTCCAGTCAAAAGCGCATACGCAACCTGAAAGCGCGGTAACCGCTATTGCGGTCGTGTTCTGTGCGGGCGTGGTCCTGCTGGCTTTGGCGGCGATCATCTTCAGTAAGCAGATGAAGCTGGATCGCAAAGCGCATATGGTGGTCTTGCAGGAAGTCGCGCGGATCAAAGCTGGCGGCAAAATTGCCGACATCACACCGGATGTGCGCGTCATCGTTGAAGATTTAGTGGGGCACCGTTACGAAGAGTGCTGGGGCAACAGCAAGTTATTTAACAATACTCAGGAGACACCGGCCCGTACCGCCGTTTCCCACTAACCACATAACGACGCCCCGCCATCACGTGATGGTGGGGCTATGTATTTAGTGCGCCTCGCCTTGCGGGGTGAACTTCAGTTCAATTAAGGCAATGGCTTTTTGTACCGCCCGCAGCGTAACCGGATCGGCCGATGCAGGATGACTGGCAAAATCGATGGCTTTTAACTGAGTGGTCATTTTCTCGCGCACTTCGACAGGGGCGATGATATCAATAACGTCGAGAATCTGTTTGATGACCAGTTGGCAGGCAACCACGTCGGAAACCAGCTCGTCATTTTCGGTGAGATGTTGGGACATTTTTTACTCCTTTTTTCAGGAGCGTAATAGTAACCTAAATCTTAAGAGATAAAAAAACCTGCCGCAGCAGGTTTTTTTATCAGAACATACCGCCAGGGGGTACGTCTTTGAAGGTTTTGCAGTAGTTTTCAAACATGCTTTTGAGGATTTTGCGCAGCTTCATGGATTGACTCCGATTTTGTTATGCAGGTGTTAATGTCTACTGGGCTATAATATGACTTACATCACAAAAATCAATATGAACATGCGTCAAATCACACTATTTTTACAAAAGTAATTTAAACATTAAACAAAAATGAGCTAAATCGGACTGTTAGAGCAACATGCTCTGCGTCGAGTTTGGCCCCTCTTTGCTATGGCAGCGACACGACAATGAGCACAAACATCTCTTCCAGGGACGATCGTTCTTTTTCAGCACCCGCACTGCTGGTGGCTGGCGCTTTTTTTATGGAGTTCCTCGACGGTACGGTGATCGCCACAGCCCTGCCGGACATGGCGAAAGACTTTGGCGTCACAGCGGTCGATCTCAATATCGGTATCAGCGCCTATCTCATTACGCTGGCCGTGCTGATACCGGCCAGCGGCTGGATAGCCGATCGCTTCGGCGCACGCAAAATCTTCACTCTCGCGCTGGCGATTTTCACGCTGGCTTCTGTTTTTTGCGGACTATCAACCAACGTCGACATCTTCGTGGCGATGCGAATTATACAAGGAATAGGCGGTGCGCTGATGGTCCCAGTAGGCCGACTGGCAGTTTTGCGAACGACACCGAAGCATCAGCTCATTAAGGCGATTGCCACTCTGACCTGGCCCGCATTAGTGGCTCCCATTATCGGCCCGCCGCTGGGCGGATTTATCACCAGCTATGCCAGTTGGCACTGGATTTTCTTTATTAACGTGCCCCTTGGGCTCATCGCTATGGCCCTGTCTTTGCGCATCATCCCAAACATTCGTGAAGATGAACCACGGCCTTTTGACCTTCCCGGCTTCCTTGCCACGTCAATCGCCATGATTAGCCTGGTCATCGCCATGGAATTTCTCGGCGATCGTCAGCCTTTGAGTTGGCAAACCCCGGCGCTGCTGGTATTAGGCCTCGGCAGCATGTTGTTTTCACTACGCCATTTCCGTCACGCAGCCTGGCCGATGGTGCGTCTCGATGCGCTACAAATACCGACCTTCAAGGTCACTATGTACGGCGGCTCGCTGTTCCGTGCCTCAATTAGCGCCGTCCCTTTCCTGCTGCCGCTGCTGTTTCAGGTCGGGTTTGGTATGGACCCATTCCACTCAGGGTTGCTGGTGCTGGCCGTTTTCGTTGGTAATTTAACCATCAAGCCCGCGACAACGCCGTTAATTCGCTGGCTGGGTTTTCGCCGCCTGCTGCTGATCAACGGCGCGCTGAATGTGTTCTCGCTGCTGGCCTGCGCTTTTTTAACACCACAAACGCCAGTCTGGCTGATTTTCGTGATTCTCTATCTCGGCGGGGTATTCCGTTCTATTCAATTTACCGGCGTCAGCACCCTTGCTTTTGCCGATGTGCCTTCAGCGCAAATGAGCTATGCCAATACGTTGTTCAGCACCGCTTCGCAGCTGGCCGTTGGGCTTGGGATTACGCTCGGGGCGATCGGTATTCGTATTGGGGAGAAGTTCAGTGAATGGTTTAATCTCACAAGTCTGCCGGGGATCAGCTTCCGTCTGTCGTTTATTTTTATTGCGTTGATTTGTCTGGTGGGAATGATTGATAGCCTGCACCTGGCAAAAGATGCCGGTAGCAGCGTGTCCAACAAAAAGAAATAGCCCAAAAGAAAAGGCCAGCAGCGCTGGCCCTGGATATTTGCAGGAGATTAACCGACGATCTGGCGAACGAACGCTTCGATCTCTTTATCCTGACAATTTTCGAAGAAGCACTGCTGGAAGCGCGGGCCAGACACGGCAGTTTTCACCAGCTCCGGGTCGATAGCACGCAGCGTATCCAGATAGTTATCTTTCACTACTGCGGCTTTAACGGTGTTCAGGATGCCAGCGTTACGTACCTGAGGCTCTTTACGCTCCGGCGGATAACCTTCGCCGTTACGCCCTGTGAACGCTTTCTCGAAAATAAAGCGTACGTTCAGCTCTGCACCCCAGCCAAAACCTTTCGCGAATGGCAGAGAAAGCGCGTTACCGTTGTTGATCTGCGCAAACAGGAACGCATCAGCAGGATCGATACAGTAGCCACAAACTACGCCCGGATGGATGTTCAGAGACATCATTGCACCCTGGCCGGTACCGCAGCCGGTGATCACGAAGTCTACCGCTTTAGAGTTCAGCAGGATGCTAGCCATGATACCCAGATGGATATAGGTCAGGTGGTGATCGTTTTCATCGCTCATGCCGACGTTGTAAACCGGAAAACCTTTCTCGTCTGCAACAGCGTTTAACTCGTTGAGGATGATGGCGTTTTTGTTCGCCTGGCTGTTTTCCATCATCAGTGCGATTTTCATGCTTTACTCTCCTGAATGCTGTGCGGGTTTTCCCGCGATAGTTCGTTAACGTTGTGAAGAACAATACTACCTTACGAACATACTTTCAAATTTTATGAAAAGTTGTTTTATAAATTGCATATCGCCTCACACTTTCACCACCCACAGCATCCGGGCGTTGCTTTCTTCCCCCCCCTTTTCTCACCAGGCTAACCCAAGCGCTCATAACCACTCAAAGTTGCGCGTCCCTCTTCAAGAATAAGTCGGACCCACAATTAATATTGATAATATTAAATTAAAACCATTCTCATTATTTATTAAATTGCCAATGCGTGTTATTCCCATTTGCATTAGTAATAAATGAATTTATTAATTTACTTTTTGCAAATAAATTAATAACAAATTATAGTGACGGCACAATCACCTTTGACTTTATTTGCGGAGCAAGCCAGATGCTGAAAACTGAAATGATCGACAAGCTTAATGCACAGATGAACCTTGAACTTTATTCTTCTCTGCTTTATCAGCAAATGAGCGCATGGTGCAGCTACCACAGCTTTGAAGGCGCCGCCGCGTTTCTGCGCCGCCACGCGCAAGAAGAGATGACCCATATGCAGCGTCTGTTCGACTACCTGACCGATACCGGTAGCCTGCCGTGCATCAATGCCATCGCCTCACCGTTTGCCGAATATACTTCACTGGACGACCTGTTCCGCGTCACCTACGAACACGAACAACTCATTACGCAGAAAATTAACGAACTGGCTCATGCGGCAATGTCCAGCCAGGATTATCCAACCTTTAATTTCCTGCAATGGTATGTTGCTGAGCAGCACGAAGAAGAGAAACTGTTTAAATCCGTTATTGATAAACTGACCCTCGCAGGCAAAAGCGGTGAAGGCCTGTACTTTATTGATAAAGAGCTGGCAACGCTCGATACGCAAAATTAATGAAGATGGCGGCGATGTTCAACAATCGCCGCCCTATTAATGACGACAAATTTTACTTTCGTGCGTATTAAACCCTTCCTCTGCGGCAATAAATTTGCCCTTTTTCTGCAAGAATGCCACTAACTCCGCCGCACTCAGGTTTTCCGCCGAACAGGTATGGAATCGTGCATCCGTCCCGAAACGACTGGTAATCGCCGCTTCCAGACTGGCCACGGTGTAAGGCTCGCCTGAAGCGATCATCATCTGTAGAACTTCATGACCATGAATTGATTGCATAATATCCCCCATAAAACACACAGGATAACCCCACTTATTATTCCGATTCTTGCGCCAGCGCAGGCTTAGCGTAAACGTTCAATATCGTAAACTTATTATTACACCCACTGTAACCTGCATTTGACGAAATCACTGATTTCACATACTCTGCGCGACATAATTCATTGTGTAATCCGTCATGGATAGAGAAAAGCGTGAAGAACCGCACTCTTGGTAGTATTTTAATCGTAGCTGGCACCACCATCGGCGCAGGGATGTTGGCGATGCCTTTGGCATCAGCAGGCGTAGGTTTCGGCGTAACGTTAGTTTTGCTTATCGCCCTGTGGGCGCTGATGTGTTACACCGCGTTATTGTTGCTTGAAGTTTATCAGCACGTCCCGGCTGACACGGGGCTGGGCTCCCTGGCAGCGCGCTATCTGGGGCGTTACGGGCAGTGGGCTACCGGTGTTTGCATGCTGTTCTTACTGTACGCACTTACCGCGGCCTATATTAGCGGCGCCGGTGAATTGCTGGCTTCAAGTCTCAATCAATGGCTGGGCTGGACACTACCACCTGCGGTTGGAGTACTGCTGTTTACAGGCATCGGCGGGACGGTGGTTTGTATCGGTACGTCACTGGTTGATCTCTTTAACCGTTTTCTGTTCAGCGCCAAAATCATTTTCCTCGCTATTATGCTGGCGCTTCTGCTTCCGCATATTCATCAGATAAACTTGTTGACCCTGCCGCTACAGCAAGGGCTGGCGCTATCGGCGATTCCAGTAATTTTTACCTCGTTTGGTTTTCACGGCAGCATACCCAGCGTCGTCAGCTATCTGAACGGAGATATACGCAAGCTGCGTCGGGTATTTGTCATCGGAAGCTTTATTCCACTGGTTGCCTATATTTTCTGGCAACTGGCAACCCTGGGCAGTATTGATTCTCCAACTTTTACCGCTCTGCTGGCACAAAATGCCGGACTCAACGGGCTGTTAGAAGCGATCCGTGAAGTCGTTGCCTCGTCGCACGTTGAGCTGGCGGTTCATCTCTTTGCAGACCTGGCGCTGGCGACTTCATTTCTCGGCGTCGCGCTTGGCCTGTTTGACTACCTGGCCGATTTGTTTCAACGTAAAAATGGTCCGGCCGGGCGTATACAGAGTGGTGTAATCACCTTTTTCCCCCCTCTGGCGTTCGCCCTATTCTATCCACGCGGTTTCGTGATGGCCTTAGGTTATGCAGGGGTCGCGCTGGCGGTATTGGCGCTAATGCTACCTTCGTTATTGGTGATGAAAAGCCGTAAACAGCATCCTGACGCCGCCTGGCGAGTCGCTGGGGGGGCACCCGCGCTGTGGTTGGTTCTGCTGTGCGGAATCGGAATTGTGGCCATTCAGTTTGCTATCGTCGCAGGATTGCTGCCTGCGGTGGGATAAAAAATCAGGGGCCAGATTGGCCCCTTTACTTATTTTGCTAAGCAGCACTGCTTATATTTCTTACCACTACCGCATGGGCAAGGATCGTTACGCCCAATTTTCGCCTCATTTCGTATTGGCTGCTGAACGTCAGCTGGCTGAGCATGCTCAGTCCAGTAGTTGTAAAGCGCCAGGGCCGCCGGACGAATACGCTCTACGCTGGCAATAAACTCTTCAGCTGATAATTCATCAAGCGCTTCAAATCGCTCCTCGGTGCCGTGCAGAGCGATGGCATCCAGTTCAGCTTGTAGCTCAGTTGGTAAAGCAGTCCAGTCACTGAGGCCGACGCCGCGCATATAACCGAAGCACCATTCTTCTACGATGGTTAACTCCTGCCCTTCCTCTTCACGGCAGCCAAACATGGGTTCGAACTGCTCAGGATAATCGCTTAAGCGCTCGGCAGTATCACTCATATGTTGCAGCGTCAGGTTCACAAAGCGATCGCGTTCGCGATCGTTGGCCCAACGCGGCACTTTATCCGCCCCGCCCCAGATAGCCAACAGCCACTGCGCAGGTTCAACTTCCGTCGGCCCGGAGAGAATTGCCGTCAGCAATCCATCAAGTTCGGCAACATCCATGATGGTGCCTTCTTCTGCATATTTCGACAGGATCTCATCCAGCCATTCAACTTCGCTTTCGTTCAGGGGTCCGGTTTTCATAAACAGTCTCGTGGTCGTAGAAAAATGGCGCTTACAGTAGCGGAAATAGCGAGAGAAAACCACCTGACATCACCCATTCAGGAGAGTTAATCTTTTTAATAATAGACAGGGGACAAAAACAAAAAAACCACCCGGAGGTGGTTTCACGACACTGCTTATTGCTTTGATTATTCTGCTATATCCCAATGGTACCCGGAGCGGGACTTGAACCCGCACAGCGCGAACGCCGAGGGATTTTAAATCCCTTGTGTCTACCGATTCCACCACCCGGGCTCGGGATAGTAATTGGAGGCGCGTTCCGGAGTCGAACCGGACTAGACGGATTTGCAATCCGCTACATAACCGCTTTGCTAACGCGCCTTAATACTGCAACACCCGCAATTGCCGATGTTTTTATACTGGAGCGGGAAACGAGACTCGAACTCGCGACCCCGACCTTGGCAAGGTCGTGCTCTACCAACTGAGCTATTCCCGCATTACCAAGCTAAATTGCTAATCGCTTGATTTTGTTATCGTCTGGCAGACTGTGCTGCCGTTCGATGCGTTGCATTCTACTTACCTGGCGCAATGAGTCAACGTTATTTTTTAAAACCTTGTGTTGTTTGCTGAAAATTGCGCCGAAACGATCACTGATCAAGCAAATCGCCGCGTGCAGCATTCAAATATTGCAGCATTGACCACAACGTCAGCACCGCCGCTACGAGGAACAGGCCAATACCCGCCCATTCAACCCAGATATTTGGCCGCCACAGCATCCACACTAGTGCCGCCATCTGTGCCGTTGTTTTCACTTTACCGATCCACGAAACCGCTACGCTGCTGCGTTTACCCAGCTCAGCCATCCACTCACGCAAGGCGGAGATAATAATTTCACGGGCAATCATTGTTGCGGCCGGTAACGTCACCCACCAGGTGTGATAATGCTCAGCGACCAGCACCATCGCGATCGCAACCATGACTTTATCCGCAACCGGATCCAGGAAGGCACCAAAGCGCGTGCTCTGATTCCAGCGACGCGCCAGATAGCCATCAAACCAGTCGGTTACGGCAGCGACAAAGAAAATCAGCGCGCAAGCAAAGGGAGCCCAAACAAACGGCAGGTAAAATGCCAGTACAAAGAAAGGGATAAGAATGACGCGAAACAGAGTAAGCAACGTAGGGATATTAAATCGCATAGTAACGGGTAACTATCTGTTGTAAGTAAAAATTAGCCCTATGTTGCTACAGAGCCCCTAATGTTTCAACGAGTAGAAGATCTTTTCTGCCAGACCGTGAGATATACCCGGCACTTTAGCAATTTCTTCAACGCTGGCTTTCTGTAGCCCCTGCAGGCCGCCCATATATTTCAACAACATTTGTCGGCGCTTTGGCCCCACCCCTTCGATGGTTTCCAGCGTACTGGTACTTTTCACTTTCGCCCGTTTTTTACGGTGACCGGTGATGGCATGATCGTGTGATTCATCGCGAATATGCTGGATAACATGCAACGCCGGTGAATCCGGCGGAAGGCTAAACCCCTCCCCTTCAGGTTCGAAGAATAGCGTCTCCAGTCCTGCTTTACGATCGCTGCCTTTTGCTACACCCAATAGCAGAGGGTGGTTTTTATCCCACGGAACATCCAACTCGGCAAAGACCGTTTTCGCCTGTCCGAGCTGCCCTTTACCACCATCGATCAGGATAACATCGGGAATTTTACTCTCTTCGATTGCCTTGCCGTAGCGACGGCGCAGAACCTGGTTCATCGCGGCATAATCATCACCCGGAGTGATACCGGTAATATTATAGCGTCGATATTCCGCCCGCAGCGGCCCATTGCTGTCAAAAACGACGCACGACGCGATCGTTTGTTCCCCCATCGTGTGGCTGATATCAAAGCACTCCATTCGATTGATGGCGGGAAGCTTAAGCAACGTCGTCAGTGCCTGTAGGCGTTGGGTGATAGTCGAATGCTGAGAGAGTTTGGTCGTCAACGCCGTAGCGGCATTGGTTCGCGCCAGTTTCAAATAGCGTGCGCGATCGCCACGAGGCTTCGTTTGTACGTTAACACGGCGTCCGGCCAGTTCTGAGAGCGAATCTGCCAGTAGGGTTTTGTCGCCCAGGTTGAAATCCAGCAGGATCTCACCCGGTAGCGTTCGCATCTGGCTACCCTGCAAATAGAACTGACCGACAAAAGTTTCCACCACTTCCCCAAGCTCGGTTCCACTGGGTACCTTCGGGAAATAGCTGCGGCTGCCCAGCACCTTACCCTGACGAATAAACAGCACGTGCACACAGGCCATACCGGCATCAAAAGCTACACCGATGACATCAAGATCGTCACCGTTGTTAGAAACAAACTGCTTCTCCGTAACCCGGCGTACCGCCTGAATCTGGTCACGGATCCGCGCAGCTTCTTCAAACTCTAGCGACTGACTGGCTTTCTCCATACGAGCGATCAACTGCGTTAACACCTGATCGTCCTTACCCGCAAGGAACAAGCGCACGTAATCAACCTGCTGAGCGTACTCTTCCTCGCTAACCAACCCGGCGACGCACGGCCCCAGACAGCGACCAATCTGGTACTGCAGGCATGGACGCGAGCGATTGCGGTACACGCTGTTCTCACATTGACGGATTGGGAAAATCTTTTGCAGCAGAGCTAAAGTTTCACGAACCGCATAGCCGTTCGGAAATGGGCCAAAATACTCGCCTTTAGCGTGCTTTGCACCGCGATGCGTGGCCAGCCGGGGATGGGTATCACCGCTAAGAAAAATGAAAGGATAGGATTTATCATCTCGCAGCAGCACGTTATAACGCGGCTGATACAGCTTGATGTAATTATGCTCGAGCAGCAGCGCTTCCGTTTCAGTGTGCGTGACGGTGACGTCGATTTGCGCAATAAGCGCTACCAACGCTTCGGTTTTACGCGAAGCCAGGTTGCTGCGAAAATAGCTACTGAGCCGCTTTTTCAGATCTTTTGCTTTACCCACATAGATGACAGTACCGCCAGCATCATACATACGATAGACGCCCGGCTGGCTGGTCACTGTCTTCAGGAAAGCTTTTGCGTCAAAAACATCACTCACTGACTTGCTAACGACTCCGCATTACACAGGCCATGGCGGATTGCCAGGTGCGTCAGCTCCACATCGCCATGAATATTCAGTTTGCTGAACATTCGGTAACGGTAGCTGTTCACCGTCTTAGGACTCAGATTTAACTGCTCTGAGATCTCATTGACCTTCTGACCTTTAGTGATCATCAGCATAATCTGCAATTCACGCTCAGACAAACTGGCAAACGGCGATTCTGCCTTTTCGGGCTCAATCTGGCTGAGCGCCATCTGCTGGGCGATATCTGAAGCGATATATCGCTGCCCTGATGCCACACAGCGAATCGCATTCACGACCTCTTGCGGTGCAGCACCTTTACTAAGGTAACCAGCCGCACCAGCCTGCATCACTTTTGCCGGAAGAGGGTTTTCGGTATGAACCGTGAGCATAATCACTTTGGCATCAGCGACGGAACGGGCAATTTTGCGGGTAGCCTCAAGCCCCCCGATACCCGGCATATTCATATCCATCAGGACGACATCGACGGGATTAGCGCGACACCATTTCACAGCGTCCTCACCACAGCACGCTTCACCGACAACTTTAATTCCTTTTATATCTTCCAGAATGCGTCGTATCCCTGCGCGCACTAGTTCGTGGTCATCAACAAGAAGGACGTTGATCAAAGGAATAATCTCCAGAATTAGGGATAACGCTACTGATAGCTTATCGCATACATATTACCGGGTTTTATCGTAACTTTAAAAGCCAAAAAAATGTCCTATGAAAGATTTCTTACTGACTTATGGAAATCTGCCTGCACACTAAGTGGAAAGCCATACATAACAGTGAGTTGTATTATGCAAATTTTTTAACATTCATCATACAGATTACGCAAGAACACAACACATCTCGCAGATGATAAATACGAAACAAGATATGTAACAATTATTAACGATAGAGTACTGGTGCAGAAAATTAACGCGCTTAGATCTCATGAATACGTATTATTCAGTGAATTAAATCATTCACAGCTTAGATGAAAGAACAGAAACCAAGCACTCCTTTTTTTCCCTTTGCTTGTGCTATACTTCGCCGCCTTCACTTTTAGTAATGCGCATTTGCGCAGAGAGCAAACGAGGATATCGATGAGCACACCAGATTTTTCCACTGCAGAAAATAATCAGGAACTGGCGCAGGAAGTTTCCTGTCTGAAAGCACTGTTAACGCTGATGCTTCAAGCCATGGGCCAGGCGGATGCAGGTCGCGTGATGATTAAAATGGAAAGGCAAATTGCGCAGATGGAAGATGAGGCTCAGGCCGCCGTATTCTCCAGTACCGTCAAGCAAATTAAGCAGGCATATCGTCAGTAACTATTCACCGGCTGAAAGTTTTACTGACAGCCGGTATCACGTCTGGCACGCAGAACCATGGATTAGCTCAAATTAAACCCGTTGCCACGGCATAGCAGGCAATCTGCGTTTTGTTTGGCGCATTGAATTTTCGTTGCATGTTCTTCTGATGGAAATTGACGGTATTTTCTGAGATAGACAGAATCATAGCGACCTCAGCCGAGGTTTTTCCTTCCGCTGTCCATTTCAAAATCTCCAGTTCGCGTCGGCTAAATTTCATTTCCGGCGGCATGACCATCTCATCTTCCAGCCGTAATAGCGTCAATAAACTCAACTCAATCAGCGTTCTTAAGCGCATCTCCAGTTCATCTTCCGCCAAGGGACCCGGGCTGCGACTTTCGCCCGAAACGGATAAGAATCCTTGGGCATGGTTCGGTAGCGTCAGACACTGCGTCACGCCTTTTCGTAACCCATGATCGCGGGCACCGTTCCATAATTCAGGCGTATCATGGAATAATTTGTCGTCCCACGGCAGATGCCCACGAAGGAAATTTTCGCTTCGTAGTACCGGGTCAATAGCAAAGTAATTCTCGGCTTGATAGTGCGACATCCAGGCCTGTGGATAAGTCGAGTTCAGGGTCACCCGGGGGCGAGTAAAGGGTACGGGATGCCGTACGCAGAGCGCGAAGTAGTCATATTCCAGTTCTTCTGATTGCTGTTGAAGAAGATTATAAACCCCCTCTCCCGCAGCAACGGACTGGAATTGTTGCAGCATTTCCCGCCGCCAGCTGAAAAAATCATTGTCCCTCATAACTGACCAAATAACTCCTGATTGATAATCATTATTATAAATACATAAAGCTAACACATAAATCTTATTTATATGTATAAAATATCGTAGCCATCGCACTTATTAGATTGCAGTTGTCGCGACGGGAGGATTCTGTCGGAAAGTATGCCGATTGATACCACTGGAATCTTTGATGTGCATAACAGGTCTGACTTCTGAGCGATGCGAAGGCATTCAACTTTCTGATGAAAAGAAAAATGGGCAGAAGCGTCGATAATCTGTCAGCGTCCGACCGTTTTTTTCCAGTCGTAACGCTGCCAGCGGATTAGGGGCTACTGCATCAGGAATTTTTCAAGAAACTGACGGGTACGTGATTGTTGAGGGTTGGAAAATAGCGATTTTGCCTCACCCTGTTCAACGATACGCCCCTGATCCATAAAGATGGCTCGATCAGCCACATCGCGGGCGAAGCTCATCTCATGGGTCACGATAACCATGGTACGTTTCTCCTGCGCTAGTTGACGAATGGTACTCAACACCTCCCCCACCAGCTCGGGATCTAACGCCGATGTCGGCTCATCAAACAAAATCACATCAGGCCGCATCGCCAGCGCTCTGGCAATCGCCACACGCTGCTGCTGGCCACCGGACAAACGACGCGGATAGCTGTTTTCCTTCCCCGTCAGGCCTACTTTCGCCAGCAATTCACGCGCGCGGGTGATGGATTCATTTTTATCCTCCCCTTTCACGATAACCGGCCCTTCAATAATGTTTTCCATCACCGTGCGATGCGGAAACAGATTAAAGCTCTGGAACACAAAGCCAACATGCTGGCGCAGGCGGCGAATGGCCGTTTTTTGCTGACTGATGCTGCGCGCAGTATCAATAGTTACATCGCCAACACGAATCGTCCCGCTCTCCGGCTGTTCCAGCAGATTAATGCTGCGCAGCAACGTGGTTTTACCCGAGCCGCTGGGACCGATGATCGCCACGACTTCACCTTCCTGTACTTCAAGATCGATACCGTGAAGCACGGTTTGACCATGGAACTGTTTCACCAGGTTTTTAACTTCGATGGCACTCATTTCGGATCACGCTCCTGGCGGTTCAGCTGGTTTTCAAAATAGTTCTGTAGCGTCGACAGCACCGTCGCCATCACCCAGTAGATCAGCGAAGCAGCCAGGTACATAGTGAAAACTTCCAGCGTACGCGAGGTAATCAGCTGGGCCTGACGGAATAGCTCAGGGACCTGGATGGTCGCCGCCAGCGAGGTATCTTTCACCAGGCTGATAAAACTATTAGAGAGCGGCGGCAGCGCCACGCGTGCAGCCTGCGGAAGAATAGCGCGGCGCATGGCCTGCCATCGCGTCATGCCAATACTCGCCGCCGCCTCCCACTGCCCTTTATCAATGGAGGCAATGGCTGCGCGCAGCGTTTCCGCCGCGTAGGCCGCAGTATTCAGCGACAGACCAATCATCGCCGCGGGAATAGGATCCAGCTCAATACCAAACTGCGGTAGGCCATAGTAGATCATGAACAGCTGGGCTATCAGCGGCGTACCGCGAAAAATAGAGATGTACATCCGCGCCAGCCATTTGATTGGCCAGACGGGTGACATGCGCATAAGCGCCAGAATAAACCCCAGTACCAGGCCGAAAAACATCCCGCCAAGACTGAGTTGTAGCGTAAATACCGCACCTTTCAGCAGAAAAGGCGCGGAATCAATAACCAGTTGGATACTCTCTTGCATTCTATTTGTTCTGCATTAGATATGAGGATGATAAGCGAACAGTGCGGGCGCACCGCCAGTATGAATAAACAAAATCGGCCCATCATCCTTAAAGCGGTTTTGGTTGATACCATCAATCAGCCCGGCCATCGCCTTTCCGGTATATACCGGGTCCAGCAGAATACCTTCAAGCTGCGCCAGCAATCTTACCGCGTCCATCCCTTCATCGTTTGGCGTGCCGTAGCCAGGTGCAAAATAATCATCCCACAGCTGGATCCCTGCCCTGGCTTCCAGCTCCAGGCTGTTTGCCACCGCTTGCTGCAACGCAATCACTTTTGGCAGTTGGTCAGCAACTTTGCGCGAGACGGTCACACCGATCAATTCAGCATTCGGCATCAGTTGTTCAAGACCCACGGCCAGGCCGGCATGAGTGCCTGCGCTACCGGATGCAACAACCACAGAAGACAGCTCAACCGCCCCTTCACACTGCTGAGCAATTTCCAGCGCGCTTTCGACATAACCCAGAGCGCCAAGGGCGTTAGAACCACCAACTGGGATCACATACGGGCGATAGCCCTGGGCTTCAATTCGGGTCGCCAGCTCTTCCAACTGGGCATTAGGATCGGTCAACGCATCACACATCTCAACCTGCGTATTAAACAGATCAAGCAGCAGGCGATTGCCGTTTGTCAGATAGTTTTCGGCGCGGGTCCCAATCGGATTTTCCAGCAACGCTACGCAGTGCAGGCCTAGTTTGGCCGCTACCGCCGCCGTCTGGCGAACATGGTTTGACTGAATTGCCCCTGCGGTAATCAGCGTATCCGCGCCCTCTCGCAGCGCGTCTGCCGCCAGAAACTCAAGCTTACGCAGCTTATTGCCGCCCATAGCCAGTGGCGTAACATCATCGCGCTTGATAAAGATTTCACGCCCAAGGTGATCGGACAAACGCGGCAGGTATTCCAGCGGCGTTGGCGCGCCAATCAGTTCCAGACGCGGAAAAAGGGTTAAATTTTGCAGTGACATAAGACCTCCAGACTGAGTTATCCCTAATTATGCACGCAGTTACGCGCGAAATAAAAAAAGGCGCTATCAAGAGCGCCTTTTTTCACCACTGGTCGTTATTTCGTCACGTCAGCGCCAAACCATTTTTCCGACAAAGCTTTGAGGCTACCGTCTTTTTGCATATCCGCAATGGCACTATCAATCGCTTTCAGCAGGTCTTCGTTACCTTTACGCAACGCAACGCCAGACTCCTGCCGGGAGAAAGCTTCACCGGTGACCGCCAGCGTATTGTTGGTTTTCTTCACCAGATCGAGCGCCGCCAGACGGTCAACCAGGATGGCGTCGATACGACCTACGCGCAGATCCTGGTATTTCGTCGGGTCATCATCATAAGTACGGATATCGACACCCTGTACATTCTGGCGCAGCCACTCTTCATAGTTGGTGCCCAGGCCAACGCCAACTTTCTTACCTTTCAGGTCGGCTGCGGTTTTAATCACGCCTTCGTTACCCTTTTTCACCAGCGCCTGAATACCGGACACAGTGTAGGGGGTAGAGAAGTCATATTTTTTCTTGCGCTGATCGGAAATGGTGACCTGATTAATCACCACATCAATACGTTTGGAATCCAGCGATGCCAGCATGCCGTCCCATTTTGTTGGCTTGAGATCGGCCTTCACGCCAAGATGCTTCGCCAGCTCATTCGCAAAATCCACTTCGAAACCGGTAAGTTTCCCGTCATCACCCTGATAGCTGAATGGCGGATAAGTGCCTTCCAGGCCTACACGTAGGGTGCCACGCTCTTTAACCTGATTGAGCAAATTTTCAGCAGCAAACGTTTTTGTGCTGACGCCAGCCATTAAAACGACGGCCATCGCGCCCATCAGCGCCTGGCGACCCAGAAGTGCTAATTTCATAGAGACTCCTAACAGAGTGATATTTTGCTCTAGTGTAAGGCGTTTAGCCTCAGCGACCAACATCGATAAGCTACATCTTATTCCAAATAATTATATATGATGCCTTTTAGTACATAGTGAAAACGAAGCGTAAATTCCTCCATTTTGCTGGATATCTCTCATACTGCAATGGTCAGCTTGATGACGTCTGGAGCATGGAAGATGAAAAACCCCACGTTATTGCAGTGTTTTCACTGGTACTACCCAACCGGCGGTGAACTATGGCGTGAAGTCGAAGCCCTGGCGCCAAACCTGAACGAAATCGGCATAAATATGATTTGGTTGCCTCCTGCCTACAAAGGAGCTTCCGGCGGCTACTCTGTCGGATATGACAGCTACGACCTTTTTGATCTCGGCGAATTTGATCAAAAAGGCTCTGTTGCGACCAAGTATGGCGATAAATCCCAACTGCTGGCCGCCATTGCTGCGCTACGCCAGCACGATATCGCCATCCTGCTTGATGTGGTGGTCAATCACAAAATGGGGGCAGATGAAAAAGAGGCCGTGCATATTCAACGTGTCGATGAGCAAGACCGCACGCAAATCTCGGAGGAGATTGTGGCGTGCGAAGCCTGGACGCGATACACCTTCCCCGTTCGCGCAGGGCAATACTCCAAGTTTATTTGGGATTACAAATGCTTTAGCGGAATCGACCATATTGAAAATCCGGATGAAGACGGTGTGTTTAAAATCGTCAACGACTACACCGGCGAAGGCTGGAACGATCAGGTCGATGATGAAATGGGTAATTTCGACTACCTGATGGGCGAAAATATCGATTATCGCAATCGGGCAGTAACCGAGGAGATTAAGTACTGGGCGCGCTGGGTCATGGAGCAGACCGGGTGTGATGGTTTCCGCCTTGACGCAGTTAAACACATTCCAGCCTGGTTTTATAAAGAGTGGATCGACCACGTCCAGGAAGTGGCGACAAAACCGCTGTTTATCGTTGCAGAATACTGGTCCCACGAGGTGGATAAGCTTCAGCAATATATCGCGCTGGTCGACGGTAAAACATTGCTGTTTGATGCGCCCCTGCAGATGAAATTCCACGAAGCATCGCGCCAGGGTCGTGACTATGACATGAGCCAGATTTTTAGCGGTACGCTGGTCGAAGCTGATCCTTTCCATGCCGTAACGCTGGTGACTAATCATGATACGCAGCCGCTTCAGGCGCTTGAAGCGCCGGTAGAACCGTGGTTTAAACCATTGGCGTACGCGTTGATTCTGCTACGCGAAAATGGGGTGCCATCGGTTTTTTATGCCGACCTCTTCGGTGCCAGCTATGAAGATACCGGAGGTGACGGCCAAACCTACGCCATTGAAATGCCGGTTATTGAGCAGTTACACGAACTGATCGATGCCCGTCAGCAATTTGCTCACGGTGTTCAGACGCTATGGTTCGATCATCCAAACTGTATCGCCTTCAGCCGCAGCGGCACCGATGAAGATCCGGGCTGCGTAGTCGTACTTTCAAATGGCGATGATGGAGAGAAATCACTCCCTCTCGGCGCAAACTATGGCAATAAGCGCTGGCGAGATTTTCTCAACAACCGCGAGGAAGTGATTGAAACCGATGATGAAGGCAACGGAGTTTTCACCTGTAACGGCGGCAGCGTTAGCGTTTGGGTAATTGAAGAAGTGCTCTAGCAGAAAGGAAAATTGCGGGCTGAAAATGGAATCAGCCCGCTAATCAGCTATTGTGCGTTTTTATCCGTCACGGCCTTTTTCCATGCCACTTCGCACTCTGAAGTGAGACGATCAACCCGCTTTAGCGTCATACGATCGTAACGTAACGTATTGCCTTCGCGTTCGACAGGATAAACATCCAAAGCAGAGGTCACATTGTAGACCGCGTCATCGCGTTTCATTAATTTACCCGGCACGGTAATCACCCGCTGCCATTGTCGGCAGTCCAGGGTATCGCCGTCTTTGGTCACAATCAGGCTAGCAATTGCATCCGGGCTCATCATTTCACTCTGCGGCCCCGCCGATTGCCAGTATCCTTCCAGCCCTGCGGGCGCTGGCGCCTTAACGACATCGCTATAGTTATCAACCTGAACGCATCCGGTCAGAGCCAACAACGCGCCAGCAAACACAATCTTTTTCATCATTCATCCCACAAACCGATAAAAAAGCATTGTGGCATTAAAGCGTTAAGCCCGCCACTCTTCCTGGGGAGGAGGTGAATGAAGCAAGATCATCGTACATAACAAGCAAGTGGCATCAACATTCCATAGGCTTATGTTAAATTATTCTTACCCATCAATTTCAACCCATCATTTACAAGGTGATAATTTAAGCACTCAATATAAGGATAATCCTATTTTAAAATAAGCCAAAAATGGCAACCTTATATGTCACGGGTATTTATTGTTTTTAAATCTTCCACATAGCGATTCACAGCCTTTACTTTGAGAATATTCCTGGCAAATTATAGGTATTATTTCGAAATAGTTCAGACTGCTTAATGGTTCCAGCATAGCAGCTGTTTTTTATGACTAACTAAAATGGACTTCATCGCTTCTTGTCGCCGAGGGATAAATTATCGTTACGTGTTGATTGAGGATGGGTCATGTCAACGATTATCATGGATTTGTGCAGTTTTACCCGGTTGGGATTAACCGGGTACCTGACAAGCCGGGGGATAAAGAAGCGCGATATCACTGAGGTATATAACGCCGAAAGCCTGAGAGCTGCCTGCGAGGCATGCCGCCCGACAGTAGTATTTATCAATGAAGATTGCTTTATTCACCAGCAAGAGAGTAACCAGCTTATCCGGCAAATCATAAATCAGAATCCAGGTACGCTCTTTTTTATCTTTATGTCGCTGGCGAATATTCATTTCGAACACTATCTTCTGGTACGCAAAAACTTGCTTATTAGCTCAAAATCGCTGACCGCAAAAGACCTTGATGATATTCTGGCTAATCGCCTGAAGTATGAGAATTATCGCACTGCACGGATTACTATCCCAACGCTGACCTTAAGCCAGACTGAATCAAATATGTTACAGATGTGGATGGCCGGATATGGAACCACCCACATCTCCGCACAGATGAACATTAAGGCTAAAACCGTTTCTTCGCACAAAGGCAATATTAAAAAGAAAATCCAGACTCACAACAAGCAGGTGATTTATCACATTGTGCGACTGGCCGAGAACATCACTTCCGGGATCCACGTCAATATACGTTGAAGAGTACTGGCGGCAGATGCCGCCAGTGTGCCTGATTGAGCGTTAATCTTCTTTTTCAACAAAAACGCCGTCCGAATGCCCTATCTCGTTGAAAAACCAGATCCCCAGGGGATAGTCTTCCAGCGATACCAGATACATTACCCCTTCGCTAAACGACTCTATTGCCAGCACAACTCCCGACCGACGTGGGCCACCATCGGTCTTCACCGTGACACGATCGTTTACCTGCATAACTCATCTCCTCTATTTTTGAGCCAGTGTAGAACAAAACTGACGATCGCGCAGCGTTCCCCCCTATAACTGATGTTTTTGTAAACCATCTATACTTAGACAGCGTATCCGGGTTAAGCGAGGTAGCCAGAATGAATACCGCCAAACAGAGCAAAGGCGGGGAAAGTGTCGATGTTGACGCCCTGCTGGCAGCGATTAATGAAATCAGTGAAAGTGAGGTACAGCGAGCGCGGGACGATCCGCATCATGTAAGCATAGATGGTCGTGATTATCACACCTGGCGCGAGCTGGCTGAAGCCTTTGAACTTGATGTTCATGACTTCAGCGTGACTGAAATCAATCGCTAATTCCAGGCGAAAAAAATCCCGACTCGCAGGAGTCGGGATGAAACTTGCTAATGCAAGAAGCACTTGAAAATTCGTTACACCAGGAAATCCGATGCGTTGCAAACATTACCCTCAATTATTTTGCATGACAACAGCCATTCATGGAGTAAATTATTGAGAAATATCCCTAATATCACGATCACCGCTGGCAAGGCTGACCAGGCAAGGGCTTGTGCGGTTCGTTCTTCTACGAACGGCGGTTCATAAGAAAATATTTTTTAAGATAAATCTCACCAAAGTCACTATCACTGATGGCTTAACAAGCATTCATCCACCACGCAAATGTAACCTTATCCTTCAGCACAGACCTGATTACGCCCATTTTGCTTAGCCAGGTACAACCGATGATCGGCAATCGACTGCAAGCTTTCAAAGTTGAACTCATTTGAATTGTCACTACTGCTTACGCCAAAGGAGGCACTAACACGCAGACTCGTCCTGTTTCGCAGTAAAATCTCGCGGCCATTGATGCGAACTCGAATCCGTTCTGCAATGGCCGTTGCTTCATGTAGCGTCGTATTCGGCATCACAATACAAAACTCTTCCCCGCCAACCCGACCAGCAAGGTCACCCTCGCGGATATGACTCGCGATAGTACTGCTCACCAGCGACAATACGCGATCGCCGGCCTGATGCCCGTGTTGATCGTTAACGCCTTTGAAATAGTCCAGATCGAGCTGAATCACCGCGATAGGGCGTTTCAGACGCTCACTTAAGGTGGTCGCCTCGCTAGCGCGTTCGAACAGCGCACCGCGGTTTAACAAACGCGTCAGCGCATCATGCCAGGCTCGCCATTCAAGAGACGTTTGCAACACGCTCATATTGCGCACCATTCGGCGAATAACCAGCCAGGAGATCATCAGCATCAGGGTGAACATTAGCCACATCAGCATCAAAGCAATGGTGATGCGACCAAAATCATCGCGAACACCGTCTTTAAGCGAGTGAATACGTAGCAGCACTCCGTCAAAGTTACGTAGCTTTTCCCAGCTGATATAGCGGGTTAATAAACGAATTCCCCCCTGATTGCCATGGGAAAAAGCACTTCGCAGCTGTTCTTGTTCCTGCGGTGATAACAGGGTTAACACGTTATCAGATGCGGAAGACGCAATTAAATTGAGGCGATTATCATAAAGTTGATATTCACTTTCCTGGCCATTCTTTACTGCGTTAACCAGAAAGTTCCTCATTTCGCGAACGGAGAAATCCATCGCCAGTACGCCTAACCAGTAGCGTTGATAATCAAGAGGGATAGAGGCCGTCACCACCTGAGCTTCGCGCTGCGGTTCATCACCAGAAAAAGTTTGCCAGACAATACCGCGAGCCGGGTTATTACGCTGCGTTTGCTGAATAAACCACGAAGCGCTAATTGCCCGTGAATATAGCCCCAGCGCCTGAGTCGAATTCTTCGGCGGTTTCGTAGTGATAAAAAAACCACTGCGCGAAACATACAGCATACGCTCGGTAAGGCCCTGGTTGTTATTGGCCAGGCGCAACAAATACCCGAGCTCAAGGCTCGCCATCAGCTCATTACCGGAAAAAGGAATATCGCGAGAAAGAAGATCGTCACTATCGACAAAAGCATCGGCTACACCATACACGGGCAGCGTCCGCCGGTTATGTATCTCGACGGACCATATTGGCTCATGCCGCTTTTCTAAATAATCCTGCTCGGCCTTTCGCAGCACCGCAAAATCTAACGGTGTTCCCAGCGCCGACTGCATGCCGTTGCGAAAAAAGATCATTCTGTCGATATTGAACTGCAGCAGACCATCCAGTTCATGGGTGACGTTTTCAAGATTGTTACGCTGATTTGCAACGTACGCTTCTTCAAGGATCTTGACCTCACGCCATATCAACAGCGTGGAAAAGCAGAAAACGATAAAAAAGCAGAGATTAACCACATATCCGGGGCTTAACACACGGCGTAGTTTTTTCATCCACATCGGCTTATCCATCGTTCTCTCGCAGCACGGTCAAAGAAGCAAAGGTCATCAACGTCCCATATTAGTCAGGTACTCAATCATATAAAAAACGCCCGACTCATGCCGGGCGCTTATCAGGTTCAGGAATGATTCGGCTTCCCTCCCCCTCCGCGGATTAATTCATCCTCGCGAAATGCTTCGCGCTTAACACCATGACCGTCATACCAACGACACTCAACCATACCGCTGGCGAACCCGGTAACGACCATGCGTGGGCCACCATTTTTCCGCCTTACTTCATCACTGACCAACAAGACCATTTTTGCCTCCGGTATCAGGAAGAAACAAACTTACCTTAGACGAAGCTGAACCACTTTGCCTGGGCGGGAGCACATTTACTCAACCGGACGACGAAGACTGCCAATGGCTTTCACTCCGGCCAGCACAATGGCGCCAATAATAAATCCCAGCACCAGATTCGCCACCGTTGGCAGCAGCGAGGCAATCATACTATTCTGCCCATGGGCAAACTCTTCAATAGCATGATGCAACGGCGCAATGCCGTGAACGACAATACCGCCGCCAACCAGAAACATTGCCAGCGTCCCTACTACAGAAAGGGTTTTCATCAGGCGCGGTGCAATAGCCAGCAGGGCTTTACCCAACCACTGTGCCAACGTACTGGTTTTCTCCACCAGCCAGTAACCCATATCATCGAGCTTAACAATAACCCCCACCAGTCCATACACGCCCACGGTTACCAACAGAGCGATACCAGACAAGATGAGAATCTGATTTAACAACGGCGCTTCGGCAACGATCCCGAGCGTGATGGCGACAATTTCAGCGGACAAAATAAAGTCGGTGCGGATCGCCCCTTTCACTTTATCCCGCTCAAAGGCCATTGGATCCTGGTTTGCCAGAGCCTCAAGCCGCTGTTGGCGAACCTGCGGATCTTCTTTATGTTTACGGGCCTGCAAGGTATGCAGCACTTTCTCAACGCCTTCAAAGCATAGAAACGCGCCGCCCAACATGAGTAACGGCGTAATGGCCCAAGGAATAAATGCGCTGATTAATAACGCCAGCGGTACCAGAATCACTTTATTAATAAATGAACCTTTGGCAACTCCCCAAACTACTGGCAGTTCACGATTAGCCCGCACGCCAGTAACCTGCTGAGCATTAAGCGATAAATCGTCACCCAGCACGCCCGCCGTCTTTTTCGCCGCCAGTTTGCCCATGACCGAAATATCGTCAAGGAGAGTGGCAATATCATCCAATAAGGTTAAAAGACTACTTCCCGCCAAAATTGCATTCCTTCATTTATGGTTATTCCTCCTGAAGTATGAAGCAAAAGCGCTTTTTCGCCCACAGGTGTCTAGAGTCAACAAAAATTTAACCATAGCAGGTGAATTAAAGCGCTCGCCAGCACGATAGTTTTCACGTTTACTATGTGTCCCCTTTCTATCTCTGCACCATCGTGAGGAAGTATGTCTACCCGTCAGCTGTTACCGCTCATCGGGGCGTTGTTTGCGCTGTATATCATTTGGGGTTCCACCTACTTTGCCATTGCTATTGGCGTGGCCAGTTGGCCTCCGCTGATGATGGCTGGTGTGCGCTTTCTTTCCGCAGGCGCGGTGCTGACCGCCTGGCTGCTGGCAACCGGGCATAAGCTCCCTGCGCGAAAACCGCTGCTCAACGCAGCGCTGATTGGTATTTTATTGCTGGCTGTCGGTAACGGTTTTGTCACCCTCGCCGAGCACCAGCACGTACCATCCGGGATTGCAGCGGTGATGGTGGCGACGGTACCGCTATTTACGCTGTGTTTTAGCCGCTTTTTTGGGATTGCGACTCGCAAGCTGGAGTGGTTAGGTATCGCTATTGGCCTCGCGGGGATTGTGCTGCTCAACAGCGGTGGCAACCTTAACGGCAACCCATGGGGTGCGCTGCTGATTCTTATCGGTTCGATGAGCTGGGCCTTTGGTTCCGTCTACGGTTCGCGAGTTGAGCTGCCGACGGGGATGATGGCGGGTGCTATTGAGATGCTGGCGGCAGGAATTGTTCTAATGGTCGCCTCCGTGTTGACTGGCGAAAAATTAACCCAGATGCCATCCTGGTCCGGTATTTTTGCCGTCGCCTATCTGGCTATCTTCGGTTCACTTATCGCCATCAATGCCTATATGTATTTGATTCGCAACGTCACTCCTGCTGTTGCGACCAGCTATGCTTACGTGAACCCGGTTGTCGCCGTACTGCTCGGCACCGGTTTTGCCGGAGAAAGTTTATCCCCCGTAGAGTGGCTGGCGCTGGGGATTATCATCTTTGCGGTCGTTCTGGTAACGCTCGGGAAGTACCTGTTCCCTGCACGCAGCGAAATTACATCTTGTAAGGCAGAGAAGTAATCTTCAGCAAGCCAATACCTTGAGTGTCGATCTGCGCGCTGTCGCCACCGCCGCAGATCCACTCTTCCAGACGCTCACCAAGCGCTTCATCACTTAACTTCTGCCGCCCGCGTAGCGCACACTCCCAAACCACCAGCACCCGCCATCCCAGCTCTGACAGCAGCCCGATATCCCGGCAATCGCGCGCGACGTTTTTAGCTATCTTATCCAGCCAGAATTCAGTTCTCGTACCGGGGACTTTAAACAGATAGCAGTCATGATGATGCCAGAAGCAACCGTGGGTAAAGATAACGCACTGATAGTCCGCCACCACAAAGTCCGGGCGTCCGGGCAGCGTGGCATCCTGTACGGTAAAGGTAAACCCAGAGTGGGCCAGCAGCCCCGCCAGCCGTTTTTCAATTGCCGTATCGCGGGTGCCGATCGCGCGCATATTTTTGCTGCGGGTAGCTTTATCGTGGACGTCGGCCATGGTTATCCTCGCATTTTAATCAGCGGCTTAGAGACTTATAGGTAAACTCAGTGAAGTAATCGTTAACGTTTTTCGACGCGCTGGCCGCCAGCTCTTCATCACCATGGCAGATGTTACGCAGCATAGTGGCATTCAGCTGTGAGGCTTTAACCAGCTCTGGCTGATTACTCGCGCTAAGCTGTGCAAACCAAAAACGGCTGGAAAGGCCCTGTAACGGTGAAAGACATGGCTGTAGATATTCATTTTCTGCCGCAAGACCAATCAGGGCATAGGTTTGTTTTAATAGCGCGCCAAACTGACGCATATGCGAAATATCGCTAATCGCTTCAAAAGATTCTGCCAGCAACAGCATCTCTTTCTTCTGCTGGTGCGTGCCGCGCCGGGTCGCAAGACGCACAGCGAACTCTCCAACACAGCGGCGTAGCTCCAGAACCTTAAGCTGTACCTCAACGGAGATCGTCGGAATAAACACGCCCTTATAGGGGTAGATCTCCACAAGCCTGTCATTAGCCAGACGTTGTAACGCTTCCCTTACCGGACTACGGCCAAAGCCGGTCAGCTCCATGAGCTGCGCTTCAGACACCATCGAACCCGGCGCAAGATCCTGAAAAATAATCATGCTTTCAATGGCTTCATAAGCCTGATTCATTTTATTGACGGGTGGATTCATTAGCGTTCTCCCTGCTGAATTGCAGCATTATCCGCCCAACGCAGCAAAAATGAAAATCAAAAATTCTCAGTTAATTAAACAGTTACGACAAAATTTGTGATCGGCATCGTATTTAACCCAACAGATGATGGATGTTTTTTTCATGAAGTGCAAATCTAATAAGCAACTAATATATCAGTTGTTGATTAAGTGACTAAGATATCGTCAATGCAGGATGCTGCTCATCATGTGTTGCACACTAAAAGGAGAAAGTCGTGAGTCTACATAACCAGGTCGCACTGGTGACGGGTGCGGGAAACATGAAAGGGATCGGCAAAGGCATTGCCTGCGCGCTTGCTGAAGCTGGCGCGGATATCGTCATTAACTACGTTGTCAATCCAGAGGAAGCAGAACAGGTTGCCGGTATTATCCGCGGACTCGGAAGGCGCGCCCTGCTGGTCCAGGCCGATATCTCCCATCCTGAACAAGTTCGCCAGATGTTTAGTGATATAGATACCTACTTTGGACGCCTCGATATTCTGGTTAACAACGCCGGCGTATGCGTCTGGGAACCGTTCCTCGAAATCAGCAAACCGGCCTTTGACCATGCGGTGAACATCAATATAAAAGGAACCTATGACTGCGCTCGCCACGCCGCCCGCATGATGGTGAAAAAAGGGATCCATGGACGCATCATCAACGTCGCCTCAGGTCACGCGCGCCGCCCAATGGCGCTGATGGGGGTCTACGCTGCCACCAAAGCCGCTATCGATCAGATGAGCCAGTCGATGGCCTTCGAACTCGCGCGCTACGGCATTACCGTAAACCAGCTCTGGCCGGGGTTTGTCGATACCAATATCAACGATCCTAAACCCGAACTGGCTACGGATGAAGGGCGGAAGAAGCTGCTGGCGACCATTCCTATTGGTCAGCCGGCAACCATTGAAGAGCTTGGCGCTGCTGCCGTGTATTTAGCCGGGGACAAAGGCGCAGTTATTACCGGTGATTTTATTAAAATTGATGGCGGCCAGCATATCCGCTGTATTTAATCAGGAGAATGACGATGGAACACAAAAATACGATTCTGATTGCCGGCGGCCAGGCCGAACCCAAACTGCTGTCCACGCTGGAAAATCAGTATTTACAGCAGGGCTGGGAAGTTTATTTTAGCCAGCAAACCGAATATGAAAAAATAAATCAGGTTATCGACGCCCTTATTGTTGGCGAGCGAAAGCTAAACGCTTTTATTTATATATCACCGCCACCGCTTCGTGGCTCAATGCTGGACGACGATGATAATATTATTGCGACCACCATGAATAACGATCTGGAGTGTGGGCTATGGTGGGTACAAAGCGCCTGTAAAAAAATGGTACAACAGGGGGTTCAGGGGCGCGTCGTTACGCTAGCGCACATCGCCGCGCTGGTGCCAACAGAATATTACTCTTACGGTGCTGCCAGCCAGCTGGCGTTGATGAATACCTGCCGATCCGGCATTCAGGAACTGGTGCCTTATGGCATAAAAATCAACACCCTATTTCGCGGTTTCAGCGAAGAAGATCCGCAGCAAAAAGCGTTCGTGGAACAGCTCAGGCAGTTGCATAAAGATGATGGTATTCCGCTGCTGGAATATACCGATGCAGCAGAGATCGCCAAAACCTGTACCCTATTAACCGACCCGCAAATCCACAGCTTTAATGGTGCGATGTTAACGCTTGACGGCGGTTTTTATGTTACCCGAAAAATACGTTATCTGGATCCTGTCAGGGAGTGACAAACCAAAACAATAATAATCAGAAAAATAATTATTACGAAAATTGTGCATTATTTTTACCGCTAACCCTATATTAGTGAAAGGTATCTCTATGAATACGCAATTCCGTCGTGTCATTTTAGTTATGCTGACGCTGGCGATGGTTATTAACTACCTCGACCGTTCCGCGCTGGCCTACGCAATGCCCTTTATTACCCAGGATTTTCATCTAACGCCTGAGGAAAAAGGCATTATTTTTGGTAGTTTCTCAATCGGCTATGCGTTATTTAATTTTATCGGCGGCGTGCTGGCCGATAAATTTGGCCCCAAACGCGTCTTTAGCTGGTCGATGTCCGTCTGGTCGATTATCTGCGGCCTGACCGCAGGCTGCTTTAACTTCTGGACCATGTTCATTGCCCGCGCCTTTTTCGGTGCCGGGGAAGGCCCCATCTCCACCACGGCCAATAAAGTGGTTAATAACTGGTTTCCGCTTAATGAGCGCGCCCGCGCGGTAGGCATTAACCAGGCCGGAGGCCCGCTGGGCGGAGCAATTTCCGGCCCGGTAGTGGGCTTTCTGTGCCTGACGTTTAACTGGCGGATCTCATTTATCATTATCGCGTTTATTGGGATTACCTGGGCCATCATCTGGGCGCTCATCGCTACCGACAAGCCACGTGATAACAAACGCGTTTCTGCGGCAGAAGCGCAGCTTATTGAAGGCGAAGAAGAGGAAGTCGCTCCACAGACCGCACCGGGAGCGCCTGCTCCTTCCATGTGGAGCGCGATCCTCCAGCCCTCGATTTTGGCTACCGCCCTGTCGCTATTTTGCTTCAACTATGTGCTGTTTTTCTTTATGAACTGGTTCCCGACCTTTCTCGTTGATACGACCGGGATCAGCCTGAAGGACATGAGCCTGGTCGGCGTGCTGCCCTGGGTTGCCGGAACGCTCGGCTACGTATCCGGCGGTTTCATTATCGACTTTATCTACCGTAAAACCGGCAAGCAGCTTTTCTCTCGTAAAGTAGTGCTGGTGACCTGCTTCGGCATCTGTTCCATCTGCGTGGGGCTGATCAGCCAGACGCAGACCGCCATGGGTGCCGTCACATTAATGACTATCGCCTTCGGCTTTATGCAAATCGCCGCCCCGGCCTACTGGACGCTGATTCAGGACGCTGCGCCGAAAGAGTACGTCGGCAGCGCTGGCGGGCTGATGCACGGTCTGGCGAATATCTCCGGCATTGTTGCGCCAACCGTCACCGGCTTTATCGTTGGCTCCGGCTCCTATTCCGCCGCCTTTATTCTTGCGGGCTGCCTCGGGGTACTCGGTGCAACCGTGGTTGCGTTGTTCGTCAAAAAAGCCGCACAGCGCGACGGGCACAATGCCCTGGCCTGACTCCGTAGGAGAAGAGCATGAAAATTATCGATTTTGAATCCGGGCTGTACCGCGTGCCGCTTACCGAGAACTGGGGGTCGTCGAACTACGCGTTCTCCAGCCTGGAATTTGTCGTGCTGTGGCTAAAAACCGATACCGGGCATACCGGTACCGGCTGGACGTTCAGCACGGGCAACGGCGGCAGCGCGTTTAAGAACCTGATTGACCATTATCTTGCCGCCAAAGTGATGGGCGAAGATCCGCTGAACGTCGAGCGGCTGTGGAGCCGCATGTGGCTGGAGAGCCACGATATCGGCTCGGCGGGCGTCACGACACACGCAATCGCTGCAGTCGATATCGCGCTATGGGATCTGATTGGTCAGCAGCTCAATCAGCCGTTGTATCGTCTGCTTGGCGGCTATCGGGAGTCGCTCTCCGGTTACGGCAGCGGCGTCAACCTGCATCTTTCCATCGATGCTCTGCTCGCACAGATGGAGGGTTTTTTAAGCGTGGGCTACCGCACGGTCAAAATGAAAATCGGCAGTGAAGACGTGGAAGACGATCTAATGCGTCTGCTGGCGGTACGTAAATTTGTGGGGCCGGCGATCAACATCGCCGTGGATGCCAACAAGAAGTGGTCTTCTGGCGATGCTGCGCGCCGTATGGCGGTACTCAAAAACGCCGGAGTGTACTGGCTGGAAGAGCCGCTGCTGAGCGATGATATCAACGGCCACCGTTTGCTGCGTCAAAAATGTCCGGTCCCTATTGCCGTGGGAGAAAGCCTGTACACCAAATACCAGTTCGCCCACTGGATCGGACAAGAGGCCTGCGACTACATCCAACCGGATATTTACCGCGTGGGCGGAATTACCGAATTTGTGAAGATCGCAAAATTAGCTGAAAGCCACAATATTCCCGTGATCCCGCATTTTGGCATGGAGCTGATCGCGCATCTGGGCTGCGGTTTGCCCAATATCCAGCTGTTTGAGGGGCTAAAAGGCGCGAGCCTGAGCGAAATGGGCATTATCACGAGTCCTTGCCCGGTGATAAACGGCGCCATTCGCCCGGGTGAAAAACCAGGACACGGCATCAAGTTCGACGGCCCGGCGCTGGCGCGCTATGCCGTAAACGATATGCAGCTTCGGCAGCAAAATATTACGACTCGCACGGATGTCTGAACCAATGAGCCTGATTAAGCAACTGTTTTCCTTGCCGGTACTGGAGACATTAAGCCCCGGTATTACCCGGCGAAAAATGGATGAACTGGAGGTTCTGGTCATTCAGACGCCCTTCTGCAAGGCCGTTATTGCGCTTCAGGGTGCGCATTTACTGACCTGGAAGCCCTCCAGGCAGACAACCCCTGTACTGTGGTTGAGTGACTGCACGCCGTTTAAAACCGGCGTACCCATTCGCGGCGGCGTGCCGGTCTGCTGGCCGTGGTTTACCGATCTCGGCGGCGAACCGTTTCACGGTTTTGCCCGCATTTTACCGTGGCGGCTGACGGCGCTTGAGAATAGCAAAACGTCGCTCGCGATGACGTTAACGCTCAATGACACCCCGCAAACGCGGCAGCTGTGGGATCACGCTTTTCAACTGGAAATGACGCTGACATTCACTGCCGAGGTTTGCGAGTTACTGCTCACCGCCCACGGTAGCTTCAGCGCCACCGCGGCTCTACACAGCTACCTCTCAACGCCGGATATTCGAGCGACGCTGATTCACGGCGTAGGTACGCAAGGCTACGACACGGTCGTCGGGGAATCCGTGCAGAACTTGCCGTCTCCCCTTTCGCTCTACAGGGAATTTGGCGCGATCTTCCCTCAGGTAGAAAAACAAACGGAGCTTGTCACGCCCGCCAGAATCCTGACGCTGACCCACGTAAATAACAGCAACGTGGTGGTATGGAATCCCTGGCAGCAGCGAGCAGAGCAAATAAGCGACATACCGGACGATGGCTGGCAGAACTTTGTTTGTCTCGAAACGGCGGCTATCGACAGGCCCCTTGTCAGCACGCCTCAACATCCGGCGTCAATGGGCGTGCAGTTCGCGCTATCTCATCATTAAGGACATTTAATGCGTATTACGAACATAGAAAGCTTTCTGGTCCGTTTGCCTTATACGCCCGCACTGACGCGCACCACCGACAAAGAGGGGCGCTTTAACGCCGCGCGGGCGCTCCACCCTACGCTGGATGCGCTGTTAGTGAAAGTCGAAACCGACACGGGCCTGACGGGCTGGGGAGAAGCGTTTGGCCACGCCTGTAACCCGGCCAGCATGGCATTGCTCAGCGGCCTGCTCGCCCCCTTCTTTACGGGTGAGGAATGCAATGACCCGGCGGCGTTAATGCAAAGAGCGCATTACGCCTTTCACAGCTACGGTCGCGGCGGGGTAATGATGTATGCGCTATCCGCGCTGGATATCGCTCTGTGGGATCTGCGCGCTAAAGCAGAAAATTTACCGCTGTGGCGATTGCTCGGCGGTACCCGCGCGCAGGTGGAATTGTATCCCAGCCTGTCCAGCTTCGATGGTGATGTCGCTAAATTAATGGCTTGCATTAACCCATTAATTAACAAGGGCTATCGACATATAAAACTGCACGAACGGGATCCCCTGGCGATTGCGGAAGTCGCCAGGGCGCTACCGGATAATGTCACTCTGATGGTTGATACCAACTGCGCATGGGATGTCCCACAGGCGGAGCAGATCCTGCCACAGCTGCAGGCAGCTGGCGTCGCGTTTGTGGAGGAGCCCACCTTCCCACCGGAAAATTTAAGCCAGCTCCGCTATCTGCGCCAGACGACGGGCGCACGCATTGCCGCGGGCGAAAACTTCAATAATAGCGAGGAGTTCGCGCTCAGTATGGCCTTAGACGCGGTGGATGTATTGCAGCCGAGCGTAGCCAAAATCGGCGGTATCTCCGCCGTACTGGAGATTATCAAACACGCGCGCGAGCATGAAAACGTCAGCCTGCTGCCGCACTGTTTTTACTACGGCCCAGGCCTGCTCGCCAGCGCTCACCTCCTCAGCGTGATGCCAGAATCGGTTCCGCTGGAAGTACCGTGGCTGACGTTCGAACAGACGCTGCATCCGTTTATGCGCTTCCAGCCGGTGATGGATCTACCGCACGCGCCGGGTCTCGGTTTCAATCCGGATTTCGATGTGCTGGAACGCCATTTGATTGCCAGGGGATAATCGATGGACATCGTTATTTCAGATTGCCTGCTGGCGAAAACGCCCGTGCTTTGGTTCCGGCCAGCTACTGGCGCAGCCAGTAACAGGCCGCTTATCGTTTTATTTCATCGC
Organism: Klebsiella sp.; assembly: GCF_027492335.1. Taxonomy (NCBI): domain Bacteria; kingdom Pseudomonadati; phylum Pseudomonadota; class Gammaproteobacteria; order Enterobacterales; family Enterobacteriaceae; genus Klebsiella; species Klebsiella sp. The sequence goes on along the minus strand of NZ_JAPUEW010000041.1, from coordinate 17,623 downwards.
TTTATGGCATCCAGAGAGCTGGATGCCAATTTGGGATATATGCTGGCGCAGGCCGGCTACAGCGTGGTGTGCCCACAGGCGGCGATGCATAGCGCCAGGGACGATGCGACGCTACGCGCCGCCTCTTTCTGGCCAATTTTACAGCATACGCTGGAGACATTTCCCGCTTTGCTGGCCGCCTGCCAGCAGGAAAAGCTGGGTGATATTTCACGACTGGGCGTGATGGGCACTTCAATGGGCGGCTTCGCTGTACTGGGGGCGATGGCGCAGTATCCGGCAATTCAGGCCGGGGCCGCCTATATGGCAAGCGGCTATTTTGCCGATGCAATAAGCAAAATCCATCCTCCAACGACCAATACGCTTGCAGCCTGCCTGCGCGGGATCGCGCCTTACGACATTGCCGGAAAAGAATCGACGCTAGCGCAGCGTCCGCTGTTTGTCTGGCACGGCCAGCAGGATACCATTGTTGATATCAAGTATGCTGAGCGCCTCAGCGAAAGCATCGGCAGCGGCAATCTCACCTGCCTTATCGATCCGCTGTCGGGGCATAAAATCACCCAGCAATCGGTGGAAGCGGGCATCGATTTTTTCCTTCGAGCTTTGCCGGTTTAACCGCATTTGCTCAATATTATTCCCGGAGGCGGCGCGTTGCGCCTGTCCGGGATACCTGACCGGATGAACCGGTAGCCCGGACAGGTGCGCAGCACCGCCTCCGGGGAAATCGCCAGACCGCACGAATAAGCGCAGCGCGAGCCGGGAAAAAAACCACGTACAGCGGCCTGCTTAGTCAATCTCTTTATCTACATGCTGCACAATCAGGTCCGCCACCCGCTGCGAGTTTTTCGCCGCCAGCGCATCCAGAATACCTAAGTGCTCTTCATGCAGCACCTGAGTCTGTTCGGGAGTAAAACCATACTGTTTCCAGGCCAGTACCCAAAGATGGTGGAGCTGCTCCTGCATGTTAATCAGAATGGGGTTGCCACCGAGCTGCGCCACTTTTTTCTCGAAGCTCAGATCCAGCGCGCTATCATCGTCATCGCAATCCTGACGTGAAAATTTTTCCCGGTTAAACTCGATAAGTTCTCGCAGTTGATTAATCCCCGATTTGTTGGCCCGCCATGCGTAGTCTTCAAAGATGGCGCGTTCAATCGAGGTCCGCGCCACAATCAGATTGCGCAAAAACTCTTTCGTTACCCCGCCTTCAATCAGCTTTGACAGGCTATGCGTGTCGCTAAGCGACACCGCCGGCGGCTCGGTCAAAAAAGTTCCGCTGCCAACGCGAGTTTCAATACGCCCGGAGGATTCAAGCACCTTCAGCGCCTGGCGCACTGACGTGCGGCTAACGTTGAGCATTTCGGCAAGCTCGCGCTCGGAAGGCAGCCTTTCACCGGGTTTGATCTGCTTGCTGTCGAGCAGATTAGTAATGTGTTGAATGATGGTCTGAAAAACGTCCGTGCGCTTAATAGGGATCATCGTAAATTTATTCTTGTCCGGCATACCGTTACCTCTTCCCAACGACGTTTCGCGCTTACGACCGGTTATTTTCCCTGCGCGGCGTCGCCATCAATTTCTGCAATCATAAATTGGATGGACCACTGTACCATTATTGGCTTTCCCGCGCGCTATTTTTCCCTCGCTATGGGCAAAAACGTTTAAAAACCCTCCATTATGTGATCTCAATTACACTTCCCTTAAAAATTGGTTGGACAACCAACCCAAACGGAGGATATTTCGGATCGTAAAACCACAACCCGATAAAGGAATTCAAGATGTACAGAAGCAATTTCAAGCCGGGATCCACCCGCTGGGCAGTACGTCGTGCACAATGGCGCAGTATGGGGATCCGCGAAGAAGACATGCATAAACCGAAGATCGCGATCATCAACACCTCTAACAAGCTCTCCTGCTGCTATGTCCATCTGGATGAACTGTGCCGGATCGTCGAGCAGGCGATCCGCGACGCGGGTGGTCTGCCGTTTGAAGTACGCACCGTCGCCCCCAGCGACTTCGTCACCAGCGCCGGGAAAAAAGCACGTTATCTGATGCCGACTCGTGACCTGATGGTCAATGAAGTGGAATGCATGATGGAAGGCGCGGTGCTGGACGGCATGATCTGCCTCTCTTCTTGCGATAAAACTACGCCAGCGCACTTGATGTCAGCAGCTCGGCTGAATGTCCCTTCCCTGCTGCTGACCTGCGGTTACCAGGTGGGCGGCAAGTGCTCAAACGAAAAATTCGACGATCAGTTCTTCGATATTGATGATGTTTACGAACAGGTTGGCGCACTGGCAACCGGCGCAATCAGTGAAAAAGACCTGACGGACATGACCGATGTCGCAATCCAGTCGCCTGGCGTCTGCGCCGGTTTGGGCACCGCTAATTCCATGCATATCGTCGCCGAAGCATTAGGTATGACGCTGCCGGGCAACTCACCCATCTGGGCCAACGGTCGTAAGGTAAAAGAATACGCTCAGGCTGCCGGGAAGCGGATCGTCGAGCTTACCCAGCAACAGGTTTTGCCGCGTGACATTCTTACCGAAAAAGCGATCCAGAACGCGGTGATGACCGTGCTGGCCGTCGGCGGTTCGGTCAATACCGTTCGCCACCTTTCAGCGGTTGCCACCGAGGCCGAGCTCCCCATTGATGTGGTCAGCTTGTATGAAAAATACGGTAAAAACATCAAGTTACTGACCTCTGTTCGCCCTAACGGCCCGTTCCGCACTGAAGATCTGGAAGCGGCGGGCGGCACTACGGCGGTGATGAATCAGCTGCGCGATTTCCTTAACCTGGATGCACTAACGGTTACGCAAAAAACCGTCGGCGAGAACATCAAAGATGCGGTAGTAAAAAACCACGAGGTGATCCGCACGCTGGATAATCCCGTCAGCCAGCGCCCTGGCGTCGCTATCCTGCGCGGCAACCTCGCTCCGGACGGCGCGATCGTCAAGCTCTCCGCCGTCCCGGGCGAACTGGAGCAGTTTACCGGTCCAGCCAATATCTACGAAGGTGAAGACGAAGCTATTGAAGCGCTGGGCGAAGGAAAAATCCAGAAAGGCGACGTGATTGTTCTGCGCAATATGGGCCCGGCTGGCGGCCCCGGAACGGTGTTTGCTTGTAGCTTTGTCGCGGCTCTCAACGGCGCGGGGATCGCGGCGCACGTTGCGGTGATCACCGATGGTGAACTCTCGGGCCTGAATCGCGGCATTATCGTCGGCCAACTGATGCCGGAAGCCGCCGCTGGCGGGCCGCTGGCGGTTATTGAGCAAGGTGAAACCGTACATATCAACTTTGTCGATCTCAGCATCAATATAGATGTTCCGCAGGAAGTGATTGATGCCCGTCTGGCCCAGTGGCAACCCAAACCTCTGCCGCTGGGCGGTGGGAGCGGAACCTATCTGTCGCAATATGCCCAACTGGTACAGCCGATTGCCCAGGGCGCGGTGCTGGGGAAACGACGCATCCACGCGAAAAACATCGATTAATCATCACATTATGGGGGTGAATCGTCACCCTCATAGTAAAGGAGGCACATCATGCAAACCAGGCACGAAGCCGCCAACCAGATCCCCGCCACGTACGATGTTGATGCCCTGGTAGTGGGTGGTGGTCCAACCGGTGTTGCGGCAGCGACCGCCGCGGCGAGAGCTGGGGAAAATACCCTGCTGATTGAACGCTACGGTTTTTGCGGAGGTATGGCGACAGCGGGCATGTCGGGCGCGATTTGCGGCCTGTTTACCTCAGGTAAAGGCCCCCATGAGCAATTGGTGCACGGCTTTGCCGGTGAATTTTACCAGCATCTGAAACACCGCGGCGCCGTCAGCGAGCCGTTCCCGTTTGGCGAAACGCGGCTGGTCGTCCATGAGCCGCACACCTGGAAAGAGGTGGCCGACGATTTACTCGCCGACAGCGGCGCACGGGTGCTGTTCCATACCCTTGCCACTGACGTAGTGATGGATGGCAATGAGCTGCGCGGTGTGGTTATTGAGAACAAAAGCGGACGCCAGTTAATTACCGCCCGCCGCTTTATCGATGCCACCGGTGATGGCGATCTCTGCGTCAAAGCTGGCGTCCCGTACACCTGCGGGCGCAACGGTATGGTCCAGTATCCGACCATGGTGTTCCGTATGGGCAACGTCGATATCAAACGCGGCATTGGCCACCCGGTCGCCCAACTGGAAACCTGGGTCGAAGCCGCGCAGGCTCAGGGATATCACCTACCGCGCAAGCATATCTATCTGCTGCCCTCACCCCGCCCCGGTGAAGTGATGTGCAACGTCACCAGCATTTTACGCGATGATGGCAGACCGATTGATGCCACTCGCACTGAGGATCTGACGTTTGCCGAACTCAAGGGACGTAAGCAGGTACGCGAATACGAGCGTTTCCTGCGGGCATGGGTCCCGGGGTTCGAGCAGGCGTATCTGAACGATGTCGCGGCGCAAATTGGCATCCGCCAGAGTCGGACCATTGCAGGCCGCTACCGGCTGACTAACGACGATGTTTTCCAGGCGCGCAAAAGCGAACGCAAGGTCGCCAGCAGCGCCTGGTGCATCGAAGCGCACGGTCAGGACGGCATCTTTATGTTCTACCTCGACAACGACTGGTACGACATTCCGTACGACACGCTCGTGCCGGAAAACGTACCAAACCTGATTACAGCTGGCCGTACGTTGTGCGCCGAGCATGAAGCGCTGGCTTCGGCTCGCGTCACCGCCCAATGCTTTTTGACGGGCTTCGCTGCCGGAACCGCCGCCTGGTTAAGCCATCGCGAAGGGTGCGCATTCTCGGATATTGATGTTGCGGAACTGCGCAGCATTATCGAATACCAAACTTATTAAGGATCATACGCATGAAACCAGTTTTAGGCTTTATTGGTCTGGGCATTATGGGCAAACCGATGGTGCGCAATCTGCTAAAAGCAGGCTATAGCGTCCATGCCTACAGCATAGTGGCACAGGACGTAGAAGAGATTGCCCGCGATGGCGCTACCGGCCAGACATCGGCTCGTGCAGTCGCAGAAGCCGCGGAAATTACCATCACGATGGTACCCAATACGCCGCAGGTCGAAGATGTCCTGTTCGGCGAGAATGGCCTGGCTCCTGCGCTGTGCGAAGGTAAAGTCATTATTGATATGAGCACTATCTCCTCGCTGGCGACAAAGCAATTTGCTGACGCCATCAAATCGCTGGGCGCGCGAATGCTCGATGCCCCGGTGAGCGGTGGGGATAAAGGCGCGAAAGGCGGCACGCTGTCGATTATGGTGGGCGGTGAAGCTGAAGTCTTTGAACGCTGCAAACCGATCCTCGAAGTGCTTGGCTGCCGCGTCACTCATGTCGGCGACAACGGCGCAGGCCAGGTCGTGAAATCCTGCAACCAGGTTCTGGCCGCCGCCACCATGGCCGCGCTGGGGGAATCGCTGGTGATGGGGGCAAAAGCAGGCGTCGATCCGGCCAAAATCGTCGAGGTGCTCTCAGCAGGATACGCCCGCTGCGGCGCGCTGGATATTCGCGGCAGCCTGCTGCTGGAGCGCAATTTTGATCCCGGCTTTATGACCCGTCTGCAGTACAAAGACCTCAACCTGGCCATGGAACTCAGCCAGGGTATTGACTCACCCATGCCGATCGCCAGCTTGGTGCGCGAACTGTACAAAACCTGCATGGCCCAGGGGGTTGGCAACGAAGATCACTCCAACATTATAAAAGTGTTTGAGCAGCTCTCCGGTATCGAAGTCAAAGCAAGGAGCTAACATGCGTTTTCCCGATTTAAAACAACGGCTCCACGAGGGGCCGCTACACGGCTGCTTTGTCACCTTCCCTTCCGCGGCGATAACCGAATTTACCGCCGCCATCGGATTTGATTTTGTGCTTATCGACAACGAGCACGGCAATATGAATCCGGAGACGGTAGAGGATATGGTACGCGCCTCGCACAGTCAGCAAGTGCCCTGCCTAGTGCGGGTTCCTTACAACCGCGCCGAATATATGCGCAAAGCGCTGGATTTCGGTGCCGATGGCGTGCAGGTCCCGCTGGTCAATACCGTAGAGGATGCCCGCGCCGCCGCCCTGCCTACACTGTTTCCACCGCAGGGCGAACGCGGAGTCGCCTTCCTGCCGCGCGCAGCCAACTACGGTATGTGCGCCGATAAAGCGCGCTATCTGGCCGAAGCCAACGCCTCGCGGGTGCTATCGGTACATATTGAAACAACAGAAGCAGTAGAGAATCTGGATGAGATCCTCGCCGCAGGGCTGGCCGATGTCTATTTCATCGGGCCGGGGGATTTGGCCGTTTCGATGGGCTACGGTCACGATCTCAACCATCCCGATGTACTGGCAACCATAGAGCGCTGTATTCGCAAAATCGCCGCCAGCGGCAATATTGCCGGGACCTACGTGGGAACCCCGGAGCGCGCAGCAGAAGTGATAGGTTGGGGTGCACACTACCTGGTGACGGCGATCACCCCACATATGGTGAGCGGCGCAAATCACTACTTACAAATAAAAAACCAATAATCACTCTCTACCCTACAAACTTTTCCGGCGTTAGCTGCCGGAACGGGAGAATGCACAATGAGCATTGCAGGCAAGAAAACGCACGCCCGATATTACATCTTATTTATGATAACCCTCGTCTTAACCCTGGCGACCGGAGATCGCGCCACGCTCTCCGTTGCCGGGCCGGAGATGCAAAAAGAGCTGGGCATCACCGCCGTTGAAATTGGTTATCTCTTTTCCGCGTTCAGCTGGGCGTACGTCATCAGTATGACGCCTGCGGGCTGGGTGGCCGATAAAGTTGGCTCCAAGCGGGCCATGTTTCTCGGGATTCTGCTGTGGTCAGTGATGACGGTATTTATGGGTCTGGTCAGCTACGTCACCTTTGTCGTTCCTGCCTTGCTGATCCTGCGTTTCCTGCTTGGCGTGTGCGAATCACCGGTTGGCCCCTCAGCCGGTCGCATCATCGCCGCCTGGTTTCCCTCGCAAGAACGCGGCGTTGCAGGCGCCATCTTCAACAGCGCACAGTACGCATCGCTGGCGATATTCACTCCGCTGATGGCCTGGCTATGCCACGCCTTCGGCTGGGACCACGTATTTATCGTCATGGGAGTCATCGGCATTATCATCGCCTTCTGCTGGTCGAAATTCTTTTACGTCCCGACTAAGCATCCGGGTATCAATAACGAAGAGATGGAATACCTGAAGGAAGGCGGCGCGCTGGTGGAGCTGGACACCGTTGCCAGCGTAAAAGGCGAACGCAAGCGCACGGGGTGGCAGGAGATCGGCCAGTTGTTCAAAAGTCGGATGCTGATCGGCATCTTCATTGGCCAGTACTGTATCTCGGCGATTACCTGGTTCTTTATGACCTGGTTCCCGATTTATCTGGTCAAAGAGCGCGGAATGTCAATTCTGCAGGCCGGTTTTATGGCCTCGGTGCCCGCGATTTGTGGCCTGGTAGGCGGCATTATGAGCGGTTTTTTCTCCGACTGGCTGCTGCGTAAAACCAACAACCTGAGCCTGGCGCGTAAGGTCCCGATCACCATCGGTCTGACCATGAGCGCCAGCATGATCCTCTGCAACTACGTCGGCTCAGAAGCACTGGTGATGTTCCTGATGAGCGCCGCGTTCTTCGGTAAAGGTTTCGGCTCTTTGGGGTGGGCGGTCGTTGCGGATACCGCGCCGAAAGAGATTATCGGTACCACCGGCGGGCTGTTCAACTCGCTGGGCAATATCGCTGGGATCGTCACTCCCGTGGTGATCGGCTACATCCTGCAAGAAACAGGCTCTTTCGCCAACGCGTTGGTCTTCGTTGGGACCCACGGCATCATCGCCGTCTGCAGCTACTGGTTCATCGTCGGCAAGATTGAGCGCCTGAAAATTGCTCCGCGCGATGACGACGCCGTCCCTATGCAAAAACGTGAAGCCTGAGCCCTAAATTCTGCTCGCCGGTAGGCGGGCAGAAACAAAAAAATAAGGAAGCAATGTTATGACAAAATCTCCGGTCATTCGTCTTGACGAAAAAGACAACGTCGTGGTCGCCCGGGTCGCTATCATCGCCGGTACCCCGATTGCTGATGAGAACATCACCACGCTGCAGGATGTTCCGCTGGGCCACAAAGTGGCGACAAGACTCATTAAAAAAGACGAACCGATTCTCAAGTACAACACGGTCATCGGCTTCGCGCCTGAAGACCTCCCGCCTGGTACCTGGCTGCATAGCCACAACATCGTGTTTGAAGATTTTCAGCGCGACTACGCCTTTAGTCGCGACTATCGCCCGGTACAAACCGTGCCGCCTGAACAGCGGCGGACCTTCAACGGCTACGTACGGGAAGATGGTCGAGTCGCGACACGTAATATTCTCGGCGTGTTCGTGGTCGGAAACTGCGGCGCGACGGTGGCGCGTAAAATCGCCGCTCATTTTACCGAAGAACGCCTGCAAGCATGGCCTAACGTTGACAACGTAGTGCCCTATGTTCACGAACTGGGCTGCGGTATGGAGATGAGCGGTGAGCCGATGGATCTACTGCGCCGCACCTTAGCAGGCTATATCAATAACCCCAACACTGCGGGCGCGCTGGTTGTGGCGCTGGGCTGCGAGCGTAACAACATCCACGGTTTCTTTGAACAAATGGGTCTGGAAGAGACTCCGATGCTGCGCAAACTGGTGATTCAGGATACCGGCGGAACGCGAAAAACCATCGATGAAGGCATCGCTATTATCGAATCCATGCTGCCGCAGGCTAATGCCGTCAAGCGCCAGCCAGTCTCCGTTGAGCATCTGACCGTGGGGCTGCAGTGCGGTGGGTCCGACGGTTTTTCGGGGCTTTCCGCCAACCCGGCGCTGGGCGTCGCGATGGATCTGCTGGTCGAACAAGGCGGAACCGCAATTCTCTCGGAAACCACCGAAATCTTCGGCGTAGAGCACACCCTCACCGCGCGAGCTGTCACCCCTGAAGTGGGGCAAAAGCTGGTCGACTGCATCAACTGGTGGCTGGAGTATAATAAAGGACGCGATTGTCAGATTAACGGTCGGGTTAGCCCTGGCAACAACGCGGGCGGGCTGGCAAACGTACTAGAGAAATCACTGGGCGGGGCCAAAAAAGGCGGTAACTCTCCGCTAATGGAGGTTTACCGCTATGCATACCCGGTTACGCAAAAAGGGTTGGTCTTTATGGACACCCCAGGGTATGACCCGGTTTCAGCAACCGGCCAGGTCGCTGGCGGCGCCAATATAATTGCCTTCACCACCGGGCGCGGCTCCTGCTTTGGCTCAATGCCCGCGCCGACGGTGAAGCTTGCCAGCAACACTCCGATGTATCAGCGCATGACGGAAGATATGGATCTCAATTGCGGTGTGGTCATCGATGGCGACGCTACGCTGCGTCAAATGGGGGAAGCGATTTTTGAAAAAATCATCGCTATTGCCTCCGGTGAGCAAAGCAAGAGTGAAGCGCTGGGATTGGGGGAAAACGAGTTTGTTCCCTGGCCAATCGGCGTACTGGCGTAAGTTTTTAACATCTATACCCTAAATAATTCGAGTTGCAGGACAAAACGGTTAACCGTTTTGAACAGCGCTTGCGCTGGCCCTGGAAGGGTGAGTCCCGTAGGGGCGAATCACGCGGCAACGCAGAGAATCCCCTGGAGCTTACTAAAATAAGTGACTGGGGTGAGCGAGGACAAATTCGTCAGGAACGAATTTGAACGCTGTCCACAGCGCCCGTGAGGGCGAGGCCCAGGGATGGGCCGAGTATTGCCAACGCACATGCAACTTGAAGTATGACGGGTATATATACGGCATGGTGAGCCCATGCCGTACGACTATCATTGGCTTTCGCTTAACTCGGCAGATTCACGCATGGCCACCGCCATCGCAATACGCGACTCCAGAAGCTTCGCCACTGCTGCAAATACCGGCACCACGACCGAGTTGCCAAACTGGCGATAGGCCTGGGTATCCGATACCGGAATGCGAAAATGGTACCCCTGTGGCGATTCAAACCCCATCAGACGCGCGCACTCGCGGGGCGTCAGCCTGCGCGGACGACGAAGCTGGTTTTCAGGGTCATCAAAATGCTTTTCACCCAGAGGACGATCCCAGCCGCGATCAATGAGGATCTCCGCACCATCTTTGTAGTAGCGCGCCGACAGCGTACGCGCCACGCTGTGCGGATTCATAGGGTCAACTAATCCGTAACCAAAGCCGTTACCCCGCTCCTGGTGCTTACGCGCATAGCGATAGAGATACTTCCACAGCACCTGGGTGAGAATAAATTTAGCATCCACCGCGGGCTCCAGCAGCTCGCCAAATGTCGGGCGCTTAGCCGGATAGAGCGTGGAGATATCACGTAGAGTAAACCCTTCATGCAGTTGCAAATCGCGACGGAAGCCAACCAGCACAATACGCTCGCGGTGCTGAGGTAAAAAATGGCGTCCGTCGATGACCTTCGGATCGTCCGCTCCGGTATTATCGGCATCGGCGACTTCATAGCCCAGCTCGTCCAGCGTTTGCATAATGATGCGAAACGTCCGCCCTTTGTCGTGACTCTTTAGGTTTTTGACGTTTTCCAGCACAAAAATAGCGGGTTGCCTGGCGGCAATAATCCTGACGACGTCAAAAAACAGCGTCCCTTGCGTTTCGCAGGCAAAACCATGCGCCCGACCAAGAGCATTCTTCTTTGATACACCCGCTAAAGAAAAAGGTTGGCAAGGGAAACCAGCCAGCAGAACATCATGCTGCGGGATAGTCTCGCGAATATGCTGCGCGGCTTCCTCATCGCTCACATCCTGACGATGGCTAAGGGTAATATCGCGAATATCCTCATTAAAACGATGCAGCTCGGGGTCACAGTACCAGTTGGCTTTATAGGTACGCACCGCATGCTTATTCCACTCGCTGGTGAAAACGCATTGCCCGCCAATCGCCTCGAAACCATTACGAATACCGCCGATACCGGCAAACAGATCGATAAAGCGGAATCCATAGTGCGGATGATGCGCTGGCGGCTGCGGCAGGAGCGTCAACAGATGGGCTCTCTCCAGTGCGTTTAAACGGTTTGCCGCGTGAGGCACCGTCGCTACGCGCTTCAGGATGGCCGGGCTCCAGTGCTGCTCGCCAACAGCGATTAACTGTGCCACCAGCGTTTTTACATCGTATATCGCCATCATCTGACGCAACAACGCCTGGGCATCCTCTCCGCTATGCCCGGCCTTCAAAGATGGGGGACTTTCCTTGGATAAATTTTGCGACATAACCTCAACCAGCCCGACTATTTTTGCAGAGGTTACCATAAATAGCGCAAGCCGTTTTATGCCAGTGGATCAAAGCGCTGTAAAACCGACTCATCAAGGGCCAAAGGGTCTCCGCAAAGCTCCGCACTTAACTTAGCCATAAACTGCACCAGAAAACGCGCATTGTGCACCGCCATTGCCCTGCCCTTTTCGGTTTGCATGGTTTCAGGTAAGCGCAACAACTTGCACTGGAAATGATCCAGCGCGTACTTCTTGTCATTTAATTCACGTCTGTCGGCAAAGGGATCGTCGGCATCAAACAAAATATTATTGAGCGCTCCGGATACGGCAAAAACGCGCGCCAGGCCAATCGCCCCCAATGCTTCGAGTCGGTCGGCATCCTGGACAATCTTTGCTTCTTCACTCTGCGGGGGAATTGCAGCGCTAAAACTGTGCGCTTCTATAGCATGCAAGACCGCCGGATAGCGGTCTGCGGGGAAGTCAGGAAAAGATGACTGCAGGATGGCCAGCGTTTTTTCCGCCGCCATCGCCGAGGAGCGACTTCGCTCAGGATGATTTTTCGCCAGGCTGATGATGTCATGAAAGTAGCAGGCGGTCAGGATCACCAGCCGATCAACATCAGTATCTTTGGCCAGCTGCTGAGCCGTTGCCCAAACCCGGCGAAAGTGTGAAATATCGTGAGCGGAATCCTCTTGCGAGTGATGTCCGATTAACCAGGATTCAAACCGCTGCTGCCAGTCAACAAGTTCCATGCGCGTTCCTTTGTGATAAAGCCAGAAACGAGCATAGCAACTTTAATCGTGATGTTCATACATCTGTGGATTAGGTCGCGTGTACCAGGCGATCGCACCGAGAACGATGCCAACGATACCCAACACCAAAAAACCCAGCAGCGCACCGATCCATTTCCCTGCCGTTGAACCTAACTCGCCGTCAATCGTCACGCCAGGCACGCTCTGGATCTGCCCAACAACCCACCAGTAGCGCGCCATCGCCCAGAGGAAGTAACCGCAAAAAACATAAAATGCCCACAGAGCAAGTTTACCTCCAGGACTCCGTTTCGCTTTATCTTCCATTAGCTTACTCTCCATTTCCTCAACAACAGATACCGCCGACGGCAGTCAAAAATAGTGACATCCGTCACATTATATAATAAAAGTGCTTTCCAGACAGCAGATCTCTCTATCCTTTTTGAGCCTGGGTCTCGCTCCATTCGGCCTCCTGCCAGCCGCCATATATTGTCAATGAATTCTATCTTATTTTAAATAATGCAAATTGATGAAAGCAGGTGAGAGCTTGCTTGTACTTTCTGCTGATTTTACCTAAACAATATTAATGCCCTAAATTTATTCCCCGTAAAGTCTCATCACCCCATCCTTTTGAAATAGCGCCTACAAAAACGAATTTATCCGTTGACATTACTCAAAAAAATATAAATCACAAAAACATTTAAATTGTAAATTTCATAAATATTACAAATTATTCATAAAAACACATAACCACATGTTATTTAAAAACATACACATAAAAAATAAATCAAATCAAATTAATACATTTTAAATATAAAGAATCATTCAGAAACATTTTGTAATATTAGATATAACTTGCTTACATATTTCATTTAAAGAAATATGAACTTAATCGCTAGTATCAAATAGTCTCCCCGGAGGGAATGACAACATTCATATTAATTATGATTAAAAGGGAATATATATAATGAAAAGAAAAGTACTGGCAATTCTGGTTCCAGCTTTATTATCCGCTGGTGCCGCTAACGCAGCAGAAATCTATAATAAGAACGGCAACAAACTGGATTTCTACGGTAAAATGGTTGGCGAGCACATCATGACTCATGATGGCGACAACAACAATTCCGACGATACTTCTTATGCGCGTTTCGGTGTTAAAGGCGAAACCCAGATCAACAGCGAACTGACCGGCTATGGCCAGTTTGAATACAACATGAAAGCGGATAAACCAGAAGGTGCGCAGGGTAGCGCAACTCGTCTGGCGTTCGCTGGTCTGAAATACAGCGATTACGGTTCATTTGACTACGGCCGTAACTATGGCGTGGTTTATGACGCAGCCGGTTACACCGATATGCTGGTTGAGTGGGGCGGCGACGGCCTGATCGCTACAGACAACTTTATGACTCAGCGTACCAACGGTGTTGCAACCTATCGCAACAACGATTTCTTTGGCATGGTTGATGGCCTGAACTTTGCCCTGCAGTATCAGGGTAAAAACAACGATGCAACTCCGAAAAAATCAAACGGTGATGGTTTCGGTTTCTCTGTTAACTATAACATCGACGGCTTCGGCTTCGTTGGCGCATACAGCAATTCCGACCGTACTGACGAGCAAGCTGCGGACCGTAAAGGTGAAAACGCTGAAGTCTGGAGCCTCGCAACTAAGTATGATGCAAACAATCTGTATGCATCTGTAATGTACGGTGAGTCTCAAAACATGACTCATATGGAACTTGGCGGTTTTGCTAACAAAACTCAGAACATTGAAGCCGTTGTTCAGTACCAGTTCGACTTCGGTCTGCGTCCGTCTCTGGGTTATGTCTATGCTAAAGGCAAAGACCTGCAGAACGGCAAACGTGATGCCGATATCATGAACTACGTTGAACTGGGTACCTGGTACTACTTCAACAAAAACTTCAACGTTTACACCGCATACAAATTCAACCTGGTGGATGACGAAGATTCTGCTATCACTGGCGCATCTACCGACGACCAGTTCGCTGTAGGTATCACCTACCAGTTCTAAGATTTCTCAGCTAGCCTCAAGCCCGCCTCGTGCGGGCTTTTTATTTTTGGCAACTCTGGAAGAGATACAGGAAAAACTCTCTGCTGTCACTGAAGATTGTCGTGAGGAAGAAAGTACCGTCCGTAAAGAACAAGAAGAACCTCAGGCTAAATTACAAGCCTTCCGCCAGAAACTGTTAGAAGATGGTATTGATCCTGCTGAACTATTCGCAGCAGTTGGTTCATCTCATCCCAAAGCCAAATCGGCACGCACTCCACGCACTGCTAAATACAAATATACAGATGAATTGGTGCTTTAGCATACCCGTTTGCATATTACGCTTTAGAAGAGTCAGTACAGAGGATAATGTCAAAAAAAATCCTGGGACAGACATTTTGGTGATTTAGGTTCATCAAGGAGTTTATTCTTGTTCGTTTATATATTTTGTATATTATTTATCACCCCTCTCTTTATATTATTTTTTCCACACCAAACAAACACCAGAATAGATTATAAGTTAAAATTAATTCAAATCACAACAACATAGCTTACGGTTTTAAGCGCTTTAAATTATCTTCATAACGATCGTAACCTTCCTTATTCCCATTTTTACATGCTAATCCAAACCATGTTCTTGATTGATCTGTGTAGATATTTTCTCCTTCACCCCGTTCATCCATCACACAACTATCGAACTGTGCCTGTGTATCGTATTGCACCTACCGCCCTTTTCATACCAAGCATTTACCTGTAGATAATCCTGGCTTAACCTCCGGCCATTTTTATATCTTACATCAAGGCTATATTGGGCACTGGCACTTAGAGGTTTGCAGGTTATAGGCGCATAAAATATGATAACCATCACATTCATGATAAAGGTGCCGATTTTTGATATAGATGGTTTTTACTTTTTGCTACAGATAATAATGCACCCTAAAAAAGGAATTAACCATGAAAATGACAATAATATACGCGCTGATATCTGTAATTTTTGGAGTATATGGAACAACAGCCATTGCCGGTAACACAAATCGTGTATCTCAAAATTTAGCAACCGCAGTTTCCCAAGAAAAGCAATCAGTTATCGGCAATTGGGACGAGTTCAACTCGAGAAAAATTGATAGACTAATTCAAGAAGCAAAGCAGAAGCCTGCACACTCTTTATATGCTGTTTTTGATTTTGACAACACGACAGCTTTTCTAGATATCGAAGAGGCAACTCTTATATATCAACTGGAAAACCTTAGATTTGCTATGAAACCTGAGATATTGAAAGAGATAATTTACAAAGATATACCGACCTCTAGCTTTAACTCTGATTATAATAATAAAAACAATCAAGCGGTTAATATAAATCTCATTGGTCAAGATATTGTTGATAGCTACACATGGCTATACAATAATTACAATGGATTTGAGGGTGATAAAACTATTGATGAAATCAAAGAAAATTCTAATTATATGAATTTTATAGTAAAAATGAGATATTTATATGATGCAATAGGTGGGTCATTCGACCATGAGGTATCTTATCCATGGGTGACGTATCTTTTTTCTGGTATGTCCAAAAAAGAAATATCTGATTTAGTGGACGATACTATCGAGTGGCAAAATAAACAGCCTATCACAAAGGTAACATGGGTAAGCCCAGCAGATATGGCAGGCCGAGCTGGTATCGTATCAGTAACATGGAAAAATGGATTTAGGCTGCTCCCAGAAATGCAGACATTATACAAAAACCTACAGGAGGCAGGGGTTGATGTTTATGTAATTTCCGCTTCTGCTTTAGATGTTATAAAAAGTATCGTTACTATAGATAGATATGGCTTTTCTGTTCCTGAATCTCATGTCTATGCAATGCATCCCTTATACGATAAAGAAGGTAAATTGACTCATAGCCTCGATCCGTACTACCCTCAAACGCAAGGAAAAGGTAAAACCGAAACCATAAAGAAATTTATACAACAACGTTACAAAAATACAGGGCCAATATTCGTAGCTGGCGATAGTGAAGGAGATCAAAACATGATGTCCGACTTTAATGACACAAAGTTAGTTCTCATTATTAACCGGCTACGCTCATCTGACACCATTATTGGTAAATTATCAGCTAAAGCTGTTCGTGACTATAATAAAGATGATGCAAAAATACTATTGCAGGGAAGAGATGAAAATAAAGGAGAGTTTTTACCATCACAGAGTAGCATACTAATGGGTACTAATAACGAAATATCTTTGCCATAGTTGTCGATTTACAGCAATGCCTCTATTTCAATTGAGAGGCATTGCTACCGAAAGGATATTAAATATTATATTTATAATAACACCTCACTCCGATATTCCTTTACTTTTCAACAAATATTCCTGACGTTTACAACCTTCCTTGTGCCCATTCTTACATGCTAGTCCAAACCAAGTTATCGCTTGCCCTGTGTTGATATTTCCCCCTTCACCACGTTCATTCATCACACCAAGATCGAACTGTGCCTGAGCATCATTTTGTGCAGCTGCCTTTTCATACCAAATCTTTGCCTGCTGATAATCAACATCCAGTATTTCTCCATATAAATACATAAGGCCTAGGGCATACTGAGCTTCTACATCTCCATTTTCACCTGCCGCTTTTAACTTAGAAAGTTGAGAGTCCCTATCACTGGTCGTACTGTAACAATCGCAAGAAGTATAATAAACCCTGCTATTAGCCAATATTTTATTTTCCTCATTTCACACCCAGTCCATTTAAAGGCTATATAGATCTTTACTCCAGACTGTCCCAGTCTGGCAGATTGTTAACTACCTTTCGCCACCAATGATACACAGCCATAAGAACACCAAAGCAAATACCCGCGACTATGCTTGAGACAAATGCTGCGCCCGGTTGCACCCCAGTATCCTTCCAAGTAAAAAACCACATACAGATCCCCCATGCCGGACCAAACCATCCTCCCATCAACAAAGTGACTTTCCCAAATGAGGCAAAAGGTAATGGTGGAATCTTGAGGCCAGCTTTCCATGCGAGGCGTAGTAAAGGAGGGACATAGTTGCTACGCCACATCTTCTTGCTTTCCATGATGGCAATTGCGTGTTCCTTTTTAGCTTCAAAGCTCATGCAGTTCCTTCCAGATTTACCTTCACTCAACTATCTATCGAAAATCATCACAATAAACAATAACGATTATCATTTCCATGTATATATCTCAAATAATCATTCCCTTAGATCCTCTGGTGAAATCCGGTCACACGTCATTTTCTCAAGCATTCTTCGGTAGATGCCACTTCCAGATGAATCCGGTAATCATCTAACAAAAGTCTGTTCAGGGTAGGTATTGTATTCCGGCTCAACAACATCCTGTAAGCCAAGATACGCCGCTCAATCTCAACGTAAAACTGTTGCAGGCTTAGCTTCTCTATCCCCTCTTAGCGTTCAACATCAACCATGTTTCCAGCGCTTTCCTGATTTCACTTCTTTTCATCCATACTCCAACAAACCATTCCCTTTAGACACCCTTACAGGTATCCGTATGAAACACATGCAGTTCAACAATTTTGTTATCCGAGATGCGGGATGGGCTTGTAAGTATCCCAGCTTTAGTTCCACGCACTTTTTGAGAGTTCCGATTTTTCAG
>NZ_JAPUEW010000040.1:0-14805 GCF_027492335.1 Klebsiella sp. | reverse complement strand
CGTAGCCCGGTCAGCGCAGCGCCACCGGGACGAAGCAGCGCCAATGCCTCAGCCCAGGCGCATTTCCCGGAGGCGGCGCTCGACGCGCCTTGTCCGGGCTACCAGTCCGCAGACAACTGGAAACCCGTAGCCCGGTCAGCGCAGCGCCACCGGGACGAAGCAGCGCCAATGCCTCAGCCCAGGCGCATTTCCCGGAGGCGGCGCTCGACGCGCCTTGTCCGGGCTACCAGTCCGCTGACGGCTGGAAAAACCTGTATTTACGGTTAGAACTGATAAGCCACGCTGGCGCGGAAGCTCCGCCCCGGTTCGTAGTCCGCGCCCAGTACGCCATAGCTGTTGCGCGAGGTGTGGGATACATAGTTTTTATCAAAGATATTGTATAACCCAAGGCTTAAGGTCAGGCCATCCAGCGTGCCGGATGTCGGCGCCCATTCAACCGCCAGATCGTTCACGCCATAGCCTGGCTTTTTCGTTTCCGCATCTTTATAGCGCGTGTAGAACAACGAGTTCCAGTGCATGGCAACATCATATTTAGGCAGCAGATACGTCAAGCCAACGGTATATTTATCACCGGTATCACGCCCCAGAATATCGCCATATTTTG
Source organism: Klebsiella sp. (assembly GCF_027492335.1). Classification (NCBI taxonomy): domain Bacteria; kingdom Pseudomonadati; phylum Pseudomonadota; class Gammaproteobacteria; order Enterobacterales; family Enterobacteriaceae; genus Klebsiella; species Klebsiella sp. The sequence continues at coordinate 14,201 of NZ_JAPUEW010000040.1, read as the reverse complement.
CCACCCCTTCAACCATCAGCGGCGACTTATAATCGGTGCTGATATGGGAATAGCTGAAACGGGTAATAATATCGTTTACTGCATAATTCACTGAGGCTTCATAGCCGTCGACCACGGCATTACCGGCATTGAAACGTTCCGTAAGTTCAGAAACGCCGGGAACCGCCGTCTGGACAATCAGGTTGTCGTAATGTGTGCGGAAATATTTGCCGACAATACTGAGTGAGTCGTCTTGCGCAATGAGGCCGCGACGGTCGAAGAAAATCCCGACCTCTTTGTTATCACCGGTTTCCGGATCGAGGCGGTTTTTCTGATTAAACTCGCTGGAGTTCACGCGGATTGACTCGGTGGTATCCGGCGCGCGGAACAGCTCAGTGTAGTTAGCAAATAAACCAAAACCGGATTCAAACCGATACTCTGCACCAAAGGCTTTGGAGAACTCAGTAAACGTTTGATCCTGATCGCCCAGCATATCCGCCTGATAATGATCGTAGCGGAGCCCCGGCGTGAGCGTGAGCCCGCCAAACTGTACGGCATTTTCCAGATACCCGGAGTTGCTGGTCCCCTTTTCGCCGTCCCAGGAGGCGGTTTTTCGGCCGCTGGAATACTGGTAATCATCACGATGGTTTTTGGTCTGGAACCATTCGTAGCCTACGCGTAGCGTGTGGCCAAAAGCGCCGGTCTGGAATTCTGAACGGTTATCAACGTTAACGCCCCAGGTTTCCACATTGTTCACCCAACCGCTATCCAGACTATTCCAACGTTTTTTAACGCTGGCGCTCGCTTCGCCGGAACGAATCGCTGCGGCCATATTTTTATGCGGCTGGCTGCGATCGAGTTCATTTTTGGTGTGATAGCCAGCGACTTTCAGATCAATCCAGCCGCTACCGTCAACCGCTTCATAAGAGAGGGTTTGGGTTTCGCGGATGAAGTTTTGCGGCGTGTAGTCCTGGAAATTCGCGGTGGTCGTCGGGCGATAAGAGAATTCTGCACGGAACGGATATTCACCGTCCGATTTTACGCGCTCAGCCGACGCCTTTATTTTCTGCCCTTCAAAAAGGTCAACACCGGCCTTCACTAAATAGCTTTTATCTTTGCCATCAGCGCCAATACGCGTACCGTCGCCGCTCTCACCATAATCGTAATCGCTGCGGCTGATATAGCCCAGCAGGTCAACACGATCCGCGACCCGCCCAAATAGGGTCAGCGAATTAGACCATTCGTCGTTATTTGTGTCATAGCCGGTTTTTACCCGGGCACCAAAGCTTTCGCCCGACCGCAATAAATCAGATGCATCAACAGTGGTGAATTTCACCGCCCCACCCAGCGCTCCGGAACCATTGACCACCGAGTTCGCGCCCACGGAGACATCAACCTGCTTTAATAACGCTGGGTCAATTAATAAATTACCGCCATGGTGAAAAAGGTCACCCATCTGGCGCGCGCCATCAATGGTGACGTTAATTCCCTTGTCGCTCACACCGCGCATATAGATTTGCTGATTGAATCCGTTGGTGCCCCCAACATCAACGCCTGGAATATCACGCAGAATATCTTTGATTAGCTCCGGCTGACGGGCGGCAATTTTATTCGCGTAAACGCTGGTTTCTTTCGGCGTGCTTTTAACCGATGCCACAACTTTAATCGTCTCGACATCCTCAATTTTATTATCCGTTTCGGCAAACACCGGTGCGCATAACAGCACGGTTGCACCAATTAATAATTTCTCACGTCCATATGTGGTCATACTCGATCCCTCACAATGTGAATAGAAGTGAGAATCATTTTCATTATTAATTGCAAAAAGTTAATCTTACTTACAAAACTTTACTGATGAGGCCAATATATCCGCCATGAATAAATAATTAATAAATATATTTTTTAATTAATAATTCACACAAAGAATACCTAAGCGCGAAAATTAATACGCCGTCAGGAAATAACAAATAAGGAGAACCATAGAATTACCCGCCGGATTATTTTTGCCTGCGGGTTTTAAACAATATGCTTACTCTGAAGATTCGCGCTTAATACGCTCTTTTATCAATAGTTCTTTAATCGACAAACCGGTAACGCCGCTATCGCGTAAGTTGTGGCGGGTAATTTCGGTACACAGGAATTCAATGATAAACAGCTGCGCAATACGCGTTGAGATGGAATCGCCCTGCATCGGCCCCGCTTCGCCGCTGGTCAGCCAGAAGGTGTTCGCCAGCTCAGTAAGCGGAGAATGGGGGCTATGAGTAATTGCCAGCGTCCAGGCTCCCTTCTTTTGCGCAAGACGGAAGGCGTTAACCACCTCCGGCGTTTCACCTGAGTGCGAAAAGGCCACCACCAGATCATCGGCCTTCAGGTTTGCCAGCTTTAAGGTCATGGTGAAGCGGTCGGTAAAGGCTTCGGAATCAATCCCTAAGCGGTTCATCTTATCCCGCGCTTCCAGCGCCGCCAGCCCCGATGCGCCAAAACCGACAAACATCACCCGGCGCGCGGTCAAAAAGCGCTCGACCACCGGCTTGACGATTTTCATCTCCAGCAGGCCGATGGTTTCCCGGGTTGAGGTTTCAATAGTGAGCGCTATCTTTTGCGCCACATCGTTACGCGAATCATCAAGGAAAATATCCGGCGACGAAGGCAGCGATAAATCGCTGTCGTCCAACAGCTCGCGCTTAAGATCCGCCTTCAGGTTCAATAGCCCGGCGTAACCGATTTTCTTGCAAAAACGGATGATGGTGGCTTCACTTACGCCAATCTCCAGCGCCAGCTTTTTCACCGGTAGCTGCACCACCTGCGCTGGCTGTTGCAAGATATAACCGGCTATTTTGCCGTCCGTTTCTCCGAGGTTACTGAGAATGTTGGCGAGGTAGACGCGTACGTTTTTCTTATTCACACTCACTGTGGGCTCTCCTGACCGCGCGTTAAGTCAGGTAGTTTAGCCCGCTTGTCGTTCGCTGTCTGCCGGGAAGCTTAGTGAGAGCTGATGGTCGTGCGTTTCCCCCGCCGCCAGCCACTTAATGCCGCGCTTATGGGTTATTTGCCCATCAAAATTGGGATCGTCGGTGGTGCCGTTGAGCGGCTCCACGCACAGCAGATCCGCACCAGGAACGCCCCATAGCGCCAGCCATTTTTGGCTACCGGAAAAAACAATCTGTTCCCGGCCATCCGGGGAGCAGACCGCCCGGCGGTTACCCTCTCCCAGCGCAAAATAGACCGCGCCTCCAGCAAAGCTATCCGGCGACAATATAAACGCCGAGACGTCCGGCGCGTCGTCGGATATCGTCAGCGTCCGCTTATCGGTCGCAAAAGGCCCCACGCAGGCGCGATCGAAACGCACCTGCCAGCCCGCCTCACGGGATACCGGCAGCGCGAAGCCGGGATGCCAGCCCAGCGAGTAGCCCCAGGGCTGGCTGTCCTCGTTAATCACCGCCCAATCTACGCTGATACCATCGTCATTTAGCCGCCACGTCAAGCGTATGCGCCACGCAAACGGCCAGACCTCGCGCGTTTCAGCGGTGTCGGAGGCCTCAAGGATCAGATGAGTGGCGTCCTGCGACACGCAGGTGAACGTCTGGTGGCGCAGAAAACCGTGTGCGGTGAGCGGAAAAAAACGCTCGCCCTGCCATAAACCATTGTGGATGAGCTGCCCCACAACAGGAAACAGCTGCGTCGCCGAGTTGCTCCATACTCCCGCCTGCGGTTGCCATATCCAGCTGCGCTGGCGATGGTTATCCCACAGCTCGCTTAGCTCCGCGCCAACAGCCTGCACCACCATACGGAAACGCGCGTTTTCCAGACGCCACTCCATGCTCACTTCTCCTAAGCCGTACGCAGCAGCAGCCGCGTCTGATAGACCATCGCCCGATGTTTATCGCCGGTAAACAGGCGGTCAATCAGCGTGAAGATATCAGCCTCATCAATCACTTTATCCTCAGCAAAGTCCAGCGTCTGTGAATCGCTATTGCGCACAAGAAATGCCAGCGCTTCCGCGACGCCCGGATGCGCGCAGGTATAGCCCGCCGTTGATTCCTGCTGGCGCACAACGAACTGCTGGTCGCGTTCGGGCGACAGAGACTCCAGGTCGAAACGCGTATACAGCTCCGGCGGCGCATCGTGCTGGCGCATCATGGGGATTAATGCGCTGGCATAACGCTGTGACAAAGCGCTATCTGCGACGGGATACTGTTGGCGCGGATCGTTTTTGATATCAAACAGTTTATCGCCAAATCGCCACGGATTGAGGTAGCCGAAGGTCGCGGGGATCTGCATCACCTGCACGCCCTGGGTGAAATCAAATCCGGGATGAATACGAATATCTTTCAGCTCATCGATTTTAAACGGGCTGTCGATGCGCGTCGGCATCAGCGTGTATTCGTACAGATGCGCTTTGTTCTGCTCGCGTGGGCAGCGCATATAGACGTAATCGCCGTCGGTGATATTGATATGCCCGCCAAAATAGCCAAACAGCGCGTAATCACGAATCGCCTCATCGCGCTCAACCGCCGGGCGCAGCGGCTGCCCGGTCATGGTTGCCGGGCGCGGGACGTTAAAATACTCAAGCAGGGTCGCCGGGATATCAATGGTCTGGGCAAGCGCCTGGCGCCGCACGCCCTCAGCCCGACAGCGCGGGTCGCGAATAAAGAACGGCGTATTGGCGATTTCGTTATATACCGGCATGATATTTTTGCCCCACCACTGGTGCTCGCCCAGCAGGAAGCCGTGATCAGTGCAGACGATAAACAGCGTATCGTCCCACAGGTCCAGCGCCTTGAGCTTATCCATCACCTGACCGAGATAGTCGTCGCACATGGTGATCAGCGCCTGGTAGAACTTACGCACTTTGTCATCATCTTCGCCGCCCGGTGCGCCGCAGTAGTAGGGCACCCAGCCGTCAAAGTCGCCCGGTTTGCAGCCATACTGCGCCAGGTATTTTTCCGGGACAAAGAACGGCTCGTGCGGGTCGAAACATTCAATTTGCAGGAACCAGTTTCCCTGGTCCCGATTAGTCTCAAGGAACTCCATCCCGGCGCTGATGGTGCGATGGGTAAAGTGCTCCTCTTGCGTCGGCATCGCCGTGCGGTTGATTAAGTCCTGGGTCATGCGCCCTGCGCGGCGGCGGCGGGTCTCTTCGTCTTCATTGCCCTGCCACTGGATCAGCGGCTTCTCCACCTGACCTTTCCAGCAGTCCCCCTCCTGGCCGCGAATAAACTCAAACGTCGAGTAGCGGGTATGGTAGGTGGCGCCGCCGTCTCGCCAGTAGTGTTTATGGTCAGTCACCATGTGCGTGTGGACGCCGTGCTGGCGCAGCGCCTGCATCGCGGAGAAGTCGAACGGCTCCAGCGGCCCCCAGCTACGGTGCAGGAAGTTGTAACGCCCAGTGTGCAGCTCGCGACGTGCGGGCATACAGGGCATGCTGCCGACGTAAAAGTTATCAAACTGCGCGGATTCCTGCGCCAGGCGCGTGAAGTTCGGCGTTATCGCATCCCCGCCGTAGGGTGCAAGGTGATTGCGGGTCAGGGTGTCAAACATCAACATAACTGCTTTCATAAGACTGCTCTCTTTATGAACCGATAAATTCTTCGACTTCGTTTTTAATCAGCGTCACATGTGGGCCATAAACCACCTGTACGCCCTGGCCGCGAATAAATGCGCCTTTGCTGCCGAGCTGTTTGAAATCATCCAGCTTCACCTTTTCCGCATCGTTGACGGTGATCCGCAGGCGGGTCGCGCAGCAGTCCACATCAACGATATTGCCCCGACCACCCAGCGCCTCAACAATGCCCGCTGCGCGAACGTCCTGCGACACGCTGGCCGTCGGCGTCTCTTCGCTTTCATCTTCACGTCCCGGCGTTTTCAACTGACGCCATTGAATGAGGAAGCGGAACGAGAAGTAGTAGGTGCAGAACATCACCGCGCCCAGCGGGAAGATGTAGATCCAGTTAGTTTTGGCATTGCCTTGCAGCACGCCGAAGAGCAGGAAATCCACCAGTCCGCCGGAGAACGTCTGACCAACGGTAATTTCCAGCATATGGGAGAACATAAACGCGAAGCCAGTCAGGACGATGTGCACCACGTAGAGCAGCGGCGCGCAGAACATAAAGGCGAACTCCAGCGGCTCGGTGATCCCGGTGACGAATGCGGTCAGGGCAGCGGAGAGCATCAGGCTGGCGACTTTCTTTTTGTTCTCCGGCTTTGCGCAGTGGTAGATAGCCAGCGCTGCGCCCGGCAGGCCAAACATAAAGTCGGCAAAGCGTCCTGCCATAAAGCGCGATACGCCGATGTAGTACTGGGTGACGGAAGGGTCAGCCAGTTGGGCAAAGAAGATTTTCTGCGTTCCTTCAACCATGTGCCCGTTGACCATCGCTTCACCGCCAACGCTGGTTAGCCAGAACGGCATATAGAAAATATGGTGCAAACCGAGAGGAATGAGGCACTTGAGGATCATGCCGTAAATTAACGTGCCGACGTACCCGGTCTTCTCAACGAGGATCCCCAGATGCGAAATCCCGGCCTGCACGTGCGGCCACACCCAGAACAGCGCAACGCCAAGAAAGATGGCGAAGAAAGAAGTCATGATCGGCACAAAGCGCGAACCGCTAAAAAACGCCAGCATGTCAGGCAGCTGCGTTTTACCGTAGCGACTATGTACCCAGGAGGTCAGCAGGCCGCACATCACCCCGCCCAGCACGCCGGTTTGCAGCGTGGTGATCCCCAGCACGCTTGCCTGCCCGGCGGCGGCCAGGTTCTCGCTGGCCAACGTGCCGTTCAGCAGCAGCAGCGCGTTAATCGCCTTGTTCATCACCAGAAAACTGAGCACCGCCGCCAGCCCGGCGGTACCTTTGTCGCTACGCGCCAGCCCGACGGCAATGCCGACGGAAAAAAGCAGCGCCAGGTTGTCGAACACCACGCTGCCGCATAGCCGCATGACGGTAAAAATCGCCTGAACGACCTCACCATTAAGAAACGGATAGGTTGATAAGGTCACCGGGTTTGTGAACACGCCGCCAAAGCCCAGTAACAACCCCGCTGCGGGGAGAATGGCTATTGGCAGCATAAACGACTTACCCAGATTCTGTGCTCCAGCAAATAATCTGCTCATACGAATCCCTGATATTGGCAAATGAAGTTTTAGTTTCATGTTTATAGTGATTTAATGAAACTATTGTTCCGATCATTTGCGCAATTTGTCAACGCAGGACGCTGAAATAGTGACAGGCATCACCAAAAATTTTCGTCTGCGACGGAAGGGAATCATATGAAGCATAAAGCCCGGCCATCAATACGACATAGCGCTAACCGGGCGGGAAAATGGCGGGTTTAGTGATCCAGATAAAGATAATGCATCCAGCTGGTCATGCGCAGTAGCACTTTGCGCATCACCGAAACGTGGGTGAAGTGGTCGGAATAAACCGCCACCTGGGCGTAAATCCCGTCAGGTAGCGCGTCCACGGCGGCATTGGGATCGAGTTCGATGGTTGCCAGCACACCATCGGTACCCGGTGTGACCGTCAACGCTTGCAGCGTGCCCTGTGCCTGATACGTTCCCCCCGGCACCACCGGCAGAATACTCACCAGCTTGCCGTGAAAGACCTGGCCAGGCAGCGCGTTGAACACCGCTTCGGCATCGTCGCCCGCCTCAAGTCTGAGCAACGAATTTTGCCGGAACTGCGCCACAATCAGCCGTTTTTGCTGTGGGATAAACACCATCACCGGACGCAGCGGCAGCGAGGCGGCGTAGGTGCCGGGGCGAATCAAAACCTGGGTGATATAGCCGTCGCTGGGCGCACGCACGGTGGTCTGGTCGAGGTTATATTTCGCCTCCGCCAACTGCGCGCGCAGGCTCACTACCTGCGATTGCTCGCCGTTGACCATGCTGTCGAGCTGGCTCTGGATTTGCGCCTGCTCCGCAACCGACGCCTTCACCATCGCATCCTGAGCCAGATAGTTTTGCCGGGCATTATCGATATCACTTTCCGAAAACGGGTTTACCCGCGCCTGGCTGCCCTTCAGATAACGCTGATAGTCTTTATAGAGCCGATCGCGCTCCGCCGAGACGCGCGTGGTGTTTGCCTGGGCCTCAGAAAGCTGGGCTTTCAGCGTGTTGATGCCGTGAAGTGCGGTGACAAGGTCAGCCTGGAGCCTGTCGACCCGCGCCTGATAGCGTACCGGATCGATGGTAAACAGAACTTCACCCTTTTTGACCCGTTGATTTGCTTTATCCGTTACGCTGCTGACCACCCCGGTAACCTGCGGAGTAATCGGAATAGAAATAACCGCTTTTTGCGCGGTAAAGGTGTAAGGATGGTTGTAGTTCATTAATAAAATAAGCGCGCTAACAATAAATACCCCGCCCAGCGCCGCGGTGGGAACCGTCCATTTATTTACCGGGATCTTGAATATTTTAAATATCGACCAGGCAATCGCCACGTAGGTTAAAATAATCAGCAGGTCCATGAGTTATTTCTCCACCGAAGGGGGTTGGGCTGGCGGCTGAAGATCGGTTATTCGCTGTTCGAGCGCGCTGACCCGCTGGCGAAGTTCGCTAATTTCATCCTCATCTTCTGTCGCTTCTGGCGGCACTCCACCCCGCCGGTGCTGCATCCCCCAACCGCGCTCCGGTTGATAAAGCGTGGCCCAGATCCATAAGAATGGCCAAATGACGTGTAAAGTAAACAGACTCACCCAGCCCGCAACATGAATCGCATCCGAGTGCGGGTGGTTGCGTTTCTTCGCAATCAAATAAGGGATGTCATGGAGAATGATGATTCCATAAAAAATCACCAGAAAAACGAAAATCAGAACGCCGAGCGCAAAATAATTGAGAAACATATTTTCCTCGGATTTACGCTAATTATTAATAGGATTTGTTTTGTGGCAGATAAAAAAACGGCCGACAGATTGAGCATAATTCACCGATTTGATTTTCGCCATTGACGGCTAAAATGTTCTTTAGCGGATCGAGTTACTCAGTTACACGCTCTCGCACTGAATACGGCATAACCTGCCGGAGATCACACCAGGAGAAATCCAGATCAAAATATTTTGTGATTAACATCACAAATAAATAACAAACACTCAAAGATAATATGTGAGTTACATCACATAAAACCCCTTAATTGCCTCTAAAATGCCCAGCTGTTGTTTTTTTACACATGCATTTTGTGATAACGATCACTACATACACCTACCAGTCACCTATATTCATGTGATCTGTATCACACAAAAATCCATCGACTGGACAGCTTAACGATTCAGTGCCAGATTTCGCACTATCAAACAGGGTCCGGCTACCTCTGCCGCCACATTAACAACGAGCCTCGGGCTTTCAGCCTGCCGATAGCAAAAACAGAAGAAGGGGTGTTTTATGTCATCCGATATCAAGATCAAAGTGCAAAGCTTTGGTCGTTTCCTCAGCAACATGGTGATGCCAAATATCGGCGCGTTTATCGCGTGGGGTATTATCACCGCATTATTCATTCCGACAGGATGGTTACCGAACGAAACGCTGGCGAAGCTGGTTGGTCCGATGATCACCTATCTGCTGCCGCTGCTGATCGGTTATACCGGCGGTAAGCTGATTGGCGGCGAGCGCGGCGGCGTGGTCGGCGCAATTACCACCATGGGCGTGATCGTCGGCGCGGATATGCCGATGTTCCTCGGTGCAATGATTGCCGGTCCGCTAGGCGGCTGGGCGATTAAACGTTTTGACGTCTGGGTTGATGGCAAAATCAAATCCGGCTTCGAAATGCTGGTGAACAACTTCTCTGCCGGCATCATCGGGATGATCCTCGCCATCCTGGCGTTCCTCGGCATTGGTCCTGCAGTTGAAGTCCTGTCCAAAATTCTGGCGGCAGGTGTTAACTTCATGGTTGTCCACGACATGCTGCCGCTGGCGTCCATCTTTGTTGAACCAGCGAAAATCCTGTTCCTCAACAACGCCATCAACCACGGTATCTTCTCGCCGCTGGGTATTCAGCAGTCGCATGACCTTGGCAAATCGATCTTCTTCCTGATTGAAGCTAACCCGGGTCCGGGTATGGGCGTTCTGCTGGCATACATGTTCTTTGGTCGCGGTAGCGCTAAACAGTCTGCGGGCGGTGCGGCAATCATCCACTTCCTCGGCGGTATTCACGAGATTTACTTCCCTTACGTGCTGATGAATCCGCGTCTGATTCTGGCCGTTATCCTCGGCGGTATGACCGGCGTATTCACCCTGACTATCCTTAACGGCGGTCTGGTTTCTCCGGCTTCTCCGGGTTCTATCCTGGCCGTGCTGGCGATGACGCCGAAAGGTGCCTACTTCGCTAACATCGCCGCGATTGTGGCTGCGATGGCCGTTTCCTTCGTAGTTTCAGCCGTTCTGCTGAAAACCAGCAAGGTTAAAGAAGAAGACGATATCGATGCAGCGACCCGTCGCATGCAGGATATGAAAGCGCAGTCCAAAGGCGCAGCCACTCCGCTGGCTGCTGGCGATGTCGCTAACGACCTGAGCCACGTGCGTAAAATCATCGTGGCTTGCGACGCCGGTATGGGTTCCAGCGCCATGGGTGCAGGCGTGCTGCGCAAGAAAGTACAGGATGCCGGTCTGAGCAATATCTCCGTCACTAACTGTGCGATTAACAACCTGCCGCCGGATGTTGACCTGGTCATCACCCACCGCGACCTGACCGAGCGTGCGATGCGTCAGGTACCGCAGGCGCAGCATATTTCGCTGACCAACTTCCTCGACAGCGGCCTGTACTCCAGTCTGACCGAACGTCTGGTTGCGGCGCAGCGCCATACTGATAACGAAGAGAAAGTCCGCGACAGTCTGAAAGACAGCTTTGATGCGGCTGACACTAACCTGTTCAAACTCGGTGCAGAGAATATCTTCCTCGGTCGTAAAGCGGCCACTAAGGAAGAAGCGATTCTGTTTGCCGGTGAGCAATTGGTGAAAGGCGGCTACGTTGAGCCGGAATATGTCCAGGCGATGCTGGACCGCGAAAAACTGACTTCGACCTATCTGGGTGAGTCCATCGCGGTACCGCACGGCACCATCGAAGCTAAAGATCGCGTGCTGAAAACCGGCATTGTGTTCTGTCAGTATCCGGAAGGCGTGCGCTTTGGTGAAGAAGAGGATGAGGTCGCTCGTTTGGTCATCGGTATCGCTGCTCGCAATAACGAGCACATTCAGGTGATTACCAGCCTGACCAACGCGCTGGATGATGAGTCAGTGATTGAGCGTCTGACCAAAACCACCAGCGTTGAAGAAGTCCTGAAGCTGCTGAAAGCGTAACGTGTAGCCCGGATAAGGCGTTTACGCCGCAATCCGGGAAACGCCCACTCTCTCCTCATGCATGGGGAGAGGGTTAGGGTGAGGGAAAAGCCTCACCCCAGCCCTCTCAGGTAAAAACATTAATTGAAGGTTAATACTATGAAAGCATTACATTTTGGCGCAGGTAATATCGGTCGTGGCTTTATCGGCAAACTGCTGGCAGACGCGGGGATAAAGCTGACGTTTGCGGATGTAAATCAGGTTGTGCTTGATGCCCTGAATGCCCGTCATAGCTATCAGGTTCACGTGGTCGGCGAAAATGAGCAGGTTGATACCGTTTCCGGCGTCGACGCCGTCAGCAGCATCGGTGATGAAGTCGTTGACCTGATTGCCAGCGTTGACCTGATCACTACCGCCGTCGGCCCGGTTGTGCTGGAGCGCATTGCTCCGGCCATTGCTAAAGGCCTGGCTAAACGCAAAGCGCAGGGCATTACAGCCCCGCTGAATATTATCGCCTGCGAAAACATGGTCCGCGGCACGACTCAGCTCAAAGGCCACGTTTTTAACGCTCTGGCTGAAGAAGATAAAGCCTGGGTTGAAGCCAACGTCGGCTTCGTTGATTCCGCCGTTGACCGCATCGTTCCGCCATCCGCTTCCGCCACTCACGACCCGCTGGAAGTGACCGTGGAAACCTTTAGCGAGTGGATTGTCGACAAGACCCAGTTTAAAGGCGAGCTGCCGAATATCCCAGGAATGGAATTAACCGATAATCTGATGGCATTTGTCGAGCGTAAGCTATTCACCTTAAACACCGGACATGCTATAACCGCCTACCTCGGAAAACTGGCGGGTCACCAGACGATTCGTGACGCGATTCTCGATGAGAAAATCCGCACGGTAGTTAAAGGGGCCATGGAAGAGAGCGGCGCGGTACTGATCAAACGTTATGCCTTTGATGCACAGAAACACGCAGCCTATATCCAGAAAATTATTGGTCGTTTCGAGAACCCGTATCTGAAAGATGACGTTGAGCGCGTTGGCCGCCAGCCGCTGCGCAAACTGAGTGCGGGCGATCGTTTAATTAAGCCGCTGCTTGGTACGCTGGAATACGGCCTGCCGCATCTGAACCTGGTGAAAGGGATCGCTGCGGCGATGCACTTCCGCAGCGAAGACGACCCGCAGGCGCAGGAGCTGGCGGCGCTGATTGCAGAAAAAGGCCCTCAGGCCGCGCTGGCGCAGATTTCAGGTCTGGACGCGGCAAGCGATGTGGTGGCGGAAGCTGTTAACGACTATAACGCCACCAAATGAGGCAAGATCTGGCGCGGTCCGAACCGCGCCCATTACTACTCCTGTCAGATATGCAGGCAATAATGGAAGAAACACAGGCATTTGAAAACCGTGTGCTTGAGCGTCTGAATGCTGGCAAAACCGTAAGAAGCTTCCTGATCGCTACCGTTGAACTACTGACGGAAGCGGTCAATATCCTGGTGCTTCAGGTGTTCCGTAAAGACGACTATGCGGTGAAATACGCAGTAGAGCCCTTGCTAGACGGCGAGGGGCCGCTGGGTGACCTTTCTGTACGCCTGAAGCTGATTTATGGCCTCGGGGTGATCAGTCGCGCCGAATACGAAGACGCCGAGCTGCTAATGGCCCTGCGCGAAGAGTTGAACCACGATGGTAATGAGTACAGCTTTACCGACGATGAGATTCTCGGACCGTTTGGCGAGCTGCACTGCGTCGCTGCGCTGCCCCCGATGCCGCTATTCGACGATAATAGCGATGCGGAACTGCTGGCAATGCAGAAACTGCGCTACCAGCAGGTTGTACGTTCAACAATGATGCTGTCTCTGACCGAGCTGATTTCTAAAATCAGCTTAAAAAAAGCCTTTCAAAAATCAACGCTCTGATTCGGTCTCTTGCTGGTCACACGTCGGCTGATAAAGCTGCCGATAATACTCCAGACGACGCAGAAACAGCTCCTCTTTGTCCGCCGGAATATCCCGCGGTATATGCTGCAAACGCGGGGACTTTTTTAGATATTCCATAAAAGCCTGGCTTGAAGCCATAAAATCTACGGCCTTATCAATAATACGCGGTACACCGTCGCCGATTTTCGCCATCACGCTCTCCTCTGCTCGGGGATCATCTTGTTAAGAATTAGCCAAAAGAAGGGATTTAGATGAGGAAAACGTGCTTAATGGCTGACAGGCTTCACAGAAATGAACATTCACCCACTCTGGTGGGAAATCCGTATAATATTCAAATTATTATAATTACTCACAGCGATTGTTATTGCGGGTAAAGTCGTGACGTTTTGATAAATAGCTACCCACAACGGAAGCGACAGCACATACTATAGTCTGATAACGCCCATTTCTTAATAGATTAAACCACCATGAAAGAAATCGAAAAAAGTGAAATTAAACGTCTGAGCGACCGTCTCGACGCCATCCGTCACCAGCAGGCCGACCTGTCGCTGGTTGAAGCCGCAGACAAGTACGCCGAGCTGGAAAAAGAAAAAACCACCATTGAGGCGGAGCTTGTGCGCCTGCGCGAAGTTCAGGGTCAAAAACTGAGCAAAGAAGCGCAGAAACTGATGAGCCTGCCGCACCGTCGCGCCATCACCAAAAAAGAGCAGGCCGATATTGGCAAACTCAAAAAAAGCGTGCGCGGGCTGGTTCTTGTCCACCCGATGACCGCTCTGGGTCGCGAAATGGGCCTTAAAGAGATGACCGGCTTCTCAAAAACCGCGTTCTGACCTTTTCGCTGCGAAAATCCCCCGGTAGCACTGCTGTTTGAACGGGCTACGGGATCGAACAATCTGCTGATTTGGTAGCCCGCACTGGCACGTCAAACGCCGCCTCCGGGATCGGCTTTCGTATTGAAATCCTCTGCGCCATGCTTCCCGGTGGCGCTGCGCTGACCGGGCTACAAGTTCACAGCCGTCAGCGGTTTG
>NZ_JAPUEW010000039.1:0-14841 GCF_027492335.1 Klebsiella sp. | reverse complement strand
GTATGTCGGAAGATCTCTAAAAGTGAATGGTCCGATTAAGCGGGATACTTACAGGATCTTATTCTGCCAGCAAGAGAGCGTTGATGATGAGGAAGTGCGGCAGGTCACGGTGCGTGCCGTCGAGGTGTTTATGGCGGCTTACCTCCCGCGTTAAGCTCATTCTAGCGTGAGCCACGTCAGCAAGCAGAATGATAAGCTATGCTAACATCCGCAACCGACGAATCATCTGGCTGAATGGAGAAATGATGGAACTGCTGTTATTAAGTAACTCAACGCTACCGGGCAAAGCCTGGCTGGAACATGCGCTACCGACGATTGCCGGGCAGCTAAACGGCCGTCGCTCAGCGGTGTTTATTCCTTTCGCCGGGGTGACGCAAACCTGGGACGATTACACTACGAAAACAGCCGCCGTCTTTGGCCCAATGGGCGTGGCGGTCACCGGAATTCACAGCGTGGCTGACCCGGTGTCGGCGATTGAAAACGCAGAGATTGTTATCGTTGGCGGCGGCAATACTTTCCAGTTGCTCAAAGAGTGCCGCGAGCGCGGCCTGCTGGCACCGATGGTGGATGTGGTGAAGCGCGGCGCGCTGTATATCGGCTGGAGCGCGGGGGCTAACCTTGCCTGCCCGACCATCCGCACCACTAACGATATGCCGATTGTCGATCCTCAAGGCTTGGATGCGCTGGGGCTGTTCCCGCTGCAAATTAACCCGCATTTCACCAACGCCCTACCGGAAGGCCATAAAGGCGAAACCCGTGAACAGCGCATACGCGAGCTGCTGGTAGTCGCGCCAGAGCTGACGATTATCGGCTTGCCGGAAGGCAACTGGATTCAGGTGACACAGGGCCACGCTACCCTCGGCGGCCCGAACCCAACGCTGGTGTTCAAGGCTGGAGAAGAGGCGGTAACCCTTAATGCAGGGCATCGTTTCTGATCCCTTGATCTCACTTTCCCGGAGGCGGCGCTTGACGCGCCTTGTCCGGGCTACTCAACCCCAGACCGCACGGACCTGTATCCCTGGTAAGGCGTCTGCCGCGCCTGTCCGGGTGACCAAACCGCAGACGACTGTGAACCTGTAGCCCGGTCAGCGCAGCGCCACCGGGGATTTTTGCGACATCACCGGTTAATACTCGTCCCGCTCATCGTCCTCATCCGGCTGCTCCATCACGCTATAGGCCACCGAGCAAAACAGCGAGTTCAGACGCTTCATGTCGCCCAGTAGCGCCAGATGCAGCGTACTGGTTTCAATACTTTGCACGTTTTGCTGATGCAGGCGGTCAACGTGGGCATGCGAATAGCGACGGTTTAAAATGCGAAAACGATGCTTGCTGCGGCGCAGACGGCGGGCGCTCGGCACGTCACCGGAGAAAAAGACCGACATCGCCAGCTGTAGATTACTCAGTAACTGATCGTACAGCCCATCGAGCTCCTTCAGCCCCTCCATGGAGAAAGCACGGCGCGCAGCCAGAGATTTATCGGCGATTTCACTACCCATTCTCTCGACAATGTCCGAAGCCTGTTCCAGGTTGAGCGCCATTTCGATAATCTCCGCCCAGCGGCGGGATTCCTCTTCCGCCAGCTCCTCTTTCGGCATGCGCGCCAGATAGAGTTTAATCGCGGTATAAAGCACGTTGATGTCATCCGCCATCCGTCGCAGCTCTTTCTCCTCGCGCGACTCACCGTGCATGATCTTGCGCAGACCTTCCAGCATCTGCTCCATCGCATCGCCGATACGCAACGTTTCACGAGCGGCATTGGCCAGCGCCAACGCGGGGGTATCCAGCGCCGAGGTATCCAGATGCTTCGGCTTCAGGCGCGCATCCAGCTCCGGCTCGTCGCGAATCAAACGCTTACAGAGGCGGGCCATTGGCTCAGCGAACGGCACCATGGCGATACAGCGGATCAGGTTGTAGAAGACGTGGAAGTAGATAACCAGCTCAGCTTCCGCTAGCGGCAGCTTATGCATCACCTCCGCCAGGACATGGACAAACGGCAGGATAATCAGGCTACCCACCAGCTTAAACAGCAAGCTGCCAAGCGCAACGCGGCGCGCGGCGGCATTCGCTCCGCTGTTATTGAGCATCGCCAGCAGCCCGGAGCCAAGGTTAGCGCCAATCACCAGGCACAGCGCGACCGGAAACGAAATCACGCCGGTCGAGGTTAACGTGGCGGTCAGCAGCACTGCGGCCAGGCTTGAATAGCTGATGATTGCGAATACCGCGCCAATCAGCGCATCCAGCATAATATCGCCGGTCAGCGAGGCGAAAATCACCTGCACGCCATTGGCCTGGGTGATGGGATGCACCGCCTGTACGATCAGCTCCAGCGCCAGCAGAATCAATCCAAGGCCAATCCCCACGCGCCCAAGCTGGCCCGCGCGCGTTTGCTTACGCCCAAGGAAGAAAATCACGCCGATAAAAATCAGCAGCGGCGAAAGCCATGACAGATCGAAGGTCAGCACCCTCGCCATCAGCGCGGTGCCGACATCAGCACCCAGCACCATTACCAGCGCGGGGGCCAGCGCCACCAGGTCCTGAGAGACAAACGAGGTCACCAGCATGGTGGTGGCGTTGCTGCTCTGGACCAGCGCGGTGACGCCAATGCCCGCACAGAAGGCGAGCGGCTTTTTCTCCACGCTGCTGCTCAGAACACTTCGCAGGCGTGCACCGTAGACGCGCATCACGCCGGTGCGAACAATATGGGTGCCCCACACCAGCAAGGCGACGGCAGAAAGCAGGTGTAGCAGAGTTAACACGGAATCAGCTTCTCCTTATATTTATACACTTTATCCTTCAAGCTGCCTCTTTGTTGGCTGCACCAGCTCACTCCAGTCACTTACTTGAGTAAGCTCCTGGAGATTCACCGGTTTGCCGCCTCGACGCATCTCGAATGACTGCGTGTAGACACTTTTCCCGAGAGGTCACAGCCTTCTTTCAGTATAAGGGTTTAAACACAATAAAGAGACAGGGCGCTCATTGAGTGCCCTGTTAGTTGTAAGGAAAGATAACTGATTGCCGAATCAGTCGGCGTCATATCCCAAATTCGGCGCTAACCAGCGTTCAACTTCCGCCACGCTCATCCCTTTACGCAACGCGTAGTCTTCCACCTGATCGCGTTGGATTTGCGCTACCGCGAAGTACTTGCTGTCCGGGTGGCTGAAGTACCAGCCGGAGACCGAGGCACCGGGCCACATGGCGAAGGATTCGGTCAGCTTCATGCCGGTGTGTTTTTCCACTTCCAGCAGCTCCCAGATGGTCGCCTTTTCGGTGTGCTCCGGGCAGGCAGGATAACCGGGCGCCGGGCGGATCCCCTGGTAGTTTTCGCGGATCAGCTCCTCGTTGCTGAGGTTCTCGTTCGCCGCGTAGCCCCAGTACACTTTACGCACCCGCTCATGCAGATATTCGGCAAAAGCTTCCGCCAGACGGTCGGCAATCGCCTTCACCATGATCTTGTTATAGTCATCGTGCTGCGCCTCGTAAGCATCGGCCAGCGCGTCCTCTTCAAGACCGCCAGTTACCGCGAACGCGCCGATGTAGTCCGCTTTCCCTGACAATTTCGGGGCGACAAAATCCGCCAGGCAGTAGTTAGCAAAGCCGACTTTCTCCGTTTGCTGGCGCAGATGACGCCCCACGTTCAGCACATGGGTACGGGTTTCATCGCGATAGATTTCGACATCATCGCCAACGCGGTTTGCCGGGAACAACCCCACCACGCCGCGTGGATTAAGCGCTTTCTCAGCACTCAGCTTATCCAGCAGATCGTTAGCATCTTTGAACAGTCGCTGCGCTTCTTCGCCCACCACTTCATCTTCCAGAATGCGCGGATATTTCCCGGCTAGCGACCAGGTCATAAAGAACGGCGTCCAGTCGATATAGTTACGTAGGGTTTCGATACTGGCTTCAACCTCCTGCACGCCCAGACGATGGGCCACCGGCGGCGTATAGTTTTCCCAGTCAAAGGCCAGATCGTTATCGCGCGCCGCCTCCAGCGTGACCGGCGGCGTACGCGGCTTTTTGCGCGCGTGCTGAATGCGCACGGTTTCATACTCTTTACGGGTACGAGCAACGAAATCATCGTGCTGAGTATCGGAGAGCAGCGCAGCGACCACACCTACGGTGCGTGAGGCGTTCTGAACGTAGACCGTCGGGCCGCTATAGTTTTGCTCGATCTTCACCGCCGTATGCGCTTTCGAAGTCGTCGCGCCGCCGATCAGCAGCGGAATGGTAAAGCCCTGGCGTTCCATCTCTTTCGCCACGTTGACCATTTCGTCCAGCGACGGAGTAATCAGTCCGGAAAGGCCTATCAGATCCGCATTCACTTCTCTCGCCGTTCTAAGGATTTTCTCTGCCGGTACCATCACCCCAAGATCGACGATTTCGTAGTTGTTACATTGCAGCACCACGCCAACGATATTTTTACCGATGTCATGAACGTCACCCTTCACGGTCGCAATGACCATCTTGCCGTTGCTGGAGCCTTTCTCTTTGCTGGCTTCGATATACGGTTCGAGATACGCCACCGCCTGCTTCATCACGCGGGCAGATTTCACCACCTGCGGCAGGAACATTTTCCCTTCTCCAAACAGATCGCCGACTACGTTCATGCCGTCCATCAGCGGGCCTTCAATCACTTCAATCGGGCGCGCGGCCTGCTGACGAGCTTCTTCGGTATCCAGCTCGATAAATTCGGTAATGCCTTTGACCAGCGAATATTCGAGACGCTTTTTCACTTCCCACGAACGCCATTCAGCCTGCTGGATGTTGGCACTTTCGTCGGCTTTGCTACCGCGATATTTCTCCGCCAGATCCAGCAGACGTTCAGTGCCATCATCTCGACGGTTAAGGATCACATCTTCGACCGCATCGCGCAGCTCGGCGGGCAGGTCGTCGTAAATCGCCAGCTGACCGGCGTTGACGATGCCCATGTCCATGCCATTACGGATAGCGTAATAGAGGAACACCGCGTGGATCGCTTCGCGCACCGGGTCGTTGCCGCGGAACGAGAAAGAGACGTTGGAGACGCCGCCGGAAATTAGCGCATGCGGCAGCTCACGTTTGATGTCTTCACAGGCACCGATAAAGTCCTGGGCGTAGTTGTTGTGCTCTTCAATGCCGGTCGCCACGGCGAAAATATTCGGATCAAAAATGATGTCTTCCGGCGGGAAGCCCACTTCTTCGGTGAGAATCTTGTACGCCCGGTGGCAAATCTCAATTTTGCGTGCTCGGGTATCGGCCTGGCCCTGTTCATCAAAGGCCATCACCACCACGGCGGCACCGTAGCGGCGCACCTTTTTGGCATGGTGGATAAACGGCTCAACGCCCTCTTTCATCGAGATGGAGTTGACGATGCCTTTGCCCTGAATGCACTTCAGCCCTTTCTCGATGACGTCCCATTTCGAGGAGTCGATCATAATCGGCACGCGGGCAATATCCGGCTCACCGGCGATCAGATTGAGGAATCGCACCATCGCCGCTTCGGCGTCGAGCATGCCTTCATCCATGTTGATATCGATAATCTGCGCGCCGCTTTCCACCTGCTGGCGGGCAACGTCCAGCGCTTCGTTGTATTTTTCTTCTTTAATCAGGCGCTTAAATTTTGCCGAGCCGGTCACGTTGGTACGCTCGCCAACGTTCACAAACAGGCTGTCATCACCGATATTCAGCGGCTCAAGGCCTGCGAGACGGCAGGCAACCGGCAGCTCCGGCAACTGGCGCGGCGTCAGCCCTTCAACGGCGCGGCTCATGGCGGCGATATGTTCCGGCGTGGTGCCGCAGCAGCCGCCAACGATATTCAGGAAGCCAGCCTCAGCCCATTCACGGATTTGCGCCGCCATATTGTCGGCATCCAGGTCGTATTCACCAAAGGCGTTCGGCAGCCCGGCGTTCGGGTGCGCGGTGACGTAGCATTCGGCAATGCGCGACAGCTCCTGCACGTACTGACGCAGTTCATCCGGGCCTAACGCACAGTTGAGTCCAAAGGTCAGCGCATCGGCGTGGCGCAGCGAGTTATAGAAAGCTTCGGTGGTCTGGCCGGAAAGCGTACGCCCGGAGGCGTCGGTGATGGTGCCGGAAATCATAATCGGCAGATCCACGCCCAGCGCTTCAAACTCTTCCTTCACCGCAAAAATCGCCGCTTTGGCGTTAAGGGTATCGAAGACGGTTTCAATCAGAATCAGGTCGCTGCCGCCCTCCACCAGCGCTTTGGTGGATTCGCGATAGGCCGCCACCAGCCCGTCGAAAGTGATATTGCGAAAGGCCGGGTCGTTGACGTCCGGGGAAATAGACGCGGTGCGGTTAGTCGGGCCGAGTACGCCTGCGACATAGCGCGGTTTTTCCGGCGTGCGGGCGGTCCAGGCATCGGCGCTGGCACGGGCCAGCTTCGCCGCCGCAAAGTTGATCTCCGCCGACAGGGATTCCATCTGGTAATCCGCCATCGCGATGGTCGTCGAGTTAAAGGTATTGGTTTCAATGATATCCGCCCCGGCCGCAAAGTAGGCATCGTGGATCGCGGTTATCACCTCAGGCTTGCTGAGAACCAGCAGGTCGTTGTTGCCCTTCAGATCGCACGGCCAGTCGGCAAAGCGATCACCACGAAAGTCCTGCTCGCTCAGACGATAGCTCTGGATCATGGTGCCCATGCCTCCGTCCAGAACCAAAATACGTTCTTTTAACTGCTGATGCAGTTGCTCAACTTTGCTGCTCACACTCGCTCCCGACAACGCTCAATCAGACCGAAAAAACTCAACAGACCATACTGGCATAAACCAGGAGGGTGGAAAAGAAAACAACGGCAACATGAGACATGTTCAGCTTCACTCATCCGATCAGTCGGGTAGTGATTGCATTATCGCCAAATAAAACGAAAATAATTTCCACGATACAGAAAAAGGAGTCCGCGATGGCTACCCCCGTTCCTGCAAAACGCGGCAGAAAACCTGCCTCTCCAGCAGCCACTCCGGCTGGTGGACAAGTTCAGTCCCTGACACGTGGCCTGAAGCTACTCGAATGGATTTCTGAATCTCACGGCAGCGTCGCGCTGACCGAGCTGGCCCAGCAGGCCGGTTTGCCTAATTCGACCACTCACCGCCTGCTGACCACCATGCAGCAGTTGGGCTTTGTTCGTCAGGTTGGCGAACTGGGGCACTGGTCGGTGGGGGCGCATGCTTTTGTCGTCGGCAGTAGCTTCCTGCAAAGCCGCAATCTGCTGGCGATCGTCCATCCGATTCTGCGCCAGCTGATGGAAGACTCCGGCGAGACGGTGAACCTCGCGGTGCTGGACCAGGGCGACCATCAAGCGATTATCATCGACCAGGTACAGTGTACCCAACTGATGCGTATGTCGGCACCGATTGGCGGTAAGCTGCCGATGCACGCTTCCGGCGCGGGAAAAGCGTTTCTGTCGCAGTTGAGTGAAGAGCAGGTGACCAGCCTGCTGCATCGTAAAGGCCTGCATGCTTATACTCACGCCACGCTGGTGTCGCCGGTGCATCTGAAAGAAGATTTGGCCCAGACGCGTAAACGCGGCTATTCGTTTGATGATGAAGAACACGCGCTTGGCCTGCGCTGCGTGGCGTCGTGTATTTATGATGAACACCGCGAGCCGTTCGCCGCGATTTCTATCTCCGGGCCGATTTCGCGCATTACCGACGATCGCGTTACCGAACTGGGGGCGCTAGCGATTAAGGCGGCGAAAGAAGTGACGCTGGCATATGGAGGAGTGCGATAAATGAGCGATCTGAAATCATACTGGCAGGATAAATACCCTTCCGCTTTCTGCTGGTCTTTCGGTGATTCACCGGAGCTCGCCGACGAGCTGGCAGCCCTTGTCGTCGCCGGGAAAAAGCGCGGCACCTGCGGCTCGCTTGCCAGCTATCAGCAAGAGCTGCTGCCCGTGACGCCTGGGGCATATCACATTGTGCTGGACGGCAAAGGTAAAGCAGTCTGTGTGATACGCACCCTGGCGCTCCGGCTGATCCGTTTCAATGAAATGAACGCGGAACTGGCTGCACTGGAAGGCGAAGGTGATTTGAGCCTTGCTTACTGGCAATCTGCGCATCAGGCGTTTTTTGAGCGCGAAGGCACCTGGGCGCCGGATATGGAGCTGGTTTACGAAGAATTCGCCGTTATTGAGGTGGCCTGAACCAGGCCATTTACTTAACCCGCCTGCTGTAGGTTGTCGTAGCGCACGCAAAAGCGCTGGCGACGGCGATAGGCGTAGACATCTTCCACGTGGCCTTCTCGAATCCGCGTTTGCAACGCCCGCCAGTAATCAGCACGCAGCAGGTCGGCATGCATCTCTTCAAATAGCGGCCCGATGCGCCGGTCAGCGCACAGCCAGTGGCGAAACTCTTCCGGGAAAACATCGCCCGGCGAGACGCTATACCAGGGCTCGCTGGCGAGTTCATCCTCCGGGTAGCGCGCCGGCGGGATCTCGCGGAAATTCACCTCCGTCATATAGCAAATTTCATCGTAATCGTAGAACACCACCCGGCCGTGACGCGTGACGCCAAAGTTCTTAAATAGCATATCGCCGGGGAAAATATTGGCGGCGGCCAGCTGACGAATGGCGTTCCCGTACTCCTCTACCGCATCGCGCAGCGCCTGACCGTCGACCTGCTCCAGCCAGATATTCAGCGGTACCATTCGCCGCTCGATATAGAGATGGCTGATGATGATCCGCTCCCCCAGGTCGGTGATTTTTGCTCCAGCCTCGGTTTGGAGCAGAGCCATGAGTTCAGGCGCAATTTGCCGTTTCTCCAGCACAAAGTTTTCAAACTCCTGGGTATCCGCCATTCTCCCCACGCGGTCGTGCTCTTTAACCAACTGATAGCAGGCACGCACGTGTGCGGCCGTCATCTCTTTCTGCGGCGCAAAATTGTCTTTGATTACCTTAAATACCCGGTCAAATCCCGGCAAGGTAAATACCAGCATCACCATGCCGCGAATGCCCGGCGCTTCGATAAATTGCTCATCGCTGCGGGAGATATAGTGCAGGTATTCGCGATAGCTTTCGGTTTTCGCATGCTTCTGGCAGCCAATCGCCATATACAGTTCGGCGGTGGTTTTACCCGGCAGGATATCGCGCAGCCATTCGACCAGCGCGCCGGGCAGCGGCGCGTAAACCATAAAATAGGAACGGGCGAAGCCAAAAACGATACTCGCTTCGGCATGCGTCGTCAGACAGGCATCGACAAACAGTTCACCTTCATCGGTTCGATGGATTGGCAGCAGGAAAGGCAGCGTCGCCATTGGCGTGACGAGTTTACCCACCAACCAGGCAGCTTTATTGCGATAAAACAGTTCGTTCGCTACCTGCAAATACGACCGGGAGAGCAGTTCACTGCCAAGCGCTTCCTGCAAACAAACGTTGATATAGCCGATATCACGCACCCGGTTTTGCCACGGCAGACGCAGAGGGAGATCGGATAACACCTTGCGTAATAAGGTGTCCCAGCCACGATCGGGGAAGAAATCTTTTGCCAGCGGGCGTGGGATAGAGCGCAAACGGCGCTCGGGCTGTGAACTGAAAATAAAAAGCCGCTCGGGAGTCAGCGAGCGGTGGTCAAACAACCGACAATAGACGGAATTGAAAAAACTCTCCGCAATTTCGAAGCGAGGGTAATCCGGCAACAAGTGGGTATAGTGCTCTTTCACCCGCAGCAAAAAATCAGCATCGGTATTTTTGCCATCGGTAATGCAGCGCAGCTGTTCAACGACCAGACCAACATGGTGATCGTAGAGATGGATACGCTGTTTCATCGCCTGCTGGACGGCATGCCAGTCAGCCTGTTCAAAGCGCTGCTGGGCGCCGGAAGTTACTTCAAGAAAACGTCCGTACTGGGCGTCAAAACCCTGCAAGATAGTTTGAGCAATCAATAATTCCAGACCACGCGTCATAGCTTCCCCCTCATCCATCCCTCTCCCCCCGGAGCGAGGGAGAGGGGGAAATCATCAGAACTGTTCTTCTTCAGTTGAACCGGTTAACGCCGTGACGGACGAGGCCCCACCCTGAATAATAGTGGTCACCTTATCGAAGTAGCCAGTGCCGACTTCCTGCTGATGAGAGACAAAAGTGTAACCATCTTTAGCCGCCGCAAACTCCGGCTGCTGGACCTTCTCAACGTAGTGCTTCATGCCTTCACCCTGCGCGTAAGCGTGCGCCAGGTCGAACATGTTGAACCACATGCTGTGAATACCGGCCAGGGTGATGAACTGGTACTTGTAGCCCATATCCGCCAGCTGCTGCTGGAAGCTGGCGATGGTTTTATCATCCAGTTTTTTCTGCCAGTTAAAGGACGGCGAGCAGTTGTAGGCCAGCAGCTTGCCCGGGTATTTGGCGTGAATCGCATCGGCAAAGCGTTTCGCCAGCTCAAGGTCCGGGGTAGAGGTTTCGCACCACACCAGGTCGGCATACGGCGCGTAGGCCAGCCCACGGCTGATCGCCTGTTCGATACCGGCGTGGGTACGGAAGAAACCTTCGCTGGTACGGTCGCCGGTGATAAATTCGCGATCGTAAGGGTCGCAGTCTGACGTAATTAAATCCGCCGCATCAGCATCAGTGCGGGCAATAACCAGCGTCGGGACCCCCATAACGTCGGCCGCCAGACGTGCGGCAACCAGTTTCTGAATCGCTTCCTGGGTCGGTACCAGCACTTTGCCGCCCATATGACCGCATTTCTTCACCGAGGCCAGCTGATCTTCGAAGTGAACGGCCGCTGCACCGGCCTCAATCATCGATTTCATCAGCTCAAAGGCATTAAGCACGCCGCCAAACCCTGCTTCCGCATCGGCGACGATCGGCAGGAAATAATCGGTGTAACGCGGATCGTTCGGCTCAATGCCAGCAGACCACTGGATCTGATCCGCGCGGCGGAAGGTGTTGTTGATCCGATCAACAACCGCCGGTACCGAGTTCGCCGGATAGAGCGATTGATCCGGGTACATGCTGGAGGCCAGGTTGGCGTCCGCCGCGACCTGCCAGCCAGAAAGATAGATCGCTTCAATGCCCGCTTTCGCCTGCTGCAACGCCTGTCCACCGGTCAGCGCGCCTAAGCTGTTGATGTAGCCTTTTTTCGCTTCGCCGTGCAGCAAGCGCCACATCTTCGCCGCACCCAGTTGGGCCAGGGTACATTCCGGGTTGACTGAGCCACGAAGCTTCACCACGTCTTCGGCGCTGTATGGGCGGGTAATGCCTTCCCAGCGCGGGTTCGTCCACTCTTTGTTTAATTCTTCGATTTGTTGGGTACGGGTCGTCATGTGCAGATGCTCCATATTATTTTTACCCGTCATCTTTCGCGTCGCAGGTTCGTTGACTGCAACGCGAAATCCATAGGGTAAATTGTGGGTGAATTAGGCCAGCAGGCGGTAACCTGGCAGAGTTAAGAAATCAATAAGCTCATCGGAAGTGGTGATTTGTTCCATCAGGCGGGCGGCTTCATCAAAACGACCGCTGCTGTAGCGGTGTTCGCCCAGTTCGTCCTGAATCACCCGCATCTCTTCAGCCAGCCACTGGCGGAACAGCGCTTTGGTCACCGGCTTGCCGTTGCTCAGGGTTTTCTCGTGATGGATCCACTGCCAGATAGAGGTACGGGAGATCTCGGCCGTTGCCGCATCTTCCATCAGGCCATAAATCGGCACGCAGCCGTTTCCGGAGATCCACGCCTCGATGTACTGCACCGCCACGCGAATATTGGCGCGCATGCCCTCTTCGGTTCGTTCACCTTCGCAGGGAGCCAGCAGCTGCTCGGCGGTAATCGGCGCATCATCATCGCGGGTGACAAACAGCTGGTTTTTGTTCTCGCCCAGCACGCCGTTAAAGACGGCCATCGCGGTATCCGCCAGCCCCGGATGGGCGATCCAGGTGCCATCGTGGCCGTTATTGGCTTCCAGCGATTTGTCGGCTTTTACCTTATTCAGTACCTGGTTATTTCGCTCAGCATCTTTGCTCGGGATAAATGCCGCCATGCCACCCATCGCAAAGGCTCCGCGCTTATGGCAGGTTTTAATCAGCAATCGCGAGTAGGCGCTGAGGAAAGGTTTGTCCATCGTCACCACTTGGCGGTCTGGCAAAACGCGATCCGGGTGATTCTTCAACGTCTTGATATAGCTGAATATGTAGTCCCAGCGCCCGCAGTTCAGACCCACAATATGGTCACGCAGCGCGTGCAGGATCTCATCCATCTGGAAGACGGCCGGCAGCGTTTCAATCAGTAGAGTGGCTTTGATGGTGCCGCGCGGAAGCTCAAAGCGGTCTTCAGTGAAGCTAAAGACTTCACTCCACCACGCGGCTTCCTGCCAGGCCTGAGTTTTCGGCAGATAGAAATACGGCCCACTACCTTTTGCCAGTAAAGCCTTGTAGTTGTGGAAGAAATAGAGAGCAAAGTCGAACAGGCTGCCGGGAATCGCTTCCCTGCGCCATGTCACGTGTTTTTCCGGCAGATGCAGACCACGTACGCGGCAGATCAGTAATGCCGGGTCTGGCTTGAGCTGATAGATCTTTCCTGCTTCGTTGGTATAGCTGATAGTGCCGTTAACCGCATCACGCAGGTTAATTTGCCCATCAATGACCTTGCTCCATTCGGGTGCCAGCGAGTCCTCGAAATCAGCCATAAAGACTTTCACGTTCGCATTGAGCGCGTTGATAACCATTTTGCGCTCAACCGGGCCAGTAATTTCCACCCGACGATCCTGCAAGTCTTCAGGGATACCGCGAATCTTCCACTCACCATTACGAATGGAATTTGTTTCCGAAATAAAATCAGGAAGCTTACCGTTATCAATTTCCTGCTGCTGCTGGATGCGCGCTGCCAGCAATTTGTTGCGCTCAGGCGTAAAGCGGCTCACCAGTTCGGTCAGGAATTCGACTGCCTCAGGCGTAAGTATTTGCTTCTCTTGCTCGCCATAGGGCTGGCTAAAAGCCAGTTCATCAGTAATTGTCGCCTGCTGCGTCATTGTGCTGCTCCTCTTGGTTGATCCAGTTGGCGCGAACGTAAGATCGTTGTGTAGTTTTCGTTCAGCACAATTAAGATTACGCAATTAAATTACAAAATCAAAAACAATTTCCATTTTTAATTTAAATATCAATTAACTTATTGATAACAATAAAATTAAAAATAAATTACAACATGAAGCAGATTTCGAAAACAAAAAAGGCACCCGAAGGTGCCAGAGGCAAAGTGCTGAAACGCTTTAGGATCGTGTTATGTAGAAGATTAATCCAGTGTCGGATTCATATGGCGTAGATCGTATGGCGTGATCTGGTAAACGTAATAGTTGAGCCAGTTGATAAATAGCAAATTACCATGACTTCGCCAGCTGGCTCGTGGTTTGTTCTGCGGATCGTTTTGTGGGAAATAATTGTGAGGGATCTGTGGATCGAGGCCAGCTTCAACATCGCGGAAAAACTCGCTGGCAAGGGTACTCGCATCATACTCAGGATGGCCGGTCACGAAGGCGATGCGCTTATCTTTACTGGCAAACAGGTAGGCATCACCCTCTTCCGTCTCCGCCAGAATCTCTAAATCCGTGTAGTCACGAATCAATACGGCCGGAAAGTCGGCATAGCGTGAATGTGGGGCAAGGAAAGAGTCGTCAAAACCACGGGTTAATAAAGCATGGGGCTGTAGAATATGGTGTTCGTATACCCCAGAAATTTTTTCGGAACGAGTCTGTTTTGGGATGCCGTAGAGAATATTGAGCGCGGCCTGTACCGCCCAACAGACAAACAAGGTTGAGGTGACATGATCTTTAGCCCACTCCAGCACCTGCTTGATCTGCGGCCAGTAGGCAACATCATTAAACTCAACTAACCCCAGGGGGGCGCCGGTAACAATCAAACCGTCAAAGTTTTGATCGCAAATATCCTCAAAATTACAATAGAAGTTATTCAGATGCTCCGCTGGTGTATTGCGCGACTCCCGAGCATCAATGCGTAGCAGCTGGATATCAAGCTGCAGCGGAGAATTCGAAAGCAACCGCAGAAACTGGTTCTCGGTTTCTATTTTCTTCGGCATCAGATTGAGGATGAGCACCTTCAGCGGGCGGATTTCCTGAGTTGTCGCGCGAGTCGTCGTCATCACAAAGACGTTTTCATTACGCAAGAAATTGACGGCCGGCAGCTCGTCCTGCACCCGAATTGGCATAACTTTGTTACCTCATAGCATACGTATAAACGTTTAGACATCCAGATAGCTGAAGATACCCAGGAATCTGGTGAATGTCGAGCCTGCAAGTACAGGGTGAGAAAATTTCACGGAGATATTTGAGTTAGAATATAAGAATGAATAAAAGGAGAATATATGGTTATTAGCATCCGCCGTTCACGGCATGACGAAGGGGAAAAACTGATTGCGATCTGGTGTCGTTCGGTCGATGCAACGCACGATTTCCTGTCAAAAGAGTATAGGGCGGAACTGGAAGAGCTGGTGAGTTCGTTTTTGCCGGAAGCACCGCTGTGGGTCGCGGTGACGGAGGAAGATGAACCTGTCGCCTTTATGCTTCTTACAGGTGAGCACATGGATGCGTTGTTCGTCGATCCCGATGTTCGCGGCTTTGGCGTGGGGAAATTGCTGATCAACCATGCGCTGACGCTATCATCAAAACTGACGACCAACGTCAACGAGCAGAATGAACAGGCGGTTGGATTTTATAAGAAAATGGGCTTTAAGGTGACGGGGCGTTCAGATACGGACGATCTGGGAAAACCGTATCCGTTGCTCAATTTGGTGCACGAGTAATCTACAAGGCCGGATGAGGCAAAGCTGACATCCAGTTTTTTTAAATACCATAAAAACGCAAAAAGCCCATCCTGACGGATGGGCTCTTCACTTAATTAATGCCTGG
>NZ_JAPUEW010000038.1:0-15540 GCF_027492335.1 Klebsiella sp. | reverse complement strand
AGTATGTCGGAAGATCTCTAAAAGTGAATGGTCCGATTAAGCGGGATACTTACATAAACCCGCCCCACAAAATGGTTTACAGCCCTACCGGGGTAACAACGCTCTTGACACTTACTGCCCACGGAGAGCCCCCCAGAAACTATCTTGGGATGTTGCAATTTCCAGTGGGCCTGTTGTGTGCCCTCCCCTTTTAGAATAGGTTCTTAGTTAGTCGCACATTTTATAAGATCCAAAATTGGGGAAATATAGAGTGTCTCTTCAACAACTTTTGTTTTCTTAAAATGTTCAGAATGAAACCTCAAATGTTTTTCTAGCGTATTCGTCCAAGAGCTATCTTTTAAATTTCCTTCAACCTCAATAATTTTCTCAAAACAGAATATCATTCTGGCCACGTACCAAACATATTGGTCATACATAGGGTCTCGCTCCTGTCGACAATCTGCACTATAACCTTTAGAAAAATGAGGGTTCTCCATCGCTAGTTGCAAATATGCCTGGTAGGCCGTATCTGCAATGGTTTTCTTAGCGATTTCTTTGTTTTCACTGATAGTTGATTTGGCAACTAAAATTGCCCAAATAGCAACCCCAGCACTTACAAATGGAGAAGCAATCGTAGCTAACTTAACTAATGTTTCCATGTAAACCCTTAATGTTTTCGATTAAACCCAGCAGGTTGGGTTTTGGTTTTTTTATATTCTTTAACCTTTCGTCTAAATGCTGCTAAATCTATATCAGCAGTACTAATTGCTATTTGACCAGTCCCATGAGCATGAGAAATCAATTTGTGGTGTTTCTCTTTGTAGGGAGCCTGCATCGTTGAACCACCATATTCTCCAGTGTTCGTAATAACAACATGCTGATACATATGCCATTGTAGAGCTGAAGCCATATTATCAAATGTGTCTACATCTTTATTGTGTGCGGCAATGACAAACATATCAGTCAAATCTCTCAAATCCGCAGCAAGTTTTATATCTGTCGCGTCGTAACAAATCGCACCAGTTAATTTAAATGGTCCTTCGGGGTGACCCTCAATAGAAATAATATGTTGAGTGGGCCGATACCCCTGGACACCTAGAGTCACTTCACCACTGGTCATATGATATTTCCCTTGATCTCGAACACGCCATTGAGTCCCAGACTCTGAAGAATCTGGAATAATCCAGCGAGCTTTGTTAACTATTCGACCATCTTGTTCACAGAACACAAAACCGCAAAAAATGATTGATCTTGTTCTAAACGCCAATGCCCTTACTATATCTTCATCTTCTGGGTGAACTGCCAATTCTGAAAAGACAATAAGATCAGCAGTGCTTGTATAATCTCTAGAATCAGTTTTAAGTTTTGCATTTAATGTCTGTTCCGTTAGCTTACAAATTTCCGCAAGATGTTCTCTGTGCTTCCAACGCACATCAGGATTATCCAGAGTCACATCAGAAGGGTGAAAATCATTATCCTTAGGAAATAATTGCTGAACCGTAACAATTCTAAAGTAGTTAGAAGCCAATTCAGGTCTTCTGACAACAGTGGGTAAGGTTGGAACATTAGATGAAGTGCAAATTTGCGCATTTAAGTATACTAACCTTTCCGACAAGCATTTTTTAAAATCACCAAGGCTAGTAATTGATAATATATCTTCTTGGTTTATGTATGAAGAAGAAAAACCTGGCCATTGTAATCCATGCTGAAGAAAACTTGCAAACCAATCAGTTATAGTCCCATATGAACCCACTATCGACTCAGGTGTATGCAACATCCCCATACGTCGCTTGTAAAATTGAGAATGGATACCACGATAATTATCTAGTTCGAGCCTTAAATCATTTCGCTGGGTATAATCTACATCGCCTAAAGCAGCACTTCTTAGCACACTACAAACCCAATAAATTTTTCTTTCATCATTATTTAGGTTTTGTTTATCTTTTACCAACCACTTCGGACTTTCATAGCGCGGGTCTTTGGCTATTTTATCTATCGAGCACGAAATAATAGCATTTGAGCGCCATAATTCAGTCCATGATACTGAATGACCGTCTAATTTTACTTTTATTTCATGTGGAGAATACTGCTTTCCATTACGTTGCCATACGCTTTTCTCTGTATCCTCTAAAAGATTAACTAATGCTATACCTAGTTTGAGAAGTGCATGCTCGTATTTAAATGGATTATCCTTGAAACTGATCACTGATGAAAGATACTGCTCCAAACCATTTGGTTTTGACTCATTTTTTGGTATAGCCCACCTAAATTTGTTAATCCTAACTTTATCTTGCGCCCTAACAAATTCTTTCCATAGTACATTCCAAAACTTACCACCACTGAATGCAAACTTCGCGACAATGGAGTCTACAGCATCATTACTATTTATATGAGAAAGTAGAAAGGCAACATTTGCTTGGTAATCTTTACTAATCTGAGCAGATAATTCAAATAAGTATCCATCGTTACGACTCAACGGTTCCAAATGTTTTTTAATTAGAACATGTTGAAGCTTTGAAAGATCAGAAGAAGATTTATTACTAGCTATAAATGGCTTATTAATCACTGCAAGATAAAATAGCGCTTGCTGATATGCGTAGTTTGGAATAACGGATTTACAAGAAAGAAGTTTATGGGCAAATGTTGTAACTTCACTTATCAATTTCTGATAATCAGATATATACTCTGGGGATAGTTTTCGATAGATATCAACGATGCTTCTAAATATATCAGAAAGAAGATATAACATGATATATTTATCACATTTATCGCTATTACGCTGTATTCTTGGAAAAATAATATCCAGAATGGTTCTGTAAGCATCTAGATTAGGATTAATGGCTATCGCTTTTCGAAAAATAACCATAATTGATGGATCTTTCAACCAAGATTTTAATAATTTTTTTGCAATCAGTGCTGATTCATTATCAAACTGTTTTCTTTCCCTAGGTGAAATTAGCTTGCTTTTTTTAGCCAAACTTGTTTCCAACCTATGGGCGGAAAATCTACGTAGAGACTCTACTTTTATCGACTTGTCACTATTAAACCCAGAAAACAAACCATCAGAATCATCTAAAAAATCATCTTGTTCAGTTAGTAATATCTGTTGAAGCACCGGTATATTATTATCGAGTCCATTACGTTCTGGGATGCTCGAAACTCCTACTTCATTCTGGATTTCATTGATTCGATTTGTAAGTCCACTTCCGTTATCAATATCTGAAAGTCTCAATACATAAGTTTTCCTATCATTAATCTTTAAATATTGTTTGTTATCTGACTCATTTTGTTCTAATGTTTTATCGAGAACTCGTTGAACTAACTCATGAATAGATTTCTTAATTTCTTCATCTGTTAGCGCCTCTCCTGAAATCACCAATCTAATATCATCGACATATCGACAATAATCATGAAGTATAATTTGGCCACCATCTATCTCAGCACGAAGTTTAGTGGTTAAAGCTTCATCAAAATCAATTAAATATGCATTAGCCAAAGCTCCAGCAGATGCTAAACCTTGGGGGAGTCCAACGTTTTCTTCTATATCCAAATCTTTAGCTAAAGATAAAGAGTCTTCAGACCACTTCCACTTTAAAACTTTACTCGCTATATTCCAAAATTCATCCCCATTTATAATTTTAGAACCATAATGATCAGAAGATATTTTCTTAAGTTTGTCTAAAAGAGTATTTATTTTTATTGACCCAAAAAAATTTTTCAAATCCAAACTAATAATATATACTTCATCAATCCCACTAATTTTATTTACAGTTTCCCGACCAATATATATAGGTCTTTGTAGAAAACTTCGATAATCGGAAGAGAATTTCCTGTAATACTCACTGCCTCCCCAACGAAATCTTGCCCTTTCATTTTCCCAATCACAGATAAGTCTATTTCCGTAACTAACAACCTTTTTCTTTACATGCTCAGCATAGCCAAGTTCATGCAATGAACAGTCTTTCTGTCTCGTTTCTATCGCATCAGCAAGACACATGGTTACTGCTGTAGCAAAAGACTGGTCCTTAATAGCGATATTAGCTAAAGGTCTTAGTTTTCGATCATGTTTATTAGTAGTCCACCTCCCTTTATTAAAGAACCAACTTGATCCTTTTGGAGCTGGTATTAACTCAATATCGCTCATAAATAGAGTATTACTTGCAACATCACTTGACCAATTAGCAACCTCATCACTAATATCAAATGCACACTTGTCTAATGCTAAAAGGTCTGCATACCAATTATGAGTTCTGACAAAACGATCTGTTTTTTTCCAAGCTAGCCCCAAAATAAATGAGTCCTTAAGGTACTCTGGTTTAGGTTCGAGATTGTAATACTTCTTATTAAGTAGTTTCATTTTTTCTCAACTTAATCTTAAGCGCTCTTATTCACTTCAACTACAGCAGTGACATTCAGTGTTTGTATTTTCCTAAATAGCTATACTACCGTTCCTTCATCGAAGAATCTACGGTAAATGTCAGAGGTTTTGTGTTATCAAAGGGCTACCTTCCTGATACATCAGACGCATTTTTTAGGTCATAAAGTATGATTTTTCGTAACGATGCCATATAGTGGTCACAAAAATTGACCACCGAGTTAAAATTTTCTAGTATCGTTCCTCCGGCTCGCTTGGTAGTAATGTAGTTTCCCTCGATAAATCCATAAGTGAAATTTTCATCTAATATTGTTTGAGTGGTTCGATAAAAAGATCGAGTGTCACTGGCTGTCAGACCTCTGCCATTACCATATAAGCCAAGGATAATACCTAAACGAAGCCATCAGCTTCCGTTTCTAGTACAAAGCAGAAAGAAAACCCATAACCATCAGGAACCTCACATACTCCTTCTGCTCAAACCTTGACGTCGATCCACATGTCGTCAAAACTTCCCGCCCGATTTACTCCGCTTAATAGCCAGAATATCCCCACTATCGTTCAACGCCCCCGGAAAGGTTTTCAGCCATGCCTTCAATTTGCGCTGATTGATGTGCGCGATGCTCATGCCTTCAATACAGCCCCAGAGTTCGCGGGTGTTCTGTGGGGTGATCACGATGCAATCTTTCATCACGCGGACTTTAACGGGCATGCCGTCGATAAATCCGGCTTGAGAGAGCCATTCTCCACCAAGGTGGACGGCGCGGCCTTCAACGAAGGAGTAAAACTCGCAGTGGGTGAAATCAGGTACGATAGTTTGAGTGAGGGGTGTCGCCATCGTGGCAGCCTCCGATAAGTGATATTTTCTCTCTCATTGGTGGCTAAACCAGACGGGGTTAGAACGACCGACTCATCGATACTGGCGCATCTTTCAATGCCCCCGCTAGCCCACCATTGAGATGGTGACTGTGCATACGACATGAAATTGCGTTGACTCGCTTTTATGTCGTCGATGAAGTTAGTTCAGGGTTCCAATCCCGGCACCTGATTTTGCAGGTACAACAATAAGATACTGCGCTTAACTGGGTATGCATCCCCAATAGAATGGTACCAACAACAATTAAAGTGAAAATCTATAAATAGCATAACTAATTGTATTTGATCTGTTCCCCATTGATTACCTCGGATGATATTAGCAACGCCTGCTTCTGGCACTACGAGGACGGCTAGCAGGAGTACGAAGGCCGTTATAAGCAAAGTGTGAACATAATTTTCATCTCTACTGTTTATAGTGACGCTGACTGGATGCAGGGTGTCGCAGGAGGGATGCTGCGGGGCGTATTGGACGTCGCACCAGTTCCCCTCCGCAGTTCGGGCACTGGCCATTAAGCCGTTGGGTCACGCAATCGACGCAAAATGTGCATTCGAATGAACAGATGTATGCCTCTTTTGATTCAGGTGGCAGATCTTTATCACAGCATTCGCAATTAGGACGGAGTTCAAGCATGGTGCTCTCTTTATTGTTAAAGGGACATCATTGGCTATACCAAAGGCCATCTACCCGTATCTCCTTATGCGATAGATGACGGTATTGTTTTTCACGTGTATTAGATGAGCATGGTCTACAGTCTGGAAAATTCAAGAGAGTGAATTATCCGACAGAAACGCTCACTTGAGGAAACGAACGACAAGCCTATAACGTCCACCAAAGCCTCAACCAACACGCAAAACCCAGCCCTCAACAATCAACTTAAAAATCAAAAAGATACAAAAAACCCTTCCATATCAACATCATCGCCACTCTTTTTGCGCCTTCCCTTTCTCGCAAAAAATCAAAATCCCTAACAAACTCAACCACCTCCCCCACCAATTACAAGGACGCCAGCAAAATTCTCCATCGGTGATTACCAGAGTCATTCGATGAAGTCCTGAAAGCCCGCACGGCGCAAGCCCTGCGGGCTTTTTTGTGCCCTCATTTTGTCCCGCGAAGTCTGATGCCAACTAATTAAATCCGAACCTTTTAGGCCCATTCATAGGCCCAACAAAAAGAACTATTGTTTTCGTTAGTCCTAAAAGCATGGAGACGACTCATGGCAAGACGAACCAAGCCGCTAACGGATACAGAAATCAAAGCCGCTAAACCTAAAGATACCGGTTACCAGCTATACGATGGTGATGGGTTGACGCTGCTTATCAAGTCCAGTGGAAGCAAACTCTGGCAGTTCCGTTATCATCGACCGTTAACAAAGCAGAGAACTAAACAAAGCTTCGGAGCTTACCCTACTGTCTCGCTTTCTGATGCATGTAAACTCAGAGCTGAATCTCGTACATTACTGGCAAAAGAGATCGATCCTCAGGAACACCAGAAAGAACTGTGGACTGACCCCAAAAAGTGCCAACTGAGACAGTGGTGATCCAGTCCCATATTCTGTCAGAGAGTTCCGCCTTTTCCCTGTATTAAAATTGTTAATTATCGCGGGTAATTTCCCACCGCACGATTCACAGCTGACCAGGCTGTCATGAGGTCACGCTGGCTCAACGCCAGTGCCTGTCGTGCCTGGATATTGTTGCGTTGTGCGTCCAGCACATCGATAAAATTGCTGAGCCCGCCATCATAACGCGCCTGTATTAATGCCAGCGCTTGTGAAGCGCTGTCTGCCCGAATCTGTTGCTCTTTCAGTTTTTGCTGCGCCGCCGAATAACGACTCAGTGCATCATCAATTTCCTGCCAGGCTTTTAGCACGGTTTTGTGATAATCGACCGCCGCTTGCTGCTGATCGGTTTCGCGCAATACAACTGTCGCTTTTCGACGCCCTCTATCGAACAACGGCAGATTTAAACTCGGCCCAACCGACCAGGAGCGGCTACCCCACTCCGTAAAGTTATCGGCGCTGTAGGTATCCATGCCGATTCGGGCACCAAGAGTGATGCTCGGATACAATTCAGCTTCGGCCACACCAATACGGGCTGTAGCCGAATGCAGCCTCGCTTCCGCCGCGCGAATATCGGGTCGGTTGCGTGCAACGTCGGACGGAATGCCCAGTTGCAGTGTGGGTAAATTGCCAACCCCCAGACTGTCGGCGTGATATTGCAGCTGCTGTTGTAAGGCTCCGGGATGTTCGTCCAACAGCAGCAATAATTGATTCATCGCCACACCTTCCTGGGCCTGAAGCTCAATCAGGTTAGCCCGCGTCGCCGCCAGCTCGCTGCGCTGTCTTTCCTGACTGGTTTCATCCAGCGCCCCGCCTTCTGTCCTTGCCTGAATCAGCGACAAACGTTCATCCAGGGCTTTTTCATCCTGTTTTGCAAACACGATTTGCTGCTGAATGCCGCGCAGGTTGTAGTAGTTATTCACCACGTCACTCACAATACTCAGCCTGGCCAGCTCCAACATCGCTTTCTGAGATTCCACATCCGCATCAGAGGCTTCAATGGCTCGTCGCACATGCCCCCACAGGTCTATTTCCCAAGAGAAATCCAGCCCGCCCTGATACCAGTTCGATGGTGCGGCCATCAGTTTGATCAGTTCATCCGGGTTCGGCAGCGCTTCTTTCAGCGCGCGTGTCGATGGGCTGTTTTCACTTTGCTGAATACGAGTCACACTGCCGGTCGCATTGACGGTGGGCGTTTGCTGTGAGTTCACAATCTGCTGTTGGGCTCGCGCACTGGCAAACCGCAGTGTGGCGCTTCGAATATCAGGGCTTGCGGATAAGGCTTTTTCGACGAGCGTGTTAAGCACAGGATCGTTGTAGCGCTTCCACCACTGGTTATCTGAAACCACGCTGCCGCCCGGTAGGGTATGCAACGACGCTTCACCGCTACGCCAGCTTGTCCAGTCTATTGGCGCGTCTGTTTTGGGTTTTGTGAAATCCGGGCCCACAGTACAGCCGCTGAGGATCAGTGCAGTTAACGCCGCCAGTGCAGATAGCGTATGGCGATTCATAGAGAAAAATGGGGTATTCATCGGGAGTCCTGCATCAGTAAAGTCGGTTGCGAAACAGCCATGCTGCCAGCGGCATAGTAATGACCGTCATACCAATCATCGGAATAAAATCCATAGCCACGTAGCTGAATCCGGCGCCTTCAAGATAGACCCGGCGAACAAGATCAATGGCAAAACGCAGTGGGTTTGCGTATGTCAGGGCATCCAGCACCGGTGGCATGGTCTGCACGGGGGTTAGTAAGCCGGAAAGCAGCATCAGCGGCATGATCAGTAAAAAGGTGTAAAGCATCGCCTGCTGCATATTGATGGAAATGGCGGAGATCGACAGCCCCAGCCCCACGGCGGCGATGTTAAAACTAAATAACCCGAAGTAGAGCAACCACACTGACCCGTTCATGGGGATTTGAAACCAGAACAAAATCACCATCAGAATAATGGTCGACTGCACCAATCCCACCAGAATCGGTGGAATGGCTTTGCCGATCAGCAATTGCATGGGCGTAAACGGGGTGACCAGCAGTTGATCAAACGTCCCCTGCTCACGCTCTCTGGCGACAGAAAGAGCCGACAGCAACAGCGTTTGCATCATGCTGATAGCTGCAATCAGCGTGGGCATCAGCCCCCACCGCGACTCAAGATTCGGGTTATACCAGGCACGCACATCCACATTGACGGGTGAAAGATTCTCTGCCCTGCGCTGGTTGAAGTCGCTGACTACCGCGCTGATATACCCTACCGCCGCACCGGCAGTTGACGAGTTGCGACCATCCAGGATCACCTGCAACGGTGAGGCCTGACCCTGAGTGAGCTTGCTTTCAAAGTCTGGCGGGAAGGTCAGCACCATCAGAGCTTTCCCGTCCATCACCACCTTTTCTATTTGTGATGCTGAGGTCAGCGTGGCCGTGCGATTAAACACCCCCGTTCCGTCCAGGTGCGTGAGGATTTGGCTTGAAGCCTGGCCACGGCTTTGATCCAGCACGGCATAATCAACGTGATTAACGTCGTAAGTGGCGGCATAACCAAACAAGAGTGCCTGCATGAATACCGGCACAATCAGTATTACCCTGTTAGCAGGCTCCTTAACGATAGTCAGGATCTCTTTCTTGACCAGAAAGCTGATATGGCGCAGCCATTGTTGTAATTCAGATATCATGCGCTACCTCAGCTGTTTACGCAGTGAAAGCCGTGAGGCATTAATCAGGATGACGGCATAAAGCAGCAGAATGCCGCACTGGCGGAAATACATTCCCCAGTCATCGCCGCCCAGGAACAAGGTTTTGATCAACGACATGAAATGGGTCGCCGGTAAAACCTGGCTTACAACCTGAATCACTACCGGTAAATTGCGGATATCAAATACAAAGCCAGAAAGCATCATCGCGGGCATAAAGCTTGCGATAAGGGCAATCTGACTCGCCAGAAACTGACTCGGCGCGAAGCCTGAAATGGTCAGCCCGAGCCCCAGTGAAACCAACAGATACAGCATTGACGAGGTAATGATGGCGAAGAGCGAACCGCGAATGGGGATCGCAAACAGATAATGAGCCGCGAGCAGACAAATAATGAGGTCGACCGCACCAATCACCATATACGGCGCAAGTTTGGCCAGCACCAGTTCAAGTGGGCGAACCGGCGTCACAAACAGCGCTTCCAGTGTGCCTCGCTCGCGTTCGCGGGCAATCAGCAACCCGGTCAGAAAGGCGCCAATTAACGTCAGAATGAGTACCAGGATCCCAGGCACGATAAACCATGTGCTAATACCGGCTTCGTTGAACCACATTCTCTGTTCAACAGATACCGTTCCGGTCATTGTCGTGAGGTTTTGTCTGTCTGATTCAATGGCCGCCTGAGCGCCCAACGCACCCGTGATGTAGCCCTGAGCCGCCGAGGCCACACTGGTGACGGCGCCGTTGAGCAGCACCTGTACTCTGCCCGTTCCTGACGCCGCGTTTTCGGCATAATCAGAGGGTATACGCACGATGGCATCGGTGTCCCCTTTCTGAAGGGCCGCTTGCGCAGCAACAAGACTGGGGTACTCCTGTACAGAGAGATAATTACTGCCCTGCAAAGCGGTGATGACCTGGTGGCTTTGAGCCGTGTGCTGCTCCTGTACGACCGCAACACGGGCCGTACTCAAATCAAACGAAACGCCGTAACCAAACAGCAGGATCAGCACGATGGGCAACAGAAACCCAACCGCCAGGTTGCTTTTATCACGCACCAGTTGGCGCGTTTCTTTACGCGTTAGCGAGACAAGACGGCTAAGGAAGGTTGAATTATGCATTCTTCTGCTCCTTACTCGCGGTTTGTGACCGGGCGTTTTCGACGATAGCGATAAAAGCGGAATTCATGTCTGCGGTATGATCCAGGCCCGCTAACTCACGCACTTCCTTTGGCGTACCCAGCGCCAGTAGTTTTCCGGCGTCCTGAATCGAAATCCGGTCGCAATATTCAGCCTCTTCCATAAAGTGCGTGGTGACGATAATTGTGATGCCTTTATTCGCCAACTCACCAATGGTGTACCAGAACAACCGACGCGCCAGCGGATCGATGCCGCTTGTGGGTTCATCGAGAAACACTATTTCCGGTTCATGTAACAGCGCCACCGCCATAGACAAACGCTGCTTAAATCCGCCGGGAAGTTCGCCGCTAATGGCATCCGGGCTCAGCTCGAATTGCTTAAGCGCCCCTTCAATCTGGCGGTTTAATTTTTCACCGGACAGGCCATATGCGCCGCCGAAGAACGTCAGGTTGTCCCGCACGCTGAGGTTGCCATACAGCGCAAATTTCTGTGAAACATAGCCAATTCGGGCGCGGGCTCTGGCCCTGGCCGTACGCAGATTCATTCCCGCCACTTCCAGTTGCCCACTGGTTGCAGGCAATAGCCCACACAGCATGCGAAACGTGGTGGTTTTTCCTGCGCCATTTGGCCCTAACAGGCCAAAAATTTCGCCGCGTTGAACCTCAAAAGAGGTGCTGGCGACGGCGGTGAAATCGCCAAATTTGCGAACCAAATCTTTCACCGCAATGACGGGTTTATCATTGTCAATTTGCGTTTTTTGCGATGAAACCATATCGGCTTTAACAGGCGCCGCAGGGGCCGTTTCATCACGCTGCTGTGCCTGGTGCAGCAGCAACATGAAACCATCTTCGAGCTCAGCGTCCCTTGGCTTAGCATTCACTTCACGCGGGGTCTCTTTATCATCAGCCGACTGGCAGATAAAACGAACGGCATCGCCTTTGGGAACAGCATCCGCAATGGCGTCGCGCTTTTCGAGCAGGTGAGCCTGTAAAATACGGGATTTCGTGCCGTCTGGTGGAACCGCCAGCCATGTCCGGCCAGCGGCTTTCTGGCGAAGCATTTCTGGTTTGCCTTCCGCGAGAATTTTCCCCTGATTCATGACATAGATTTGTGCACAGCGCTCCGCCTCATCCATGTAAGCGGTGCTGATGATGACACTCAGTTTTTCATCCTGAACCAGTTGTTCGATGATTTTCCACAGATCACGACGGGAAAGCGGATCGACGCCAACGCTGGGCTCATCAAGCAGCAGCAACTCCGGAGAACGCACCAGGGTACAGGCCAATCCCAGTTTTTGCTTCATACCGCCCGAGAGTTTTCCTGCCGGGCGCGCCGTAAAACGGGCCAGATCGGTAATCGACAGCAACCTTTCAAAGCGCTCCTGCCTGACCTGTAAAGGGACGCCGTGCAAATCAGCATACAGATCGAGATTCTCCTGCACGCTGAGATCCTCATACAACCCAAAGCGCTGCGGCATGTAGCTGATGCGGTTTTGCACTGCCTGAGGGTCGACGGCCACATCAGTACCGAGCACGCTAAGGCTGCCAGAGCTGGGCTGATACAGCCCGGCAATCAGACGCTGGAAAGTGGTTTTCCCTGCTCCGTCCGGGCCAACAAGTGCCGTTAACTCACCCGTACGAATGTTAAGTGTCAGGCCATCGAGCGCACGCGTTTCTGGTGCCTTTTTGGTGACACCCGGAAACAACCGCACCAGTTCACGGGCGATGACAACATCCTGCTGATCAGTGACCGGCATCGTGTTGATTCTCAGGCTGGGTGTTGATCGTCACCGTTGCGGGTTGCCCCATTCGCAGCACGTTCTCCGGGTCATCAACGACCACGCGGACTTCAAACACCAGATTGGTGCGAAGATCTTCGGTCTGCACGTTTTTTGGCGTGAACTCCGCCACTGAGGAGATGAA
Organism: Klebsiella sp.; assembly: GCF_027492335.1. Taxonomy (NCBI): domain Bacteria; kingdom Pseudomonadati; phylum Pseudomonadota; class Gammaproteobacteria; order Enterobacterales; family Enterobacteriaceae; genus Klebsiella; species Klebsiella sp. The sequence continues at coordinate 3,022 of NZ_JAPUEW010000038.1, read as the reverse complement.
GCCTACTTTGCCTGTCACCGGCTTATCCGGAAACGAATCCGTGAACACGCTGGCTGGCATCCCTGATTTCACGCGTCCCAGGTCGCTTTCGTTCAACCACACACGAACCCATTTCGGCTGACTGAGCGCCAGGGTGTATACCGCTTTTTGCGGGCCAGTCATGTCGCCGGGCTCCTGAAGGCGGGCGCGTACCACCGCATCAACAGGTGAGCGTAATTCGGCCTGTGCGAGGTGATATTGCGTCAACGCCAACTGTGCCTCGGTGGCCCTGACTTGCGCCACGGAGGCTTCACGTTGCTCAGAACGCACGCCTTTTTCCATCAGAGCCAGACTGGCCTGGCGCTCTTTCACGCTGGCTCCGGCAATGCGCAGCGCGCTTCGGGCAGTGTCCAGTTCCTGCTTACTGATGCCCTTCCCACCGGTGCTGGCAGAAATGCGCTGAATACGCGTCATATCTTCCGTGGCTTTCTGCAACTGCGCTTGTGCCGACGATAATTGCGCCCGTGCCTGAGCCAGTTCTTCGGGGCGAGCTCCGGCCTGTTGCTCACGAACTGTCTGCTTTTGGGCGTCAAGTTGGGCCAGCGCCTGCTGTTCCTGAATTTTTAGTGCCCGCGTATCCAGCGTGGCGATGACCTGCCCGGCATGAACCTTATCACCTTCATCAACCGTAAGCGTGCTGATACGGCCACTGTCTTCAAAGGCAAGCGACACCTGTCGAATGTCGACATTGCCGTGCAGTTTCAGTTCGCCTTTGTCTCCATCATTTCGCCCCGCCAGCCAGTAACCCCCAGCAGCGATGATGAGGCCAGCAACGATGGCTCCGGTGATGATTTTTTTATTCATAAATGGCGTCCTGATGTTCCCTGATGAGGCTTAGTTTAAATTTAATTTAAACTTTATTTGTGCAATAATAAACCCCGTATTGCGGTTTTAATGGATGTTATGAATGATGAGCAGAGCACGCCGTAGCGACGGGGATATCACCCGGGAAAGTATCCTGGAAGCCGCAGGAGAGCTGATCGCAGAAAAGGGATTCGGCCAGACCACCAACAAAGAAATTGCGAAAAAAGCAAGTGTTGACCTGGCTGCTATCAATTATCACTTTGGTGGTCGCGATGGACTCTATCTTGCCGTGCTGACACATGCCCACCACCACTATCTGGACGGTGAGCAACTGGCGCGGCTTGCAGAATCTGAACTGTCTGCAGAAGATAAACTCGGTGCTTTTTTAGAAACCTTTCTGGCGAAATTAAGCAATCCGGACGACTGGCATGGACGCGTTTTTGCGCGTGAGATGCTGTCTCCTTCCACACAACTCAGTGATTTCATAAACACTGACGGTGCCGGAAAGATTCAGTCGGTAAGACGAATTGTGGGAGAGGCTGCCGGGCTTTCAGCAGATGACCCCCGCCTGCTGCCTTGCATGCTGAGTGTCGTCGCGCCCTGCATGATGCTGATGGTTGCCGGGAACCGGATGCCTGGGCCGGTACAGGAAATTGTCGCAATGCAGACAAAAGCCCTGACTATGCATTTTAAGCTGTTCTCATTGGCAGGGCTGAAAGCTATACGTGAAAACAATATGGCGAATTGAATGCAAATTTTGCCTTCGTCAAAAAATATCAAATATTAACGTTGTCAACTTAGGGAAGACCCAACTCTTTCTGTAAATGTATTCTCCGTTGGCTTTCATGTGGTTGCTCTGACAATAGCCATGAAGGTTTTGATGTGGGGCAGCTAAATTATTTAACAATATAGCCAACGTCCGCATATGGCCGCCATGTCACGCACGATCTGAAATTTATAATTGACGCAACTAAAAATTTAAGTTATCCGATTGAATTATAAGTGATTTCAGATAGATATTATCTCAGTGAATTCCTCGCATCCATTATTGGTTGCGAGGCATTTTATTTTTCACGCTGAGATCTCCGTATGCAAAAATCTGGCTGCTCTCAGGCCTTCGAGCAATCGCTAACTTCGATATTTCACGCCCTAAGCAGTACGAGCCGATGATCGCCCCTTGTCGGTGGATCAACACTTTTATCGTAACGACACGTTGGCGTATCGACGGGGATGTGAAGCTCGATAGTGCACTGTGGTTGATGACGGAAACGGCAATGCTCACAACCGTTGTATGGCACATGCAGCGTTAGCGGCCCGGATGGTTTCCTTAACTGAATTACAAGCAGCCAACTCTCCCGCTGAGCAACCCATTATAAAAAAACCTAAGGAATTAACTCAAAAGTAATCGACACCAACGTATCGGAATTAATTTCCACAGGAGGAGTACTATATAGCGATCCTGCCTGACCATAGAGCGTAACAATCCCCCCCTTGAGACCTGATAACAAGACTTTACCTATAAGAGGATCAATATCTTTATTGTTCACAAACGTTGAATTCATAGTATTCAATATAGGCGTACCATCAAGTTTTTTCTCCAGTATATTCATAGACAAAGACTCGTTAACTTTGTACTGGACCTTCCCTTTTTTCTCAATAACGAAATAAACACCATTAGGCAAGATTTCATATTTCTTACCTTTAATTTTGGCCATGATTCTTTTTTCGATATCGACATACCTTGATGACATTTGATCGTTAAGAGTATTAACGATAGTCTCTATTTCATCTTCTTTAATTTTAAGTTTTTTATTGTAAGCATCATTAAACCCTGAAACCAACGCTGAGGGTGTCAGCTTCACATCATTGTCGGCCATTTTATTCACATCTGATAGCGCCTGAGTGAGGTAGAAAACGCCTAGTGCATAGGCATTTTTATTACTTTTATCAGCAAGATTTATAACCTTTTCTTTTATAGATAAGCTATCAAGCGTCGACTGTAATTTTTTATTTTTTTCGTTTAAAGCAAATATCGAAGCATCATATTTTTTCTGCGCCGTATCTGCAGCAGTAATCTGTGCCGACAGCAAGTGGGTGGTGTTATCCCGCGTTTTCTGCGCAGCCTCGGCGGCGGCGGTCAGCTCGGCATTCTTTTTCGTCAGCGCCTCAAGGGCGACTT
>NZ_JAPUEW010000037.1:0-15914 GCF_027492335.1 Klebsiella sp. | reverse complement strand
AGCGCGGACATCTGAATTGAGCCACAGGCGGACATTACTATTGAGCCATTACAATCACAGTGCGCATAATGTATATTATGTTAAATCACCTTCATGGTTCACTGTAGCAGCCACAGAAATCAGCATGTTGTGAATTTTGAGATACCTCCCTTTTACTTCACTTACCCTGATTGTAAGTTCAAGCGGCCGAAGGCACTGGATTCTTAACCCTTACTGCCAAAAGAAGCGGCCGATTTTATGGGGAGCGCCCCGCTCCCCGCACCAGATGTAGCCTACAACGAGATACCGGAAAACGACATAAAACCTAGCGACATTAACCCGGCGGTAATAAATACGCTGCCTAACCCGCGCAATGCTTTAGGCATATTCGCGTACTTAAGTTTTTCGCGGATCCCGGCCAGCGCTACAATCGCCAGCATCCAGCCAATACCGCATCCGGTGCCGTAGGTCAGCGACTCAAGGAAAGTGTACTCACGCTGGACCATAAAAATCGTCGCGCCAAAAATAGCGCAGTGAATGGTTAATAACGGCAAAAATGGCCCTAAAGCATGGTTTAACGCGTGGAAGTATTTATCGATAACCATCTCGAGGATCTGCACCAGCGCCGCAAGAACGCCGATAAAAGTGATGAAATCGAGAAAGCTCAGGTCAACTCCTTCGATCAGGGCATTCTCTTTTAAAAGGTAATTGTAAATGAGGTTGTTAATGGGCGTTGCTATCGCCAGCAAGGCCGTCACCGTCAATCCGAGACGAAAAGCGACATCAATTTTTTTCGAAATAGCCAGAAAGGTACACATACCAAGGAAAAAGTTGAGCGCCATATTTTCGACGAACACCGCGCGGATAAAAATATTCAGGTGAGTTTCGAACAAGACAACCTCCATGTTGTTGAGTTGTTTCTCAATAGTGCCAAATTTTCAGCCCAAACAGGAAATTAAAGCTCGGCTTTGCCGAGTTGATCACCTTTTAATTTCCTGTGTTTTGGTAGGACAGAAGTCACTCATTCTCTTTTTTGCTTAGCGAAACGAGCGTGCAAGCATCTGAATGTACTCATTAACCGGTACTGGTTTCGAGAAGTAGTATCCCTGATAGATAGCGATCCCCATATCCTTAAGCACCCCAAGCTGGCCCTTATCCTCAACACCTTCCGCAATGACCTGGCAATTAAATTTCTTCGCCAGATTGACCATATTCTTGACCACCAGCGCAGAGGCATTATTGGTCACAATGTTAAAAGTAAACACCTTATCAATTTTGATAATTTCAGGGTTAAACTGCTGAATGTAATTGTAGTTAGCGTGCCCGGTACCGAAATCATCCAGCGAAAACTGTACGCCCATTTTTCTGAGCCGCTCCGTCACTGCCGACGTTTGCAAGGTATTTTCAATCGATTCCCGCTCAGTAATTTCCAGCACAAGGCGTGCCTGTAAGTCTTTCAGTTGCTGAATAAACATCTGACATAGCGCAACAATCTCGTCGTCCTGGAAGTTTACCGAGCTGGTGTTAAAACAGATAAACAGCCCTTTTGGGATCACTGACTGCTGGCGGCGAAACTGGCGAATGACCTCAGCGAAACAAATCGCCGTGATCTCTTTGATCAATCCGGTCTGCTCTGCGACAGAAATAAACTTATCCGGCGTAATAAACCCTAATTTTGGGTGCTCCCAACGCACCAGCACTTCCCCGCCAACCACCCTTCCCGTCTCATCGCTGACGATGGGCTGAATATACGGTTTGAGCTGTTTAAGTTCGATCGCTTGTCTGAGCTGATACTCAATCGTATTGCGATAGCGCAGATAATTCCTGAATAAAAATGTGAGCAACAAGGAGGCCAGGATAATCGCGATCAACGTATGTTGCTCATAGCGAATAAACGCCCTCACTCCGGATGCCCAGGCACGATCGGCAATGACCGAGAAGTTAAACTGTTCTGACTTTAAGCTAACAGGAACTTTGATATCTGGCGTGGCGATGACTTCCCCTTTACGCGTCATCACCCGATCGCCGACCTTTAGATACAAATGCGCTTCGCCATCAAGAACGGTCAGAATATTGTATAAATAATAACCATCAACACCTACAAGAACAGTATTCCCTTTATCATCCTGTTCGCTATACACCATCAATGGATGCATCGGCGTGATTTCATTGCCGCTGAATAATTGCAGAGCACCTTGCGTATATTGAGTCCGATCGAATTGAAACTTCCGCCCCCCAAATACCGAGGTGCAGTAAATTTCATTATTCTTACCTAAATTCACTGTCCGCACATCAGGAATGGTGGCAACCAGGGTGCGCAACTCTGTCAGGACATTCTCATCACAGTTTTTCCCCATGAAAGGTTCGGCCATATTAGCGGCCTGTTCCGCATGTGAAACCGTGACATCGAGACTGGCTATCGCCTGCTGAAGCCGCGAATGGATATCCTTATCGACTTTTTTTTGCATTTGCCAGTAGCAAAGTCCCGTACCCAGACTCAGTACCGTAATCAGAAATAAGAATATCCACAGATGGCGGCGTAAAGATGAATATTTCATTGTGTTAACCCAGTTCGACTCACCATGAAAGACCGATGGTCAATTGTTTGGTCAAATTTTAACAAACCTTGTTTAAACTTGCCCTGAACCAATCAAGTTTTAATGCATATCAATGATATATCATGGCAAACAGTTGCGTGATGCGAGGCAAAATATATCGTTCTACGGCCCACGCGTCTACGCGGCGACACGTGCAGCTAAACTATTGACTTAATGTCGAATAATACGAAAATGATTCTTTTGCACGACGACCAGAAAGCTGGCAAATATGATGATCCGCTCTCGTAGCTCTCTTTTGACTAAATTGAAAATATCCGGCGTAGTGATAGCCGCCGCTCTGTTACTGGCTCACTGTACCAGTAAGCCACCTGTTTCTCTGGTCACCCCAATACCGCCCGTAGCGAAGCAGCCAACGTTGCCCAAAAGCCATGAGCCAGTGCGCGGCGTCTGGTTAACGACCGTATCACGCCTCGATTGGCCGCCGCTGGAATCCGTTAACAGTGGCATCGACGCCAGTCGCCGCATTCGCTTGCAGCAGGAAGCGCTGATCGCCAAGCTGGATAATCTGAAAAATCTCGGGATCAATACCGTGTTCTTCCAGGTGAAACCGGACGGTACCGCGCTCTGGCCATCAAAGATTTTGCCGTGGTCCGACATGCTGACCGGGAAAATTGGCCAGGATCCTGGTTACGATCCGCTGAAGTTTATGCTTGATGAAGCGCATAAGCGCGGAATGCGCGTTCATGCGTGGTTTAACCCTTATCGTGTCTCCGTCAATACCCGTCCTAAAACCGTGACCGAGCTTAACAGCACGCTTTCGCAGGTTCCCGCCAGCGTATATGTCCTGCACCCGGAATGGATCCGCACCTCCGGAGACCGCTTTGTCCTTGACCCGGGCATTCCGCAAGTGCGTGACTGGATAACCAGTATTGTGGCTGAAGTCGTTGAACGCTATCCGGTTGACGGCGTACAGTTCGATGATTATTTCTACACTGAATCGCCGGGATCGGCGCTTAACGACAACCGGACATTCCAGCAGTATGGCCAGGGTTTTGCCTCGAAGGCAGACTGGCGGCGGCACAATACCCAACTGCTGATTGAACAGGTCTCCCGCACCATCAAACAGCTTAATCCCGACGTGGAATTCGGCGTCAGTCCGGCGGGCGTCTGGCGCAATCTGTCGCATGACCCAGCGGGTTCCAACACCCGAGGCGCTGCGGCCTACGATGAGTCTTATGCCGATACCCGTCTGTGGGTTCAGAAGGGTTGGCTGGATTATATCGCCCCGCAAATTTACTGGCCCTTCGCTCGCGACGCGGCTCGCTATGATGTGCTGGCAAAGTGGTGGGCTGACGTGGTGAAGCCCACCAATACCCGTCTCTACATCGGCGTAGCGCTCTACAAAGTAGGCGAACCATCAAAAAACGAGCCCGACTGGATGGTCAGCGGCGGCGTGCCTGAACTGAAAAAGCAGCTTGATCTGAATGAATCAATGCCGCAAATTCAGGGCACGATTTTGTTCAGAGAGAACTATCTGAATCAACCACAAACCCAGCAGGCCGTTAACTACCTGAAAAGCCGTTGGGGCGGCTGATTGCTTCACCTGACAGGCTATATGTCTGATACCACAACCATCGCTGGAGGTTTTATGCTTAAGAAATCGCTCATTGCTCTGTCTCTGTTTTGCGCGCTATTGCCCGCGGCTTTTGCGGGCAATAGCGAAAGTGAACAGTTAAACAAAAAGAACGTTATTGAGTTTTATAATAAAGCGTTAAACGACAAGGATTTTGCTGCCGCGAAGCCCTACCTCGGCGATCGTTACATTCAACACAACCCGATGGCAAAAGATGGCGAAGAGGGTTTTCAGCAGTTTATCGCTTTCCTGAAGAACAAATATCCCGACTCGCACAGCGAAATTAAGCAGGCGTTTGTCGACGGGGATCACGTGATCCTGCATGTCGAGGTCACCGGGCGCGAGCCGGGCGTCACGCGTGCAATCATCGATATTTTCCGCGTCGACGAGCAGCATAAAATCATCGAACACTGGGATGTCACCCAAACCGTTCCTGAAAAGACCGCCAGCGGCAATAGCATGTTTTGACCCACCAGCCAGCGGAGCACCTCTCGTTGGACTTCTCTCTTCCCCTGGCCTTTTGATCGTATTGAGGACTTGTTTAAACAATTTATTTACTTTACTGTAAAGTAAATAAATTGATGGGGAGAAAATGATGTTCAGCGGCAAAAAATGGGCAAAGCTGTTTTTTTTCATTGGATTATCACTTTTTCCATGTTTGTTAAGCGCCTCGTTGCCGAAACCCGTTCCCAGCGAGGCGCATCTATTTGAGGCGTGCTCACCCATACAGGATCCGGCACAGGCTAAACTTTGCCGCACTCTCTTCATCTATGAATATGTGCAGAAACGGCAACACGATCTGCGCGTTCTGTTACAACAGAATATTTTCAGCATCCAGACCTACGACTATCTCTGGAGTGAATATCAGCGCACGAAGTCATGCATTGAAATCCATCGATATCTCGTTGCCAAAGCCTGCGATGTGCTGAACTGCCCGGCGGCCCCCTCTTCGCCTATTCAAGGGCAACGCCCCGACTCCAGCCTTATTGAACCGCCGCCTATTTTCGCCCTGCAAGAACCCATTAACTGATCCGAGGTGATCGCGATGCTGGCCCGCTTTTTTATCTTCCGACCCGTTTTCGCCGCCGTCATCGCCATTTGTATTATGGCCGCCGGAACCCTTGCGTTATTAACGCTTCCCGTCGAACAATACCCGGATATCGCCCCGCCGGGCGTCAATGTCACGGCAAACTATCCTGGAGCCTCCGCTGAAACCGTCGAGGACAGCGTCACGCAAGTTCTTGAACAACAGATTAAAGGCATTGATGGCCTGCTTTACTTCTCCTCCAGCAGCAGCTCAGCCGGACAGTCGCGGATCAGTCTCAGTTTTGATCAACATATCAATCCCGATATGGCGCAGGTCCAGGTGCAGAATGCCGTCAATCAGGCGATGACTCGTTTACCGCAGGAGGTTCAACAGCAAGGGATCACGGTGACAAAATCGCAGGGTGACAGCCTGATGGTGGTCGCGCTGTATGATGAAAGTCATCAGTTAACCAGTATTGATATCAGCGACTTTCTTATCAGCACTCTTCAGGAGCCACTTAGCCGGGTTGATGGCGTCGGAGAGACGACCGTTTTTGGCGCGCAGTATGCCATGCGCATCTGGTTAAATCCGCTGCAACTCACCAGTTATAACCTGATGCCTTCCGATGTACAGGCCGCCGTTGAAGCGCAGAATACCCAGGTTACCAGCGGGGAAATCGGTTCACTTCCGACGCTAAATGGGCAGTATCTGAATGCGACGGTAACGACCCAATCACTCCTTGAGCGTCCACAACAATTTGAAAACATCATTCTGCGCACCAACAGCGACGGCTCCGTGGTTTATTTGCGCAACGTTGCGCGCGTTGAGATTGGCGCTGAAAACTATCAGAACCAAACGACGCTCAACGGTTTTCCTGCCGCCGGGATCTCGATTCAACTAGCCTCCGGGGCCAACGCGCTGGAAACAGCGGAGAAAGTCCGGGCAGAGGTAGAGCGTTTAACGCCGCGCTTCCCGCAAGGCGTTATCGCCGCTTACCCGCGAGACAGCACTCCGTTTGTGACAGTCTCGATCGAAAGCGTGGTGCATATGCTGATTGAAGCGATTCTTTTTGTGGTGGCCGTGATGTATCTCTTTCTCCAGAGTTGGCGGGCGACGCTGATCCCAACGCTCACGGTTCCGGTTGTCCTGCTGGGGATCTTCGGCATTCTTAGCCTGTTGGGCTACAACATCAACACCCTGACGCTGTTTGCAATGGTTCTGGCGATCGGCTTGCTGGTTGATGATGCGATCGTAGTAGTGGAAAACGTGGAGCGCTTGATGGCGGAGGAAGAACTCACGCCACTGGAGGCGACTCTGCGCTCCATGCAGGAAATAACTGGCGCGATCATCGGTATCGCGTTAGTTCTCTCCGCCGTTTTTATTCCGATGGCATTCTTTGGCGGATCGGTGGGGATTATTTATCGCCAGTTCACCGTGACCATAGTCTCCGCAATGGTACTCTCTGCGCTGGTCGCCCTGACCCTGACGACAACGTTGTGTGCCCATCTGCTAAAGCCCGGCCACGTTAAAAAAGGGATTTTTTTCACCTGTTTCAATCGTGGCGTTGAAATAAGCCAGAACCGCTACCTTGCGGTGCTTCGGCGAATAGCCGGTCGCCCTTTTCGTTTTGCGCTGCTGGCTTTGATGCTGTCGCTATTGATGCTCTGGCAATATCAGAAGCTCGCGACAGGGTTTCTCCCCGAGGAAGATCAGGGCGCGGTGATGGTTCAGTTTACCCTCCCTTCCGGCTCGCCGATGTCGATGACCGAAGAGGTGGGTGCTGAGATTACACGCTATTTTATGACCGAGGAGGCAAACAACCTGAATGTTATCTTTATGGTGACCGGGAGAAATAACGCCGGCAGCGGGCAAAATGTGGGGATGGCTTTTGCCGAATTAAAACACTGGGATGACCGTTCCGGCGCGTTCAATAGCGCGCAGGCCATTATCTCGCGGGCAAACCAGCACTTTAATCAAACGTCCCGGATTGCTACCATCAGCATTACATCTCCGCCTACGGTTCGCGGCCTTGGGCAATCCAGCGGTTTTGAACTGTGGTTGCAGGATAGCGCGGGAAATGGCTATCGCGCCCTTACCGAAGCGCAAACTGCTCTGCTTAACGCGGCCAGAGAAAATCCTAATCTGAACGCCGTGCGAATCAACAGTCTCGAAGAAAAAGCCCAGCTACAGGTGGATGTCGATCGACAAAAAGCGCTGGCGCAAAGTCTGGATCAGGTCGATATCAACAGTACGCTCTCCACGGCCTGGGGCGGGGTTTACATCAATGACTTTATCGATCGCGGGCGCGTTAAACGTGTCTATATGCAGGGTGATGCGCAGTGGCGTTCAGAGCCAGAACACTTATCCGCCTGGTTTGTGCGCGGTAGCAGCGGCAATATGGCCTCTTTCAACAGTTTCGCCTCATCGCGTTGGACCACCGGGCCGCAGATGTTGCAGCGTTTTAACGGTTTATCCGCCGTTCAGTTTCAGGGCGGCGCGGCCCCAGGCTTCAGTTCTGGCAAGGCAATGACGGAGATAAGCGAACTGGCGAATGCTCTTGACGGCTTCGACATACAATGGAGCGGCCTCTCCTTTCAGGAACAGGCATCATCCACGCAAACGCTATGGGTGTATCTGGCGTCGCTGGCATTCGTGTTTTTATGCCTGGCTGCGCTGTATGAAAGCTGGTCTATCCCGATCGCTGTGATGCTGGTCATCCCTCTTGGTATTTTGGGGGCCGTTGGCGCATCAGGGCTGCTCGGGTTCGAAAACGACATCTACTTTCAGGTCGGCATGCTGACCACCATGGGTCTTTCGGCCAAAAATGCGATCCTTATCGTAGAGTTCGCCCTGACGCAGTTCCGAAAAGGAAAAACACTGGCTGAAGCGGCCCTGGAAGGCGCGCGATTGCGATTGCGCCCTATCGTCATGACTTCACTCGCATTTGTTGTCGGCGTTATCCCTCTGGTACTCTCTACCGGTGCAGGCGCTTCCAGCCAAAAAGAGATAGGGACTGCGGTGATCGGCGGTATGCTCACCGGGACCCTGCTGACGTTGCTTTTCGTCCCACTATTTTTCTTGCTGGTTCAGCAAGGGATCGTGCAACTGAAAAGACGCAAACCGTAAGGATTGAATCGATGGCGAATCAACGCGGGCGGCCAATGAAAGCCCGCCCCCGCATTTTACAAACTGCCCGCGAACTGTTTCTTCAGCATGGGCTTGATGTATCTCTGGACACTATCGCCGCCGAAGCGGGAACTTCGCGACCGACGCTGTACAGCCATTTCCCCGGCGGAAAAGACGCGCTGCTGCTGGAAACTTTTGAGTTTCTCAATGATAAAATGCAGCCGCCTTTGCGCCAGCTCTTACAGGAAAGCCAGCAGGATCTCCCGGCGCTGCTGCGCGGTTTCGCGAAAGTCGTACAGCAACACTTTTATACGCCGGAAAATATCCATTTTCAGCGGTTACTGATCCAGGTGCTGGTGCAGAAACCTGAGCTGTACCTCACTCTCGAACAAAGACCTTCAGGTCGCGTATTACAGGCGTTAAGCGAAATACTGACGCAAAAACGCGACCAGGGACTGCTGAATATGAGCGACCCGAACCTCCAGGCTACCGCGTTTCTCGGCGCAATTATGGGCTATCTGCTCCCGGGAGCGTTAATTGCGCAAAAAGCGGTGGAGTCAGAGAAGCTGGACCAGCTTGCGGAGTGTGCAATTAGCGTCTTTCTCTCGGCCTGGAAATACAAACCGTAAATTTTTTTTATCTAAGCGCAACTTTTCTGCCTGCTCCTGCGAATTGAATAACTGAGTTGACCTAAACCCAGATTGTCCATCCATCGCAGGAGCTGATAATGAAATCAATAAAAACCCTCGTGTCTACCCTGACCCTCGCCGCCGTCATCACGTTACCTGCATTCAGCGCCAGCGCGGCGCTGCCAGTAGGAGCTAAAGCCCCTGACTTCGAGCTGCAGGGTGCGCTGGCCGGTAAATCGCTGACATTCTCACTTAAAGACGCGTTGCAAAAAGGACCCGTGGTGCTCTACTTTTTCCCGGCGGCCTTTAGCGCAGGCTGTACCATCGAAGCGCATGATTTTGCTGAAGCCACCGATGATTTCAACAAAATGGGCGCGACGGTCGTTGGTGTTACCGCAGGCAACACCGATCAGGTGAGCGATTTCTCCAAACTAGAGTGTCGGGATAAATTCACCGTGGCAGCCGACCCAGGTGCCAAGGTCGCGGCGCAGTATCAAACGCTGATGGAGATGAAAGGCAAAACGCTTTCCGACCGTACCTCTTACGTGATTGCGCCAGATGGCAACATCTTACTGAGTTACACTGATAGAAATCCGGAAACGCATATTGAGAAAACCCTAGCTGCCGTTAAGCAGTACGACGCATCTCACCCGAAAACCCACTAAGCACAGAGGCCAGCGATGTTAACTGCCATGCTGGCCGCCTTTATTGGCGGCATCATCCTCAACTTTATGCCCTGCGTATTTCCGGTCGTCTCGCTGAAAGCGCTGGGTTTGCTGCGTCACTCAGATAATGCCGCCAGCGCACGGCGCGAGGGACTCGCATTTTTGCTCGGAGTGGTGATAACCATGATGGCGCTGGCAGGCATTCTGCTGGCGGTGCGAGCCGGTGGTACTGCGGTTGGCTGGGGTTTTCAGCTGCAATCACCGCTGGTTATCGCCCTACTGTCGTTGATTATTCTGGCCGCTGCGCTCAATTTACTTGGCGTATTTGAAGTGGGCCTGGCCGCACAGCGCGTCGGGGCGCTGAATATTAACCGAGGCGAATTTATGCGTTCCGCGCTGACTGGCGCATTGGCTATAGTCGTCGCAACGCCCTGCGCCGCCCCTTTTATGGCCAGCGCCATTGGCTACGCTTTAGTGCAGCCGCCTGCGGTGGCGCTGATGGTCTTTCTAGCCCTGGCGCTGGGTTTCGCGGCACCGTTTACTCTCATCTCGCTGTTCCCGACGCTGGCAAAAGTGTTGCCGCGTCCCGGCGTCTGGATGGATATTCTTAAGCGCGTGCTGGCGTTTCCGATGTTCGGCGCTTACGCCTGGCTGGTCTGGGTGCTAGCACAGCAGGCCGGAAGCAGCGCGCTGGCGGCATTACTTGCTGCCTCCGTCGTGCTAAGTTTTGCCGCGTGGCTGTACGGCATCGCCCAGCAGCGTCGTTTTCACGGCAAAGGTCACAAGGTACTGTTTACGGTCACCGCGATTCTGGTGGCGGCGGTTATTGTCCCGCTTCCGGGGGTCATGAAAGCCGAAGGCACGCCGCCCGCCGAGGCTCAAACTGCCGACGCGACCGCGCAGAAGTGGACGCCGCAAACCGTCGCGCAACAGCGAGGACAGGGAAAACCCATTTTCGTTAACTTTACCGCCTCCTGGTGTATCACCTGTCAGGTCAATGAAAAAACGTCGCTCTCCACCCAGGCAGTTAAAGAGGCGCTGGCAAAAACCGGGACCCTGTATATGGTGGCTGACTCCACAAAATTTAACCCCGATGTCGATGACGCGCTCAACCAGTTCGGCCAGGGCGGCCTGCCGTTATACGTGGTTTATCCGGCCGACGGTAGCCCGCCGAAGGTGCTGCCGCAGGTTCTTACCCCCGGCATTGTGGTCAACGCGCTTAATCAGGCTGCCGGTAAAAAAGCGTCATAGCACAAGGCGGATTATGCAAACAAACGATAGCGCGCGTGAAAGCTGGCCCGCGCTAATGGAACGGGCGCAGGCGGGCGACAGGCTCGCCTACACCCGGCTGTTAAAAGCGCTGGTGCCGGTGATCCGTTCGCAGATACGTAAACAAATCAGCGACGATACGCTAGTCGAGGATGTGATTCAGGATGTCCTGCTGACGGTACATCGGGTTCGCCATACCTATGATCCGGCATTTCCTTTTCTGCCCTGGCTGAAGGCGATTATCTCAGCGCGCGTGATTGATGCGCTACGGCGGCGCGGTCGTCATCAGCACTGGGAAATTAACGAAGAGACTCTGCCGGACGTTCCCTCCACGCCGCCAAGGCAAAATCAGGATACCCAGGAGGAGCTGGCGGATTATTTACGCCAGCTACCCGATCGCCAGCGTGAAATCGTCGAACACGTGCATCTGCGAGAAATGAGCCTGACGGAAGCCGCCGAGCATAACAATCTAAGCGTTGCGGCGGTGAAGTCGCTACTGCATCGGGCGCTGAAAAATCTGCGCCGTTTTGGAGCCCATCATGACCGACCATAATGTGTTGATTGAAGAACTCAGCCGCGAGATGCAGCCGATAAAGCGTCCGTGGCCAACAGACCTACGGGTCTTCGGCTGGCTGGCGGTGGCGCTGCCCTGCGCTATCGCTGTAAGTTACTTGCTACCGCGAGGGTTAACCGATTGGTCACAGCCGGGGGCCATATGGGCTGTCGCGCAGTTACTGTTGGCCTTTTTGCTCGGGACGCTGGCCATCCGCAGCGCTTTCACTATGAGTATTGCCGGGCGGCAGGCGCTAAGTTGGAAAGCATTGCTGCCCATCGGGTTGATGTGGCTCGGGTTAAGCCTGCGCAGTATTCCCGGTGACACGCCAGTGATGCACGATAACGACAGCATTAGCTGCTTTACCTTTTTGCTGGCAGTAAGTTCGCCGATGATAGTACTGATGATTGCCAGCCTGCGGCGCACCCGCGCGCTCAACCCGGTACGCAGCCTGGCGATGGCGGGATTGGGGATCGCCAGCCTGGCGGTGAGCTTGCTGGCCTTTTGTCACCCGGTACATCTGCACGCCCTGGATTTCGTGATGCACCTGGCCGCCATAGTCGCAATTATGGCGCTGACGATTCTGGTCGGTAGACGTTGGGTGAGCGTTGGCGAATGATTATTGATTTGTGCGACAAATTTCACTATGTGATCTTCATCACTCTTCAGCATTGGCCAGGGGGGTAACCTGGAAAAGTTATTTCATTGAAGAGAGAAGCTTATGAACGCAGTAAAATCACTAAAAGCAGACTGGGCGATTATTACGGTGATGATTGTTGTCGCGGTCGTGATGTATGGCTACTTAATTCCTAAGTACTGGTAATCTACGTTATACCTGTGTTGAACCGCCCATCTGTTCGGGCGGCTCACAGAATGATGCCTACTGCTGCTGGTTATTTAACGTCTTAATCAAAAACGGCACCGAATCGCGCAATGACGGGTTTACCGTACCGCTATGATCCAGTCCTTCGTAGATATGCACGTTCGCTTGCGTTCCCGCGCTTATCACCGCATCAGCAAAACGTTTTTGCATTGCCGTTGGCACATTCACATCAACGCTACCCATGCCAATAAATACCGGATGATCGATTTTCAATGTTGGATAGAGCATCGTGCCTACGCTGGCGCTGAGCAGCGAATCGATACCCGGCTTGAGAGAATTGCCGGCATTAAGCCCCGCCTTCATCACTTCATCGTTTAATGGCGTAATACACAGGTTGGTCGCCTCTTTAAGCAGCGGCAGCGCTTTCGCCTGAAAATAGTCGGCGGGATTTAGCTGCGGATTAGCATCGGCGGCTGAAAGATAGATATAGAAGATATAGGGAATTTTCGGATCGCCACCGGTCTGGACTTTGCCACCCGCAGGCGGAAGGATGTCAGCAGCGGTGGTCCCTTTTTCAAAATAAGGCGTACCGGTCAACACCGTTGCGCGAATATTTAGCTCTGGCGCATATTCAGGCTGATATCCCGCACTGGCGAATGCCGCATGCGCCCCCTGGGACTGCCCTACCAGAATAAGCTCATTCTTAAGCGGAAATTGTTTCAGCGCCGCGCGAACTCCATCCAGTACACTCCACGCTTCACCACGAGCATTAAGATAATGGTGTAAACCCGAAGAACCCAGTCCGGCATAATCCGGGGCAACCACCGCATAGCCTAACGACAGCCACGTATTCAAATACTGCTTATCGCGATCGCTACGCGGGTTTAACGAAGGCGCACAGTGATTAGCAACGCCAACGGTGCCGTGGGCCCAGACAACCACTGGCCATCCGCCTTCCGGGGTTGTGCCGAAAGGAATAAATACGGCGGCGGTATCTTCGCGCACGGTTTTGCCATCAACGCCGCTGTGGGAAGGATAATGCAGGAGATACTGTTTCGCGGCTTCGCTTAATCCGTGCTCTTCACTGAGTGGAGAAATTACATCCGCAATAACCGGTAGAGAGCTCATTGAAAGAAGCAGTAGCGCTGAGGTCGCAGTAAGAAGTTTCTTTGTGATTGAATAAGTCATGACATCCTGTTCCTGTCTTTGTGATGCACTTATTGTAGACCCTTACGCTTGAATATCAGGTCAATGAAGCTAGCACTTCTCAATCAGGTGTAGCTGAACTTTGTTACGCCCCGCTTTTTTAGCCGCATATAACGCTTTATCAACACGATTAAACAACTGGTCTATCTCTTCGCCATGCTGATGTTCCGCAACGCCAATACTGACCGTAACAGGTACCAGCAGGTCCGGCGTCTGATGTTCGCTGACGGCATAGCGAATTTTCTCCGCCATCTCCAGCGCCGTTTCCAGCGATGCATTTGGCAGGAACAGTAAAAACTCCTCACCGCCCCAACGATAAATTTTATCGTCGATGCCTCCGGCAGCGGCCAGGAGATCGGAAATCGCCAGCAGAACTTCATCACCCTTCTGGTGCCCGTGGTCATCATTGATCAGCTTGAAATGGTCAATATCCACCAGTAACAGGCAAAATCCTTCTGGTTTAAACGAAGGCGACTCCACAACGCGGTAAAATTCGCGGCGATTAAGGAGTCCAGTGAGCGAGTCGTGTGAGGCGGAGAACTCCAGTTCTTTCTTTAAATGAACTTCTTCGGTGATATCGTGAATGATGCACAGCATCAGGCGCACGTTGTATAAAATCACCGGTCCGGCATAGACCTGAACATGCCGTATCGCGCCATCGGAAAGTATGTGGGTAAAATTAAGCGGTTTATGTCCTCCGGGTAAACTTACCACGTTATGCATAATCGGCAGGACATCGCGGCCGAGGGTATTTATCTGCCAGGTATGCCGGGTCCGAATTTCTTCAGAGGAGTAGTTATAAAAACGCAGCGCCGCAATATTAGCATCAACAATTCGTCCATCTTTCTTGGGGTCGATTAATAGCATCGGTGCCGAATTAGTCATAAAAAAGCGGGCAAAGAAACCATTATTGCGCCGTTGATAAGAACGAGAGGCTGTATTAACCGATCTATTCTGTGGTAGCAGTTTTACCGCCTCAAAGAGAATTAAGGCTCCCTGCTCTTCTGAGGTAATCAAGGTCGTTTTACAGCTGATAGAGGCCAGCCCCTCAGCGGTTTCAATCGTCCATATTTCATAGACTTCCGTAATATTCTGCAAGTAGCGCAAATAGTGCTGTAGCGCGGTTTCCGGGCAGGTTGAGAAGGTTCCCTTGCGCATTTGCTCAAGGGTCAGATTACCGCTCAGCGCTTTAGATGCCTGGTTGGCAAAGATCACATTTTCATTGAAAGGATGGACGACCCAAACGGGGGTACTTAATAAGTCGAAAATAATAAGTTCTTTTAATAACATACAAACCTCCGCCCTTCCAAACCTTCCACTTCAACAACCACATCATATGAGCAGGTAATGCATTGAGCGTAAAATTAACAATAATTAATTTATTTTTGAACGTATTGCCGGAAGATTGCCAAGTATAGTCCGTTTTGCCAAACAAAAGACCGTTTGCGATAGCAGGATGGCATTTCATTTGAAACAAAATTGAGATTTTTCTTAATTTCAAGAAGATAAGCAAGAAACACGGATTTAGTAGTATCTTTTTAAGATTAAATATGCATTAAGGCAACGTCGTGTCAGCTCTCTTTTCCTGAAACCAGAGTCCCTTCTCTTTTTATCGTTCCAAATAATGATAGATTTTTATCATTAACGGATAAGGAGTGACATTTATGTCTGCGAAGAAAGTGACTATGACGGACATTGCCAGAGATGCCCGAGTCGGCATTGCGACGGTGGACAGAGTGCTTAACAAGCGTACCCCGGTCAAGGAAAGTACGGAACGCAAAGTGCTTGAATCCGCGCGCCGCTTAGGGTTTGCGCTGGAGCAATCGCACTATCGGCTGGCCGCCGGTCAGTCGGCAGTTCCTCTCAGAATGGGATTTATCCTGCTTCAGCAATCGCATTCTTTTTATTCTCAGCTGGCGCAGGCACTCGAGCTGGCGGCGATGCCCTGGCATGCCCCAAATCAGGCTCCCGTTTTTCTGCATTATGATATTAATGCTATCGACGAGATGGTCGCTGGCATCGCTCGCCTGAGCGATGAAGTTGATGTCATTGGCGTTGTGGCACTGGATAACCCGCTTATCCGCCACGCCGTCGCCCAGGCCGCCGATAAAGGCGTGCGCGTCTTTACTCTGCTCTCCGACATGGCCATCGCACAACGCAGCGGTTACATCGGCCTCGATAATCAGAAAGCAGGCCGCACTGCAGGCTGGGCGGTTGACCGACTGTGCCACAGCGAAGGGGAAATCGGCATTATCGTCGGCGATAACCGGTTTATCTGTCAGGAAAGCTGCGAAATTAGCTTCCGCTCTTACCTGCGCGAGCACGGTAAAGGCGATCGGGTGCTGGAGCCGGTACGCTGCCATGAAAGGACTGATATTGCCCATCAGGTAACGGACAAAATGTTGCAGCAATACCCTTCACTGACGGCGATTTACGCGCCCTGCGG
>NZ_JAPUEW010000036.1:0-16445 GCF_027492335.1 Klebsiella sp. | reverse complement strand
GAGAGAACTGGCCGGTTCTTTCTGACGGAGTCATCATACAAGCCCGGACAGGTGCACAGCACCGCCTCCGGGAATATTTAGCTAAGGTTCGGCACGATCCCTCATCCCGGATAAGGCGTTCACGCCGCCATCCGGGAGCTTCTCCGGCAGCGGAAGCCTTTTCCGCTTCCACTTCAGCTCGCTAACCAGCACGCCCGCCAGAATAAACACGCAGCCCACCAGCGCCAGCAGCGGCAAACGCTCTCCGGCAATACGGCCAAACACTCCCGCCCACACCGGTTCTCCGGTGTAAATCAGCGTTGCCCGCGTAGGCGACACGCTGCGTTGCGCCCAGTTCATGGTCACCTGAATAATGGCGCTGAAGATGCCTAATCCCAGCGCAACACCAACCAGCCCCGACGTCATCGGTGGAATGTTTTCTCCAACCGGGGCCATACCGACAAACGCCACCAGTGACGCCGTCGCCAACTGAACTACCGTCACCCGGCGGATATCCACCTTCCCCGCCCAGGCGCTAATCAGAATAATTTCTGCCGCAATCGCCACCGCGCTGGCAAGAGTGATCATCTCGCCGACACCCAGCGCTATCAGGTTACTCTCCGGGCCGGCCAGCAGGATCAGACCGATAAACGCCAGCACGATACCGACGCAGGACATCATCCCCGGCATTCGTCTGAGGAACAGCCATTGCAATAGCGGCACCAGCGGCACGTACATGGCGGTAATAAACGCCGATTTACTGCTGGAGATCGACTGCAACCCCCAGGTTTGCAGGCCGTAGCCCAGCGCAATCGAGATACCTATCGCCGCGCCCGCTTTTAGCTCCAGCCATGTCAGGCCGCGTAATGTACGCAGCGACAGTAAAGCGACCGCCAGCGCGGCGGTACCAAAACGCAGTCCGACGAAGAACAGCGGCCCGCTTAGCGTCACCGCATACTGAACCGCGAGAAACGTTCCACCCCAGAACATGGTGATAACAAGCAGGATGGCTTCCTGGCGAGTAAGGGAGAATTTAAACGAAGACATCACACAGCCAATCATAATAAATAGCCCGCTAGTGTGCAGTCTGCACCCCGCAGAGGCAACTATTCACCCATAAAAAAACCGCCGACAACACGTCGGCGGCGAGGGCGATGGGGTCGGGCCCTGGAGATTAACCCCAATCAGTTCTGAATCAGTCGGGCCCGCTAGCTGTCGCGATTGCCGTGACTGTTTTTTCCCCCTTTTTTGCCCGCTTCGGAAGCGCGCTGGGGATCGTTTTTAAAGTTCCCCCCGCTATGCTGGCCACCTTTACGACCGGCTTCTGATGCTCTTTCACGGTCTTCGGCAAAGTTGCCGGCACCGCCACGATGGTTTGCCATTATGGACCTCCATACATGCTGCATTAGTGAATCACAAGACCGTAGCCTCCACGATACAGGTGCCGTATCGCGTGCCTTTAAGGTTAGCGAATGAAAAACATGCTCAATGGATATAGTCACATCCTGAAATAGATTTTCCATAAGAACGACCATTGCCATGCCTGGCGTTCGCTAAGCGCCTCTTATGATTGCCGAAAAACGTCGGGTTAAATATGTATCTTTTTGCAACAATCTTTAATCTTTGCAATTTTGTTATAAATCAAACAAATGATTGTTGCATTTGCACTCTTCGCCAGAGGTCTTATCTTTAAAGGTAGCCAGTCAAGTAACTGGTCTATAACGCAACCGAGGAGTGATGCAAATGGCTAAGATTCTGGTGCTTTATTATTCAATGTACGGACACATCGAGACCATGGCGCATGCCGTCGCCGAAGGAGCAAACAAGGTTGATGGCGTTGAGGTGGTCGTGAAGCGCGTGCCGGAAACCATGCAGGCAGAGATTTTTGCCAAAGCAGGCGGGAAAACACAAAACGCCCCCGTTGCCACGCCGCAGGAGCTGGCTGAGTATGACGCCATCATCTTTGGTACCCCAACCCGTTTCGGCAATATGTCCGGACAGATGCGCACCTTCCTTGATCAGACCGGCGGCCTATGGGCATCCGGCGCGCTGTATGGCAAACTGGCCAGCGTATTTAGCTCAACCGGTACCGGCGGCGGCCAGGAGCAAACCATTACCTCCACCTGGACCACCCTTGCCCATCACGGGATGATTATTGTGCCGATTGGCTACGGTGCTCAGGAGCTGTTTGATGTCTCGCAGGTTCGCGGCGGTACGCCATACGGTGCCACCACGATTGCCGGGGGCGACGGCTCACGTCAGCCAAGCGAGGAAGAGCTGGCGATTGCCCGCTATCAGGGTGAGCATGTCGCGGGCCTGGCCGTTAAGCTACACGGTTAATCTTCAGCAGGAGGAAAAGCATGCCGAATCAAGAAGCAAAAGCCCACCGCGTGGGTGAATGGGCAAGTTTACGCAATACCTCTCCCGAAATTGCCGAGGTAATTTTTGAATTAGCCAATTACGATGAGAAGCTTGCGGAGAAAATCTGGGAAGAAGGCAACGATGAAGTGCTGCCTCTCGCTTTCGCCAAAACGGATAAAGATTCCCTGTTCTGGGGCGAGCAAACCATTGAGCGTAAAAACGTCTGACTATCTGTCGTTGTAGCCCGGACAGGTACGCAGTACCGCCTCCGGGAGTTATTGCATGAGCTTCCCGGAGGCGGCGCGTTGCGCCTGTCCGGGCTACAAAGTCTTGCTCAACCGTCAGCTGCAAAACCCGGATTGCTCCGGGTTTTTTATTACCTTCGTTACTTCGTCGCCTCGGCCATCGCCTTTTTGAAGGTATCCATCGGACAGAAGCCGTTATCATCAACCGGACACCCGTTCAGCGCCATCGTCACCCGCTGCGGCGGTGATTGCAGGGTCAGCGCGTCGGCATTGCGCAACTGCTCGGTACTTTGATAGACATACTCAATTTTCATCAAATCGCGGTTGCCGCTGTTATCGTGCCAGCGCTGGAACACCAGCTTGCCGCCGATCGGCGTGCGCTCGTACTGGTTATGCAGCTGATAAGGTTTAAAATCCAGCGCCGTCAGCAGCGAGGCGATATTGGAATCATGCCCTACCAGCAGCGTCACTTTCGCTGCCTTTGTTGCATCGCCCACCAACGCGTTATCAATGTATTTCACCAGCGGTTTAGCCACGTTGCGCGCCACTTCTGGGGAAGTAAACAGGCTATCCTGATAACCATTTTTCAGCTTCGACAGCACCTGCCACTGCTTATCGCTTTTGATTTCCCCCCACGCCACCTGATCTTTGGGGAAACCTTCGTAGTATTGCAGCGTAAAGGCGTCGACCAGCGAGTTGCCCACCTTCAACGGCCCGGATACGCCCGGCTCCTGCTGATATTTAGCGCTAAAGGTATCTTTACCCTCGCTCAGCGAGCACTGCTGTTTCTCTTTGCAGGAAGGCGAATTGCGATAATCCGTCATCTCCTCCAGCAGCTTATAGCTCTCGCTCAACTGCATTCCCTGGCGCTCTTTCTCCATCGCCTGCACCGCTTTTTCACTAAAGGCGGCGGAATCATCGGTGATCACCGGGTTGAAGGTTGGGTCCATCGTGCCCATTTTTTCCTGATGATGCACCGTTACGCCGCAGCCGGGAAACGCGCCGGTAATAAAGAACTGCGCCGTAGCGACGGTGCGTTGCAGACTATTTGCATACGCATAAACCGCGTTCTCAGGCGGGCACTCGCCGCTGGTCACCAGCCCTTGCTGCGCCAGCCATTCGCGCATATAGTGCCCCATATAAACTTCCAGCACCCCGCCCTTGGTGGTCAACTGGCCGCCGGGCACATCCCACTCCGGCCAGGACTTCGGCGTTGACTGCTCCAGTACGCTGCCGTTGTTCGCCAACGGCGCACGCAGGTTATGACGACTCATGATCAGCACCTGTTGCAGCTGGTACCCTTCCGGTGCGGTCTGTTCCTGCGCCTGGACGCCTGCGGACAGTAGTACAACGCCTGCCACGGCGGCGGCGAGTAGACTTTTTCTCATCCCTTAACCCTCAGTCAGTGATTATCATCGCCTTAATTGTGACAAATTTATGACATTTTTCCGGGCAATGGCTCGCAAACTCGCTAACGAGACGATTTTTCTAGCGTTTTAACTGATGCCCGTTCTGCCGCATCCACTCCGCCAGCGGTTGCAGCGCGCTGCGCATCGATAACCCCAGGTCGGTTATCTGATATTCAACCCGTGGTGGAATCTCCGCATAGACGTGGCGCGACACCAGTCCGCGCTGCTCAAACAGGCGCAGTTGGCGGGTGAGTTCTTTTTGCGTAATCGGCGATACCGCGCGCAGCAGTTCGCTGAAGCGCACCGGTACGTTAAGCACAATCAACCGATAGAGGATCGGAATCGCCCATTTCCCGGCAATCAGATTGACGAAGTCGGTCATGGGACAAGATTCTTGCGGCAAATTTTTTTGCGTTGCCCGCGCCGCGATTTCCGCCATAGCACACCTTTTTGTTCATTAGTACCCAATTGGTACCTGGTACCCTTTGGATACTAATGTACTTATAGTGACTTTTCCAGTCATGCAAGAGGTGTGAAGAGATGGGACGTTTAGCAGGAAAATTTACCTTAATTACCGGCGGTACCAGCGGCATAGGTCTTGCCACCGCACAGGAATTTCTCTCTGAAGGGGCACATGTTGCGGTCACCGGGCGCAACCCCGTCGCACTTGCACAGGCGAGGAC
Source organism: Klebsiella sp. (assembly GCF_027492335.1). Classification (NCBI taxonomy): domain Bacteria; kingdom Pseudomonadati; phylum Pseudomonadota; class Gammaproteobacteria; order Enterobacterales; family Enterobacteriaceae; genus Klebsiella; species Klebsiella sp. Next base: position 11,768 of record NZ_JAPUEW010000036.1, on the reverse strand, counting down.
GATACTGGGTGAGAAAGCGTGGGTTATTGCCGCCGATGCGGGGGATATCGGCGGGCAACGTCAGTTGGCGGAAACGCTGAACAGACGATGGGCACGGCTTGATGCAGTGTTTATCAACGCCGGGGACGTCACCCACGGTAAATTCGGCGAATGGCATGAAGAAGACTGGGATCGGCTGATGAACATCAATCTGAAAGGCCCCTTTTTCTTGCTACAGGCGCTGCTGCCGCTGTTGGCAAACCCGGCGTCGGTCATTCTGTGCGGTTCGGTAAGCGCCCATATCGGCCTGCCGACCAGCAGCGCTTATGCCGCCAGTAAAGCCGGGCTGCTATCGCTGGCGCGTACGCTGTCCGGCGAACTGCTGCTGCGCGGTATTCGCGTTAACGGCTTGAGTCCAGGCCCGGTACACACTCCGGCGCTGGACAAACTGGGGCTCAGCGCCGAGGCGCTGGAGAATCTACAAGCGGAGATCAAAAGCCTGGTTCCTCTGGGCCGTATGGGCACAGCGCAGGAGCTGGCGAAAGCCGCGTTGTTCCTGGCCTCGGATGAATCCAGCTATGTTGTCGGGACAGAACTGTTGGTCGATGGCGGCACGGGGAATCTATAACTTTCGCAGCGGCGGTTACTCCGGTAGCGGCACCGCCGCCAGCGTACAGATGGCTTCATGCTCACCACCGCGATGGTCGATTATCAGAACTTTATCTCCCGCCTTTTTACCTTCGCAGGGTTTTAAAACCTGATCGACAATACGTTCACGAATTGACTGGCGATCGGAATCAGCCAGGCTACTAAAGGAAGTCACTACCAGCGCCAGCCCAACAAGACCGACGATATGCTTATTACCCATTTATTACTCTCAACCCATATTTAAGCGGGCCAAGGTTAGCAGCCTGCCGGGCTCACGTCTGTAAATTCGCTTAAAGGTGTGTAACTCAGTTTACTTTTTGACCACTCCGGTGCTTTACACTTCACATTTATTCATGTAAATAATAAGTTAATAGCTTCACTGGCAGTCCATTGTTGTCTGACTCACCGGGTCATCTTTAAGAAATATCCCGATGCTATTATCTCGATATCACGGTATTTTTTCTTCATGTTAAACATAACATTAGGTTAATTTATGTCAGGTATCCTGCTCTTTATCGTCGCGGTAGTTTTGCTGGGAGTCGCCCTCTACAGCCTGGTGTCCTATATCAAGGATCGACGCGCTGGACAACTACCAATTCATAAGAAAAAGAAATAATACATCCTCACTATTCTTACCTTCTGCCCCTACTATTTTTACCGGACCGCCTGATTTCAAACGATAATGACAAAAAAGAAGGCAGGCTTGCTCGCCTGCCTTTGTGTCGGCGTAAAAAATCGTTACGATTCCCAGGCCTGTTCCGCTTTGGCTCCATCAAACTGCGGCGGCGGCTTGCGGAAACGGCGGGTGAGATAAGTCAGATAGAGTAAGCCCAGCCCCGCCCACACCAGACCAAGCGTTAGCGATGTCGCCTCCAGATTCACCCACAATACGCCGACCGTCAGCGCGCCGACCATCGGCAGCAGCAGATAGTGCAAACGATCTTTCCACGTTTTGTTGTAACCCTTACGCCGCCAGAAGTGGTTAAACACCGACAGATTGACGAAGGTAAACGCTACCAGCGCGCCGAAATTAATCAGCGCCGTGGCGGTGACCAGGTCGAAGAACAGCGCAGACAAGGCAACAATTCCGACCATAATGACGTTCAGCGCCGGAGTGCGCCATTTCGGGTGGACGTAGCCAAAAACGCGCTCCGGGAAAACGTTATCGCGCCCCATCACATACAGCAGTCGTGAGACGCTGGCGTGCGAAGCCAGACCTGAAGCAAGGGTATTAACAAACGTCGTGCACAGGAAAATCGACTGGAACAGCTTGCCGCCAACGTACAGGGCAATTTCCGGCAGCGCCGCATCCGGATCTTTAAAGCGGCTAATATCGGGGAAAAAGAGCTGCATAAAGAACGATGCAGCGATAAAAATTATCCCGCCGTAGACCGCGGTGAGGAAAATCGCCTTCGGGATCACCCGCGCGGCGTCCGGCGTCTCTTCAGAGAGCGTGGTCACCGCATCGAAGCCGAGGAACGAAAAGCAGACTATCGTCGCCCCGGTAATAATCGGGAGCAGGTGCGCGTTCTGGCTAATAAACGGCTGGAGCGACCAGACGGTACCGACCCCTTCCCCTTTATGCAGCCCCTGCACCACCAGCACGATGAAGACCACCATAATCGAGATCTGCACCAGCACGAAGAGGGTATTGAAGTTCGCCACCAGGTTGACGCTTTTCAGGTTCGCCGCGGTAAGGATCGCCACAAACGTCACCACCCACACCCAGGGCGGCACTTCCGGAAACAGCGCAGAGAGATAAATCTTCGCCAGCAGAACGTTGATCATCGGCAGGAACAGATAATCCAGCAGCGAAGACCAGCCAACCATAAAACCAACATGCGGGCTGATCGATTTCTGCGCGTAGGTATAGGCCGAACCCGCCTGCGGAAACTGGCGCACCAACTTGCCGTAGCTAATGGCGGTAAACAACACCCCAGCCAGCGCCAGCAGATAGGAAGCCGGTACGTGACCGTTGCTGATGCCGGAAACGATGCCAAAGGTATCAAACACCGTCATCGGGGTCAGGTAGGCCAGCCCCATCATCACTACTTGCCACAGTTTGAGCGATTTGCGCAGCCCGGGTTTGCCCTTTTCAGGAGCGTTGTCGAGAGAGGTGTTAATAGCCATTGTCATTTCCCCCGCTGCACACCTGGGTTTGCGGTCGTAATGACCGGAAAACAAACCAACTTCGCAACGGGGTTAATGGTAAATCAAAAAGTAAAAAGAACCGACGAGCGGCGGTGGCTGCGCAATCCATGCGGCCAGGACGGCCCCCTTCTCCCTGCGGATATTTGAACATCTGCATCATCTCACTTTCCTCGTCACACACTGTGTCGTTAACTGAAGCCCGTTGCCGCCTGCGCTCCTTAACGCGGCATCCGGGAAATGGCTGGGCTCCCAGCACAAACGTCCGACCAGGCTCCGCTCAGGCCGTATGATGCTACTTGTGGTAAACCTAAGGTGCCCCTTGCGGGGCGGCAATCAGGCGTTTTTCAACATCCACTCAATTTCAGTTTCGGTGATCAGACGCTCAAACTGCAGTAGTTCGTCATGTTTACAGGCGTGATAAACATGGCAGAAACGCTCGCCAAGCCGCTCTCGCAAGTGGTCATTTTGCATAAACTCCCACAGCGCATCGCTCTGGCGAATCGGGAAAGGCAGGCCATCTTGCTCCAGACCGTTACCTTCCACCTCTTCCTGTAGCGGCAGCGTATTATCCAGACCGTGCAAAATTCCGGCAAAAATCGCCGCCATCACCAGATACGGGTTGGCATCCGCTCCGGCCACGCGATACTCCACGCGATGGTTATGGCGATCGCCGCACGGAATACGCAGCGCTACCGTCCGGTTGTTATGCCCCCATGATGCCTGGGTCGGCACGTACATTCCCGGCTGGAAGCGACGGTACGAGTTGACGTTCGGTGCCAGCAGAGCCATCGAAGCTGGCATCAGGTCAATCATCCCGGCGAGCGCGCGTTTTAACATCGCGGAATCTTCACCATCGGCATCCGCCAGTACGTTCTCGCCTTTATTGTTCTGCATGCTGATGTGGATATGCATCCCGCTTCCGGCGTGCTCTTCATAGGGTTTCGCCATAAAAGTGGCGTGCATCTTATGCTTCTCCGCCATTAAACGCACGAGGCGTTTTAGCGCCAGCGCATCATCACAAGCGTCGAGCACGTTATCGGTATGATGCAGGTTGATTTCAAACTGACCGGGAGAGGCTTCCGCCACCGCGCCGTCGGCCGGGATCAGCTGAAGCTGGGCGATTTCATCAATATCATTAAGGACATCGGCAAAGTGGTTGAGGTTATCAACGGAGTAAACCTGGCTCTGGGTATTGCGGTCGCCGGTCCCCGGCGCGCACGGCGGCTGCAGGTAGCCTTCAGCATCGCGCTTACGGTCCAGTAAATAGAACTCCAGCTCTACCGCTACCACGGGGAACAGCCCACGCTGGCGCAGCTGCTGCCAGAGTCGGTTAAGAACGTTCCGCGGCTCAACGTCAAAGGGAGCGCCATCTTCATCAACCATGGTCAGCAGTACCTGACCGATATATTCCGGGTCCGCCGCCGACGGCGTTAAGGTACCCAACACCGGTACGCAGGTGCGATCCGGTTCGCCCATCTCCTGACCGAGCCCCGCTTCCTCGACCACATTACCGAGAATATCCATCGCAAACACCGACGCCGGGAAATAGCAGCCCTTCTCCAGCTTGCTCAGGCTGGATACCGGGATCCGCTTACCGCGGAAGCAGCCGTTCAGGTCGGTCAGCAGAACATCAACATATTGCGTATTGGAGTAACGCTCAAGGTAGCGCTTCACTTCCCAGGTGAACGCGCTGACCCGTCTCTCTTCCGACTGCTGAACAAAATTCTCAACTTCTACGATATTGGTTTCCATGATTCACCGCCGTTGTTTTAGTTTTGGACTCTGATTAGCACTGTTAAATATAATGTCCACTCTTCGAATGTGTATGCAAATAAATTGTTTGTCAAATGTTAAATTAAGTTTGCAAAGGGCTATTCACACTGCTAGATTGAGAAAATATTGAACGAAATGGCCGTTTTACCCGCTAATCCGGTCATAATTTAGTCCACTTTGTGAGGGCGATCATGGAAAATATAATGTACAAGCCAGTTATTGGCGTGGTGATGTGTCGGAACAGGCTTAAGGGTCACCAGACCCAAACTCTGCAAGAGAAGTACCTGAATGCGATTGTTCACGCCGGAGGGTTACCGATTGCCCTGCCGCACGCGTTAGCGGAACCGGACCTGCTTTCTACGTTACTGCCTAAACTGGATGGCATTTACCTGCCGGGCAGCCCAAGCAACGTGCAGCCGCACCTTTATGGTGAAAACGGCGATGAGCCTGACGCCGATCCCGGGCGTGATCTTCTGAGCATGGCGCTGATCAACGCCGCGCTCGAAAGGCGCATCCCCATTTTCGCCATCTGCCGTGGGTTACAGGAACTGGTTGTCGCCACCGGCGGGACTCTGTATCGTCGTCTGTTCGAGCAGCCTGAACTGCTTGAGCACCGCGAAGATCCTGAGCTTCCTGTAGAGCAGCAATATGCACCCTCACATGAAGTTCAGGTTCAGGAAGGAGGATTACTTTCTCAGTTAATACCGGGCTGCAACACGTTTTGGGTCAACTCGTTACACGGTCAGGGAGCAAAAACACTGGGTCCACGGCTGCGCGTGGAGGCGCGTTCTTCGGACGGGCTGGCGGAAGCGGTTAGCGTTTATGACCATCCTTTCGCTCTGGGCGTGCAGTGGCATCCTGAATGGAACAGTAGCGAATACGCCCTGTCGCGGATGTTGTTTGAAGGTTTTATCACCGCCTGTCAGAACCATATCGCTGAAAAACAGCGACTCTGACCACTACCGTTAAGGAAATGCAAATATGAGCGATGACGGACTGGCGCCAGGGAAACGTTTGTCAGAGATCCGCCAGCAATTGGGTCTCTCACAGCGTCGTGCCGCCGAACTGTCTGGGTTAACACATAGTGCCATCAGCACCATAGAACAGGACAAAGTCAGTCCTGCCATCAGCACGCTGCAAAAGCTGCTGAAAGTCTATGGGCTGTCGCTCTCGGAATTCTTTTCTGAACCAGAAAAACCGGCTGAACCGCAGGTGGTTATCAATCAGGACGATCTGATTGAAATCGGCAGTCAGGGGGTGTCGATGAAGCTGGTTCATAATGGAAATCCGAACCGCACGCTGGCGATGATTTTTGAAACGTACCAGCCTGGAACCACAACCGGGGAGAGGATCAAGCATCAGGGCGAGGAGATAGGCACCATACTGGAGGGTGAAGTCGTGTTGACCATTAACGGTCAGGCGTATCACCTGGTGGCGGGGCAAAGCTATGCCATTAACACCGGCATACCGCATAGCTTCAGCAACACCTCGGCAGGCATCTGTCGAATTATCAGTGCCCATACCCCCACCACATTCTGATTTTTAGCCTGAGATTCTTTCAGGCTTTCTTCAGGCCTGCGCCGTCGGAGCTTGATTCCGCCGGCGCGAAGAAAACGCAGATCACCTTGCGCAATGCGGAAAGACTTATTCCGCTGGCCCCAGATAATTCATGCCTGTTAATAGGCAATTTAAACGGTACTCAATCCCGGGGACGCCCTGCGCCCTGAGGGTCAGAAATAGCCAAACTTTTATATTTTCCCGATTACGTTATTAAGGAGTCATGATGGATTTTCACAACCTGGCTTACTGGCAAGAAAAAGCAAAAATGCTCGTTATTGAGACGCGCTTATTTATTAACGGTGAATACAGCGCCGCCGCCGATAATAGCGTTTTTGAAACCAATGATCCTGCCGCGCAGCAGACGCTCGCCGAAGTTGCTCGCGGCAAAAAAGCCGACGTTGATCGTGCGGTGCAGGCCGCCCGCAGCGTATTCGAGAACGGCGACTGGTCGCAGGCGTCCCCTTCTCAACGCAAAGCAGTGCTAAATAAATTCGCCGATCTAATGGAAGCTCACCGTGAAGAGCTGGCGCTGCTGGAAACCCTGGATACCGGCAAACCGATTCGCCACAGCCTGCGCGATGATATTCCCGGTGCCGCCCGTGCGATTCGCTGGTACGCCGAAGCCATTGATAAAGTGTACGGCGAAGTCGCGCCTACCGGTATCAACGAACTGGCGATGATCGTTCGCGAGCCGATTGGCGTGATTGCGGCGGTAGTTCCGTGGAACTTCCCGCTGCTGCTGGCCTGCTGGAAGCTTGGCCCGGCGCTGGCCGCCGGAAACAGCGTGGTTCTCAAACCTTCCGAAAAATCCCCGCTTACCGCTCTACGTCTGGCGGGCCTGGCGAAAGAGGCCGGGCTGCCGGATGGGGTGCTCAACGTGGTCAGTGGTTTTGGCCATGAAGCCGGTCAGGCACTGGCGCTGCATCCGGATGTTGAAGTCATCACTTTCACCGGCTCTACCCGCACCGGCAAGCAGCTGCTGAAAGATGCAGGCGACAGCAATATGAAGCGCGTCTGGCTGGAGGCGGGCGGAAAAAGCGCCAATATCGTCTTTGCCGACTGTCCGGACCTGCAAAAAGCGGTCAATACCACCGCGGGCGGTATTTTTTACAATCAGGGCCAGGTCTGTATTGCCGGAACCCGCCTGCTGCTGGAAGAGAGCATCGCCGACAAGTTTCTCGAGTTGTTAAAAGAGCAAGCAAAAGGCTGGCAGCCGGGCAACCCGCTCGACCCGAATACCACCATGGGTATGCTTATCGACAACAGCCACGCCGACAGCGTCCACAGCTTTATCCGCGCCGGGGAAGCACACAGCACGCTGCTGCTGGATGGGCGCAAAAACCCATGGCCAGCAGCGGTCGGCCCGACCATTTTTGTCGACGTCGACCCCGCATCTCCTCTCAGTCAGGAAGAGATCTTCGGCCCGGTGCTGGTGGTGACCCGTTTTAAAACCGAAGAACAGGCCGTGAAGCTTGCTAACGACAGCCGCTACGGCCTCGGCGCAGCGGTCTGGACCCGCGATCTTTCCCGCGCCCATCGCGTCAGCCGACGCCTGAAAGCCGGCTCCGTCTTCGTGAATAACTATAACGATGGCGATATGACCGTGCCTTTTGGCGGCTACAAGCAGAGCGGCAACGGACGTGATAAGTCCCTGCACGCAATGGAAAAACTCACCGAACTGAAAACTATCTGGATTGCCCTGGAGGCTTAATCATGACCGAACATACCACCAGTTATTACGCCGCCAGCGCCAATCGCTATGAACCGTTTCCAACGCTGTACGAATCGATAAGCTGCGACGTCTGCATCGTTGGCGGCGGCTATACCGGACTCTCTTCAGCGCTGCATTTGGCCGAAATGGGCTACGATGTGGTGCTGCTGGAAGGTGCGCGCATCGGCTTCGGCGCCAGCGGGCGCAACGGCGGTCAGTTGGTTAACTCCTACAGCCGCGATATCGACGTTATCGAGAAAACCTACGGCCCGGACGCGGCGAAAATGCTTGGCAGCATGATGTTTGAAGGCGGTAATATTATCCGCGAGCGCATCCAGCGCTATCAAATCCAGTGCGACTATCGCCCCGGCGGCCTGTTTGTCGCGCTGAATCATAAACAGTTGGAGACGCTCGAAGAGCAGAAAGAGAACTGGGAGCGCTACGGCAATACCCAACTGGAGCTGCTGGATGCCAGCGCTATACGTCGCGAAGTGGACAGCGACCGCTATACCGGCGCGCTGCTGGACCATAGCGGCGGCCATATCCATCCGCTGAATCTGGCGATCGGCGAAGCGGACGCCATTAGGCTGAACGGCGGTCGGGTTTACGAGCAATCGCCGGTCACCCGTATTCAGCACACCAGCCCGGCGGTGGTGACCACCGAACGCGGTCAGGTTACCGCCCGCTACGTGATTGTCGCCGGTAATGCCTATCTCGGCGATAAAGTCGAACCGGAGCTGGCGAAGCGCAGCATGCCCTGCGGTACCCAGGTCGTCACTACCGCACCGCTGTCTGAGGATCTGGCACGTTCGTTGATCCCGAAAAACTACTGCGTGGAAGATTGTAACTATCTGCTGGATTACTATCGCCTGACCGCAGATAACCGCCTGCTGTACGGCGGCGGTGTGGTGTACGGCGCGCGCGACCCGGACGACGTAGAGCGGCTGATAATGCCGAAGCTGCTGAAAACCTTCCCACAGTTGCAAGGAGTGAAAATCGACTACCGCTGGACCGGCAACTTCCTGCTGACCCTCTCGCGGATGCCGCAGTTTGGTCGTCTCGATAACAATATCTACTATATGCAGGGTTACAGCGGCCATGGCGTCACCTGTACCCACCTCGCCGGACGACTGATTTCAGAGCTGCTGCGCGGTGACGCCGAACGCTTTGACGCCTTCGCTAAGCTGCCGCACTACCCGTTCCCCGGCGGGCGCAGCCTGCGCATTCCGTTTACCGCTATGGGCGCGGCCTACTACAGTCTGCGCGACAGACTCGGCGTTTAATCCCCTCGACCGACGGTGCCTGCCGTCGGCAATTTTGCCTCGTCGTATTGCTGCGGGAAGCGCTGCTGGAAATAGTGGCGCAAAAACTCCACGGTGGTACGAATCTTTGCCGAGGTCGCCAGTCGCGACACGTACACCGCCCAGATATTGGCGGGCTGATAGTATTCCGGCAGCAGGTGCAGCAGATTTCCGCTGGCGATATTTTCACTCACGTCCCACCACGAACGCAGGGCGATCCCCTGCCCGTCCAGGCACCATTGATGAACAATTTCACCGTGGTTTGACGACAGCGGACCGGTCACTTTAATCGCATGCTCCCCCTCTTTATCGTGCAGTTGCCAGACGCCAAATGGCCTGTCACGCTCTTTAATCACCAGGCAAGGCAGTGCAGCAAGATCGCTTAGCTGCTTTGGTCGCGAATGACGAGCCACAAATTCCGGCGAGGCGCAGAGAATGCGGTGGTTAGTGGCAAGCTGGCGGGCAATCAGATTGGGGGCAATATCGTCGCCGACGCGAATATCCAGATCGACCCCCTCATTGGCTAAATCCACCAGCCGGTCAGCGACGTCAAAACGGATCTCCAGCTGCGGATACCGGCGGGCCAGCTCGGACAGCGCCGGGGCGACAACCTGACGGCCAAAGCCGAAGCTGCTGATAATGCGCAGCGTCCCCTGCGGCACCTGACGCACATCGGACAGCTCGTCCATCATCTGATCGACATCCTGCAAAATGCGCTGCCCCCATTCATAAATACGCTCCCCCTCTTCGGTAATGGCGACCCGCCGGGTGGTACGGTGCAGTAGCTGGACGTTGAGCGTCTGCTCAAGCAACGACACCCGCTTGCTGACAAAAGCCGGAGAAACGCCCAACTCTTCAGCGGCGGCGGCAAAACCGGCGCGGCGGGCGACCAGCATAAAGACGCGTAAATCATTCAGCAGCGGCAGATTATTCATGATTCGTGTTTTATGTTTCACCAGTTGACGGGATTAATTATGAATCAGTCAATTATAGGATAGAGGTGAAGTCAATTTCCCTTACCGCAAACTGAGAACAACAATGAATAAAACCTTACGTATTGCCGCCATCCCCGGCGATGGCATCGGAAAAGAAGTGCTGCCTGAGGGCGTTCGCGTACTGCAGGCCGCCGCTGAACGCTGGGGGCTGGCGTTAAGCTTCGAGCACTTTGAGTGGGCCAGCTGCGATTACTATGCGCAACACGGCAAAATGATGCCCGACGACTGGCACACGCAGTTGCAAGAGTTTGATGCTATCTACTTCGGCGCGGTGGGCTGGCCGGATATCGTGCCGGATCACATTTCGCTTTGGGGTTCGCTGCTGAAGTTCCGCCGTGAGTTTGACCAGTACGTCAACCTGCGCCCGGTGCGCCTGTTTCCCGGCGTCCCCTGCCCGCTGGCGGGTAAGCAGCCTGGCGATATCGATTTTTACGTGGTGCGCGAGAATACCGAAGGGGAGTATTCTGCCCTCGGCGGACATGTGAATCCGGGCACCGAACATGAAGTGGTGATTCAGGAGTCGGTGTTTACCCGCCGCGGCGTTGATCGGATCCTGCGCTACGCCTTTGAACTGGCGCAAAGCCGCCCGCGCAAAACGTTAACTTCAGCGACCAAATCCAACGGCCTTGCCATCAGTATGCCTTTTTGGGATGAGCGCGTGGAAGCGATGGCGCAGCACTACCCGGAGGTGAAGTGGGATAAGCAGCATATTGATATTCTGTGCGCTCGCTTTGTACTGCAGCCGGAGCGTTTTGACGTGGTAGTCGGCTCAAACCTGTTCGGCGATATTCTCTCCGATCTTGGCCCAGCCTGTACCGGCACCATCGGCATTGCTCCGTCGGCGAATCTCAATCCGGATCGTACCTTCCCGTCGCTGTTTGAAGCGGTCCACGGTTCAGCGCCGGATATCTACGGCAAAAATATTGCCAATCCTATCGCTACCATCTGGGCCGGGGCGATGATGCTCGATTTCCTCGGCAACGGGGATGAACGCTACCAGGCCGCCCATGACGGCATTCTGGCGGCGATTGAGCAGACCATCGCCAGCGGGCCGAAAACGCCGGATATGAAAGGCACCGCTTCCACCCAGCAGGTGGGCGCAGCGATTTGTCGGGCCATTGCCGGATAAAAGTAGCCCGGACAGGCGCGTCAAGCGCCGCCTCCGGGATATCTTCATACAGCTGCGGGAATATCTCTGAAACTGCGATATATGCAGCGATGCCCTGGTGCCCGCTGAAATCGGCGAACCGGAGGTCCGAAGACAAGGGCTGGCCGCCAGGGATGGCGGACAGAGGCGAATCGAGACAGTGATGTCGAGTTGAGCCGACCGCAGGCTGAGGACCGGGAGGTGAGCGCAGTGCGCAGCACCGATTTCTTTGCGGGACCGCGGGGATTGTAAAGGGGGAGACGGTTTTCTCCCCCTTTACCCGTTCACGTTCGACAGAAATACATTTTCTGCGAAATAGCGGTGAACGGAACCCCTATAACACCGTCCCGGAGGCGGCGCTTGACGCGCCTGTCCGGGCTACAAAATCATAGACGGCTGGAAACACGTAGCCCCGGTAGGCGCAGCGCCACCGGGGAGATTTTCCAGTCCGAACTACAGCTCCAGCTCGCGCTGCAACAGCGTCGCAATCGCCTCGCTGCTCT
>NZ_JAPUEW010000035.1:0-17014 GCF_027492335.1 Klebsiella sp. | reverse complement strand
TGGCATTACGCCTGCTGGCAGAAACTTGTCCTTTACTGGAGGAACTAGGGGCTCCTGCCGCCTTACCGGAAATGCTCCATGAAGAGAGTGGGCTTATTCTGGTCACTGGGGCGACCGGGAGCGGTAAATCAACCACCCTGGCGGCGATGGTTGGTTATCTTAACCAGCGTCTCGATGGTCATATTCTGACGCTGGAAGACCCGGTTGAGTTTATCCATCACAGCGAGCGTTGCCTGATTCAACAGCGGGAAGTTGGCCGCCACTGTCCCTCCTTTGCATCGGCATTGCGCGTCGCGCTGCGTCAGGACCCTGACGTCATTTTGTTAGGGGAACTGCGTGATAGTGAAACGATCCGCCTTGCATTAACCGCGGCAGAGACCGGACATCTGGTGATGGCGACGTTGCATACGCGTGGCGCGGCGCAGGCGGTCGAGAGGCTGGTGGATGTTTTTCCGGCGCAGGAGAAAGAGCAGGTCCGCAGTCAGCTGGCAGGGAGTTTATGCGCTGTACTGGCACAAAAATTGTTTCCGGATACTGCTGGTGGAAGAGTTGCGCTATACGAGCTTTTGGTTAATACCCCGGCTGTGGCGAATTTGATCCGAGAGGGAAAAACGCATCAGCTGCCCGGCGTGATGCAAACCGGGCAGCAATCGGGTATGCAAACATTTACGCAAAGCTTTCAGCAACGTACGGCGGCGGGTCGTTTATAGCTGTATTTTTTATATTCAGACATCTTACCAATGGCTTGTTATGACAATGTTTTATTAATGTTCGGTATCATAATTTTATATTACAGATAAGTACGTAAAATTAAGCCGAATAATGTACGCTATGAAAAAATAATTGACATAAACTTCCCATAACCAGGAAAAAAGTTTGATAATATTTTGACTCTCTTAAGGCATTCGATTTATGCTGTTTGCAGGGATAGGAAAATTCCCATAGAATATTGTTTCAATGTGTAAATGTGGTTTGGATTTATAAATACACTCGTGATCGTATTCTTTTTAATTCATTTAACCGCTATGAAGGCGGGTATCAACTAAGGAGAGTTTTAAGTGATTAATTTTTCTGAGGATTTAATTCGTTCTCACCAGGTTACTTTTATTACTCACCCATCGATTCAAAGCAAAGCATTTGCAACGTATCTGGCTGATACGTTATCTGTTTCTGTCATTTTGCAAAATATTAATAAGCCCCTTGCACAACGTCTTTTGAAAGATTCTGTAATATTATTTGATATTGCTGTTTCAAATAAAAAGTTGAACAGCGTATGGCGTGACATTATTCGCTTACAAGCAGACAATCCTCGTCTGCTGATTATCAATAGCGCACAAAAGTATGAACTCTACGAAATGGCACAGTGGCCTGCGCTTTATGGTGTCTTTCGCCATGACGATGATGAATCGCGCTTAATTGAGGGCGTTAAAGCCGTGTTGAACGGTGAACAGACGGCTGAATTGAGCGTGATGCACCCGGCGATGTATGCCGCGGATCATGCATCGGCACCTACGGAAAGCTCGCCGTTGACTGAACGCGAATGTGAGATTCTTAATGAACTGCGCTGTGGTGCGACCAATATGGATATAGCTCGCGCACTATTTATAAGCGAAAATACGGTCCGCACTCACCTGTATAACGTGTTTCGTAAGCTGAGCGTGAAGAATCGTACCCAGGCGGTAAGCTGGGCGAACGAACATCTGCGTCACTAACGGGTTGAGTCAGGGAAGTGGCGCCAGTTACAGGCTATGGCGCCATTTGTCAGGCTTAGAAACCTTGTTCGAAATAGCTTTCCAGAATAATGACCGCTGAAGCCGAATCGATGCTGCCTTTATTTAGCGCGCGAAATCCGCCGTGTTCAAATAATCCGGCTCGGGCTTCAACGGTGCTCAGACGTTCGTCATGTAACGTTATTTGCACCCCAAAGCGGCCATGTATTTTATTGGCGAAGTTGCGTGCACGTGCGGTAAGAGGCTGTTCAGTACCGTCCATATTAAGCGGCAGACCGACAATAACGGCCTCAGGTTGCCACTCTTTCAGTAATTTTTCGATAATGTTCCAGTCCGGCTTGCCGTCCTGTGCTTTAAGTGCGGGAAGAGGGCGGGCAGTCCCGGTGATGCGCTGCCCGACTGCGACGCCAATACTTTTGGTGCCAAAATCAAAACCCAATAAGGTTCCGCTCATTATGCATGTCCCGCTTCGGCTGGCATTGTCACGATATCGATACCAATCAGCTTCGCTGCATCGCGCCAGCGGTCAGCTATCGGTGTTTTAAACAAAATATTCTGATCGGCCGGAGCGGTTAACCAGGCGTTATCCAATATCTCTTGCTCCAGTTGGCCTTTCTCCCAGGAAGCATATCCCAGCGCGACCAGCACGTTACCAGGCTGCTTGTCCGTACCCAGTGTTTCCAGTACGTCGCGAGAGGTGGTTATCACCGTATTATCAGAGATACGGATGCTGGATGAGAAATCGGATGGTGGTGAATGCAGGATAAAGCCCCGGTCTTCAGCCAGAGGCCCACCGAGCATAACCGGTTTATCCAGGCGGATATCAGGGTTACGCGGATCGGGCGCGATTTTTAACTTCTCCAGGATCCCTTCAACCAGCAGATTTTCCATCGGTTTATTGATAATAATGCCCATGGCACCGTCATCGTTATACTCGCAGATATAGACTACGGAGCGACGGAAAATCGGGTCCTGGAGAGCAGGCATGGCAATTAGAAAGTGATGCTGTAAATTCATTGTCAGAGGTTCTGTTCCTGGTTCAAAAAAGCAGCACCCAGTATGCGGGTAACATGCAAGGCTGTCGATTCAACTTTATCTTTCAGGTTACAGGGGCATTGAATCAACTTGTGTGATCTTTCGGGCTACAGGCGCGGGCCCGTAGCCTGAAGCCACGCTTATTTATTGATGCGCTTCTCGATGGCGTCCATCAGCATACCGGTAATGGAAATCGGGAATGCGGCTTCGATTTCACGTACGCAGGTCGGGCTGGTGACGTTAATTTCCGTCAGGCGATCGCCAATGATATCCAGACCCACAAAGACTAACCCTTTAGCTTTTAGCGTTGGGCCGACGCGGCGGGCGATAGCCCAGTCGCTTTCAGTCAGCGGGCGCGCTTCACCGCGACCACCTGCTGCAAGGTTACCACGAGTTTCGCCACCCTGCGGTATACGGGCCAGGCAGTAAGGTACGGGTTCGCCATCAACCACCAGTACGCGCTTATCGCCATCTTTAATGGCTGGCAGATAGTTCTGCGCCATGCAGTAACGGCTGCCGAGTTCGGTTAATGTCTCGGTGATCACGCCAAGGTTAGGGTCACCTTCTTTAACGCGGAAAATCGATGCGCCACCCATGCCGTCCAGCGGCTTGAGGATGATATCGCCATGTTTTTCCCAGAAGGCTTTCAACTGAGTTTTATTACGGGTGACCAGCGTTTCCGGGGTTAATTCGGAGAACCAGGCGGTAAATAGCTTTTCGTTACAGTCGCGCAGGCTTTGCGGCTTGTTGACGATAAGCGTTCCTTTTTCTTCGGCACGCTCAAGAATATAGGTCGCGTAGATAAACTCAGTATCGAACGGCGGATCCTTACGCATCAGAATTACGTCGAGATCCGCAAGCGGCAGATCCTGCTCGCTGTTGAATTCATACCATTTATCGTAGTTTTGCTCGACGCTCAGCGTGCGCGTACGGGCGCGGGCTTCACCGTTTATTAAGTACAGATCGTTCATCTCCATATAATGGAGTTCATAGCCGCGACGCTGCGCTTCCAGCAACATGGCGAAGCTGGTGTCTTTCTTGATGTTGATGGTTGCGATGGGGTCCATCACGATGCCGAGCTTAATCATTATTCTTCTCCGTTAACGCCTCAACCTAAGTCGCCAAAACGCACTTGCAGGGCGGTGATGGCAGTGAGCGCAGTTGTCTCTGTACGCAGAACGCGCGGTCCCAACAGGATATCAGTAAACTGGTAGCGAGCGGTCATCGCTATTTCTTCCGCCGACAGGCCGCCTTCCGGGCCAATCAGCAGGCGAACACGCTCGACCGGCAACGGCAGCGTGTTAATGCTGGCGCTGGCCCGGGGATGCAGATTGAGCTTCAGGCCCTCGTCCTGTTCCGCACACCAGGCTTCAAGCTGCATTGCCGGGCGGATCTCCGGCACCACGTTGCGACCGCTCTGCTCGCAGGCGGCAATGGCGATTTTTTGCCACTGCTGGATCTTCTTCTGCAAACGTTCGGCATCCAGTTTAACGCCACAGCGCTCGGAAAACAGTGGCGTTATGAGGCTTACACCAAGTTCGATCGATTTCTGGATGGTGAATTCCATTTTTTCGCCACGGGACATTACCTGACCTAAATGGATATGCAGTGGGGATTCGCGGTTATCGATTTTGCTGCTCTGTACTTCAACCAGAACATTTTTCTTACCGGCTTCGACAATGACCGCTTCGAAAACCTGATTACTGCCGTCAAAAAGCTCAATTGCCTGACCTTTACCCATACGTAAAACGCGACCGACATGGTTAGCCGCGTCGTCGGAGAGGGCAATCTGATTACCCGTCGTAATACGTTCCGGGTGATGGATGCGAGGAATGCGCATGCTTGATATTCCGTTCTTCGCGCAGATGTTGTCTTCCCCCATCAGGGGGGAAGAGTGAAGCTGCAAATTAACAATTGCCGCTAGTGTAGGTTAGCTCTTTTGCGCCTGGCAAGCCTGCAGGACGTAAGGATTATGGTTACCCTGGACTTTCGCAATGCGCTCGTCGCGCTGACACTCCCAGGTCGTCACCGGATACTGCTTATCCCAGGCGGTAAACAGCTGGGTTTGCTGGCGGGAAAGGTTTAGCTGATAGCGGTCGCGCATATAGAAGTAGGTGCGCGCGATAGAACCGCGGGCGCGAACCGGCGGCTCGGCGACTTTGTCTTTGAAATCAACCTTCATGGCGCACTGACCATACTGGCCTTCGCCACCGTTCCACTGGCTGTACATAAAATTGGCGCGATCGCCATTGACCTCGCCAACCGCGGGTTGCAGGTTATGCATGTCGCTTTCCATCTTGCGATACTCCAGGTCTTTGGCGCAGTTTTTCCGTCCACCGTCCTGCCAGCATTGACGCTGGTGGCCGAACTGCCAGGCCGGAACGACGTGCTCCCACTCAACCCGGCTGGCGCGATTTTCATTTTTACGCACTTTATAGCCACAAGATTCCAGGTCGATAACGCCCTTTTTCCCCTGCCAGTTGATTTTACAGCCGCAGTAAAAATCGCCGGGGACGTCGGCGTTAACTTTGACTCCAGCAGCCTTGGCCTGAGAAAAACTGTTGATTCCTTCGGCCGCAAGCGGGCCACACGCCGTCGCGCTGAGAAACGCGACAGTAAAAATATGAATGCGGGACATCGTGAACTCCATGTCAAAACGAGCCCGCAACGTAACGAATGTGATTGCCTGACGCAATCAGTCAGATCAGAAAACTTCCAATTATTTCCGGGGATTACTTTTCTGCCACCAGTACGTCACCACAGCGAACGCAGCGATAGGTGGCCTCCCCGCGAACCACGCGATTGTGGCGGCGGACGGTTAACTGATGCTGCTGACACTGGCAACGGTAGGTGAAGGTGTTTTTGCGTACCGAGTCGAGTTCAAAACGATGGGTGCGCAGGGCCGGGACGCCCAGTACGTTCTCCATCATCCATTTCCACTCTCTGCCGTGCGGTGCGACGCGGCCAAAGTGCTTCCACACCAGCAGATGTGCCAGCTCATGCGGTACGACCTCGTCGATAAATGCCTGTTGGTTTTCCATCAACAACACCGGGTTAAGGCGAATTTCGTTTTTTTCCAGCCACGCGGTACCGGCGGACGTTCCGCGCTGCTGATAGACCAGTACCGGTTCAGGGTAATGTTGTCCCAGTTTGGCATTAGCTTTGGCCAGATTCTCGCGCAAGCTGCGCATGACGGCCTGTTGAAGGGCAATGGGAATTCGGGGTGTTTTCATAGCGCCAGAGGATAGTGCGGCAAGAAGTCGAGAGCAAGAAGAAGCTTCCTCCCGGGCGGGAGGAAGCCTGTCGGGTTAGTCGCGAGCGCCAATTTCGCGCAGTTTACGGCCTTTCATCAGGTTACGTTCGATATGTTCCAGAGAGACGTTTTTCGTTTCCGGAATCAACCACAGCGTCAGGAAGATGAACAACACGTTCAGACCGCCATAGACCCAGAAGGTGTTGGCGCTGCCCAGCGAGTTCAGCATGGTCAGGAAGGTTGCACCAACGATCATATTGGCAATCCAGTTGGTTGCCGTTGAGCAGGTGATACCGAAATCACGCCCTTTCAGCGGCTGGATTTCTGAACACAGCACCCAAATCAGCGGACCGGCGCTCATCGCAAAACCGACGATAAACATCAGTAGCATCAGCACGGCAAAGTACTGTGCGGTGGCTGAATGGATGCCAATATGCATCATGCTGCCCAGTACGCCCATACCGACGGCCATCACGATAAAGCCAAGGATCAGCGTGGGTTTACGACCCCAGCGGTCAACCAGACCAATGGCAATAAAGGTTGCCAGAACGTTGGTCAGACCGACGATCACCGTACCCCACATCTGTTCTGTGGTATTGGCATAGCCTGCCAGTTCAAAGATTTTCGGCGCATAATACATGATGACGTTCATACCGGTGAACTGCTGCATCACCTGCAGCAGAACGCCGAGGAACACCGCGCGACGGAAATTGCTGTTTTCTTTAAACAGCGACCAGCCGGATTGTTTTACCTTCAGGCTTTCGCGGATCTCATCCAGTTCGCGTTTTGCTTCAGCGCTGGTGTCCCGCAGGCGCAGCAGCACGCGTTCGGCATCGACAAAGCGGCGCTTAGCGGCAAACCAGCGCGGGCTATCCGGCAGGAAGATGACGCCAATCAGCAGTAGAATCGCCGGGATAATGATGACGCCCAGCATCCAGCGCCATGCGCCGCTGTAGCTGAAAGCGGTATCCGAAAGATAAGCGCCGAGAATACCAATGGTGATCATCAGCTGATACATCGAAATCATACTGCCGCGAATTTTTTCCGGCGCGATTTCAGACAGATACAGCGGAGCGGTGTAGGACGCGACGCCAACCGCCAGCCCGAGCAGCACGCGGGAGATCAGCAGCACTTCAACGTTCGGAGCGGCCGCCGAGAACAGCGAACCGGCAACGAACAGGATAGCGCCAATCATCAGGCTTTTTTTGCGTCCGAGTTTGAAAGAGAGCCAGCCGCTACCGACTGCGCCAACGGCGGCGCCGAACATCATTGAGCTCACCACCCATTCCTGGGTATGAGCGCTTATCTGAAACTCATTGGCGATAAAGGGTAAGGCACCCGCAATCACACCGATATCAAGGCCGAACAGCAGGCCAGCCAGTGCGGCGAGGAAGCAGACAAAGAACGTCATTGTCTTGTTCGAGCGCCCTTGTTTTTTGTTGTCAGGCATAACGCCCTCCAGTTGAGTTATTGATTCTGTCGATGGTTAGGGTAGGGAAGTACGTAGTAAAAAAATGTGATATCAATCACGGCTGTGTAATCGGTTACACTATCGTAAAGAAACGTAATGTATTTAATTTTATTAGAATCAGTGAATTATATAAGTTCAGGCGAAGAAATTAAAAATGCTAATCAGAGTTTCCTGAAATATTGTGTAACATAGTGACGCATTATTGCATTGAGAGCATTTCAGGATGAAAATTTCGCTCCGTAAATGATGTAATCGCTTTCATTTGGCTTTTGTTACAAAGGGAGAAATGGCGCTGTGAGGAAGTGAAAAAATAAAAAGGCCAGCACGTGGCTGGCCTTAAAAGCGAGGAGAGCGGGACTTATTTCAGACCAGCGGCTTCGCGCAGTTGAGCGGCTTTGTCGGTTTTTTCCCAAGGGAAATGTTCGCGGCCAAAGTGACCGTAAGCAGCGGTTTCTTTGTAGATCGGGTGCAGCAGATCCAGCATCTGAATCAGGCCGTACGGACGCAGATCGAAGAACTCGCGAACCAGCAGAGTCAGTTGTTCAGAAGCGATTTTCTCAGTGCCGAAGGTTTCAACCATGATGGAAGTCGGTTCTGCAACGCCGATAGCGTAGGAAACCTGAATTTCGCAACGGTCAGCCAGACCAGCCGCCACGATGTTTTTCGCAACATAGCGTGCAGCGTAGGCTGCAGAACGGTCCACTTTTGATGGATCTTTACCGGAGAATGCGCCGCCGCCGTGACGAGCCATGCCGCCGTAGGTATCAACGATGATTTTACGCCCGGTCAGGCCGCAGTCGCCCATCGGGCCGCCGATGACAAAACGGCCTGTTGGGTTGATGAAGAATTTGGTTGCGCTGGTCAGCCACTCGGTCGGCAGAACCGGTTTGATAATCTCTTCCATCACCGCTTCCTGCAGCGATTTCTGATCGATGCTTTCGGCGTGCTGGGTAGACAGAACAACCGCATCAATACCGACAACTTTACCGTCGTCGTACTGGAAAGTGACCTGGCTTTTCGCATCCGGGCGCAGCCACGGCAGAGTGCCATTTTTGCGAACTTCAGCCTGACGCTGCACCAGACGGTGAGCATAGGTGATCGGCGCTGGCATCAGTACATCGGTTTCGTTGGTGGCGTAGCCAAACATCAGGCCCTGGTCGCCCGCGCCTTGTTCCAGCGGATCGGCACGGTCAACACCCTGGTTGATGTCCGGAGACTGTTTGCCGATAGCGCTCAGTACTGCGCAGGAGTTGGCATCAAAGCCCATATCGGAATGCACGTAGCCAATTTCACGGACCGTGTTACGGGTGATCTCTTCGATATCAACCCATGCGCTGGTGGTGATTTCACCGCCAACCAGAACCATGCCGGTCTTGACGTAGGTTTCACATGCTACGCGTGCTTTCGGATCCTGCTCGAGGATCGCGTCCAGTACGGCGTCGGAGATTTGGTCAGCAATTTTGTCTGGATGCCCTTCTGATACGGACTCGGACGTAAAGAGGTGTTTTGCCATGTTTTATTTCACCTGTGGACGATTCGGGTAGCTCATACTGTTGTGTAGAGAGGCTTTGACGGATGACCCTACCAAAGCTTGCAGGTAGTGACACGAGCAGTCTGAGTGTTAATCAGTATAGATGGATTAACTTCTGGATGGCTATTTTAGGGCAGTTGTTGACCCCATTTCCAGCCTTTTTTGATATTCGTCGCATTTATGGGAAAACCGTGGTGGCAATTTTTCCTGACAAACCCCGGTAACGCGCATATTTTTATTTTGCTTTTTACCCCGCTTCTCGGTATAAAACGCCGCGCGCGGCTCATTAAAAAGCGCACGAGCACTCTTCTCGTGACGCCACTTCCAGCCGGGTTAAGCAGTCTGTGTTTACAGAGTCCCGTAGCAGCGTTTGCGCTGGCTGTTCGGAATGTCTAGCTTTGGCTTGTCGCTGGCCCATGTCGGGGCAGTGTGGAGGTGATCCTTAATAATGAACCCACGTTTTTTGCCTGATTCGTCGCGTCGTTCCGTCGCACGTCACTATCCCGCAAGCTGCATCTCTCTCATGCAAACCAGCCGATGCTCTACCCATCTCGGCGCTTCTCAGGATTCCAGGGCCGGTTGGCGATTGGAAAACTGAACAAGGGCGCTCTTGCTATCGCAAGGGTTTTCTCGTGGTTTCTCCGAACTGTCATACTCCGTTCGGGTACGTGTTTTACGATGATATGAATAAGAAACCGGTCGCGCAGTCGC
This sequence comes from Klebsiella sp., assembly GCF_027492335.1. Classification (NCBI taxonomy): domain Bacteria; kingdom Pseudomonadati; phylum Pseudomonadota; class Gammaproteobacteria; order Enterobacterales; family Enterobacteriaceae; genus Klebsiella; species Klebsiella sp. The sequence goes on along the minus strand of NZ_JAPUEW010000035.1, from coordinate 7,283 downwards.
GAGACCAGCACTATCTGCTGGGATTTAGGACTGTTCATGGGTTGTTATCGCTTCTTCGGATTGCGATAGTAGTCAACTGTTTTACACTTGTTACTAAATTTGAGGTTCGCTATGTCTGACGACATGTCTTTGTTTTCGCCTTCGTCAGCAGGCGAACACGGTGTACTACGTTCCATGCAGGAGGTTGCGATGAGCTCCCAGGAAGCCAGCAAGATGCTACGTACTTATAATATTGCCTGGTGGGGTAATAACTACTACGACGTTAACGAACTGGGCCATATCAGCGTTTGCCCGGATCCTGACGTCCCGGAAGCGCGCGTTGACCTCGCCGAGCTGGTGAAAGCGCGTGAAGCGCAGGGCCAGCGCCTGCCAGCGCTGTTCTGCTTTCCGCAGATTCTGCAGCACCGCCTGCGTTCGATTAACGCTGCATTTAAACGCGCGCGTGAATCCTATGGCTATAACGGTGACTACTTTCTGGTTTATCCGATCAAGGTTAACCAGCATCGCCGGGTTATTGAGTCGCTGATCCACTCCGGTGAACCACTGGGTCTGGAAGCGGGCTCAAAAGCGGAACTGATGGCGGTCCTGGCGCACGCGGGCATGACCCGTAGCGTGATTGTGTGTAACGGTTATAAAGACCGTGAATATATCCGCCTGGCGCTGGTGGGTGAAAAGATGGGTCACAAGGTCTATCTGGTCATCGAGAAAATGTCGGAAATCGCTATCGTGCTGGAAGAAGCCGAGCGCCTGAACGTGGTACCGCGACTTGGCGTGCGTGCGCGTCTGGCATCGCAGGGTTCCGGAAAATGGCAGTCATCCGGCGGCGAAAAATCGAAATTTGGCCTTGCGGCAACGCAGGTTCTGCAACTGGTTGAGATCCTGCGTACGGCAGGGCACCTGGACAGCCTGCAACTGTTGCACTTCCATCTCGGTTCGCAGATGGCCAATATTCGTGATATTGCCACCGGCGTGCGTGAGTCATCGCGCTTCTACGTTGAGCTGCATAAGCTGGGTGTCAACATTCAGTGCTTCGACGTTGGCGGCGGTCTGGGCGTGGACTATGAAGGTACCCGTTCGCAGTCCGATTGTTCGGTGAACTACGGCCTGAACGAGTACGCTAACAACATTATCTGGGCGATTGGCGATGCTTGTGAAGAGAACGGCCTGCCGCATCCGACGGTGATTACCGAGTCGGGTCGTGCAGTGACTGCGCATCATACCGTGCTGGTCTCTAACATTATCGGCGTTGAGCGTAACGAATACACCGAAGCGACTCCGCCTGCACAAGACGCAGCGCGTCCACTGCAAAGTATGTGGGAAACCTGGCTGGAAATGCACGAGACCGGCAACCGCCGCTCGCTGCGCGAATGGCTGCACGATAGCCAGATGGACCTGCATGATATCCACATTGGCTACTCCTCCGGCACCTTTAATCTTCAGGAGCGCGCCTGGGCCGAGCAGCTGTATCTGAATATGTGTCATGAAGTGCAGAAGCAGCTCGACCCGAGCAACCGTGCGCATCGTCCGATTATTGACGAGCTGCAGGAGCGGATGGCGGATAAAATCTACGTCAACTTCTCACTGTTCCAGTCGATGCCGGATGCCTGGGGTATCGATCAGCTGTTCCCGGTGATGCCGCTGGAAGGGCTGAATATGGTGCCGGAACGTCGCGCGGTGCTGTTGGATATCACCTGTGACTCCGATGGGGCGATTGATCACTACGTGGATGGCGATGGCATCGCAACCACTATGCCGATGCCGGAGTACGATCCGGAAAATCCGCCAATGCTGGGTTTCTTTATGGTCGGTGCCTATCAGGAAATTCTCGGCAATATGCACAACCTGTTCGGTGATACGGAAGCCGTCGACGTGTTTGTGTTCCCTGACGGTAGCGTGGAAGTTGAGCTGTCCGATGAAGGGGATACTGTGGCGGACATGCTGCAATACGTGCAGCTAGACCCGAGCACGTTGCTGACTCAGTTCCGCGATCAGGTGAAAAACTCAGGCCTCGACGAAGCGCTGCAGCAGCAGTTCCTTGAAGAGTTCGAAGCGGGATTATATGGATATACTTATCTCGAAGATGAGTAATTAAGAGTATTCCGCTTGATGACCGATTTGTTTTTATAAATCGGTCATCTCATTCTGAAAAGAATCTTAATCGTTAATTACCCTCTTTTTTTATTTTTAAATATCCATAATATTGCTGGGTGATTTATTCATGACAGCAGAGGAAGTGGATATGAAGGGATTTAAAATTAAGAGTTTACTGGTCAGCATGTTTTTGCTTTTAGGCGGCTGCGCTGGGCAGATGCACTCCAACCCATCCATGCATTCCGAAGTGGGCACCACGTGGGGGGGAGACGTAAATTCAACGGTGACGGGCGTCTCAGCTGAGCGGGCAGAGCGTGAGCCCAGTGAAATTATTCTGATAAATTACTCTGCTAAATACCAGTCGGGGTACGATCGTGTTTATAGCATTCGTATCAGTAATCTTGAATATGCTATTCGTGATGCAAATTTTAATTCTATTCCAATTACTCGTCGTTATGACTCCTACACTGGACAGTGGCAGTATATTATCCCGGCGACCGTGGGGATGAACTATCAGCTATACGTGCGTAATTTCAGTCGTGATACGAATTATGAAATTGTCGCGACGGTTGATGGCCTGGATGTGCTGAGCGGTAAACCTGGCTCTCTGAATAATAGCGGTTATATTGTTAATGCTGGTGATTCACTGGCGATTAAAGGGTTCAGAAAAGATAAGCATACCGAGGCGGCGTTCCAGTTCTCTGATGCCTCTGATTCCTATGCGGCTAACTCCGCGCAGGGAGACGTCCGTAATACCGGCGTGATTGGTTTTGCGGCGTTTGCATTACAGGGGCCTGCTGCGAAAACGTTGCCGCCGTGCTCAGCCCAGGCTTTCCCGGCAGACAGCAACGACTATGCGCCGCCGCCTTGTCGTAAATAAACGCTTTGCTTGAAGCCGGGTAGTTTTAGGGCGATAATTACGCCCAATATGCTATATGTATACCCAAACCCTTTCTCGTCGGGCCTAACGACGCGAAAGGGTTTTTTTATATCTTTTTCAAATACCAAGACGGCAAAAAGAGGTCATACCCATGAGCACCTTAGGTCATCAATACGATAACTCCCTGGTATCTAACGCATTTGGTTTTCTGCGTCTGCCGCTGAACTTCCAGCCGTACGACAGCGATGCTGACTGGGTGATTACCGGCGTCCCGTTTGATATGGCGACTTCTGGGCGCGCTGGCGGCCGTCACGGTCCGGCGGCGATCCGTCAGGTGTCGACTAACCTTGCGTGGGAGCACAACCGCTTCCCGTGGAACTTTGATATGCGTGAGCGTCTCAACGTGGTTGACTGTGGCGATCTGGTTTATGCCTTCGGCGATGCGCGTGAGATGAGCGAAAAGCTGCAGGCCCACGCGGAAAGATTGCTGGCTGCGGGTAAACGCATGCTCTCCTTCGGCGGTGACCATTTCGTGACGCTGCCGCTGCTGCGCGCGCACGCTAAGCACTTTGGCAAAATGGCGCTGGTGCACTTCGATGCTCACACCGATACCTATGCAAACGGCTGCGAATTCGACCACGGCACCATGTTTTATACTGCGCCGAACGAAGGTCTGATCGACCCGAATCATTCGGTGCAGATCGGCATTCGTACCGAGTTTGATAAAGATAACGGCTTCACGGTGCTGGATGCGGGTCAGGTTAACGATCGGACTGCTGACGATGTGATTGCCCAGGTTAAGCAGATCGTCGGCGATATGCCGGTCTATCTGACCTTTGATATCGACTGCCTGGATCCGGCATTCGCACCGGGTACCGGTACGCCGGTGATCGGTGGCCTGACTTCAGATCGCGCGATCAAACTGGTACGCGGCCTGAAGGACCTGAATATTGTTGGCATGGACGTGGTGGAAGTGGCTCCGGCTTACGATCAGTCCGAAATCACTGCGCTGGCGGCGGCGACTCTGGCGCTGGAGATGCTGTATATCCAGGCGGCGAAGAAAGGCGAGTAATCACAGGAATTGCCCGGCGGCGCTGCGCTTGCACGGGCCTACAGATAATCGCGGATCTCGTAGGCTGGGTAAGGCGTTAGCCGCCACCCGGCATGAATCCGGGCACAATGCCTAAAACGGGTTTGTCATCACCAGGTATGCCGGATAGCGCTAATGCTATCCGGCTTGCATGACGAGCTTTGCCAAAAATATCTGATATGGCTTGCTGATGGGGCGGCGGTTACTTAATGCCGTCCGCAGCCATTCGATCGCGAATATGCTGAGCGCGCGCTTCCGATGCCGGGTGATCGTCAAACATTGAGCTTTGGCGACCGGCTTCCAGTTTAGCCAATTTTTCGAAGCTGGTGGCCAGGCCCGCTGGGTTAATCCCGCGTTTACGCAGCAGATCGTAAGAGTAGTCGTCTGCTTCAGATTCCTGGCGCTGGGAGAATTGTGAATTCACCAGTTTTTCACCCAGATCGCCCAGTTGCGACTGCGAGAGACTGCCAACAATGCCGCCAGCTGAGGCTGCCGCTGCGCGCACGGCGTTGGTACCCAGCGCGACCTGCATCCCTTTCTTCACATGACCGAGCGCCACGTGACCCATTTCATGGCCGATGACCGCTTCAACTTCATTATCATTCATCAAATCCATTAGCCCGCTATAGACGCGAATACAGCCGTTGGCCATGGCAAATGCGTTGACGTCTTTGGTTTGGTACACCTTGTAGTTCACCGGCTGGCCGTTAATGTTGTCGCCCAGCGCGGCGGCGATTTTGCTGAGGCGCTTACTGTATTCACTGCTGGCAGGCGCGATGGTGGCTTTGGCGTCCATCTCCTGGCAGGCCTTGTCGCTTAAGGTTTTAACCTGCTCGTCGCTGAGAGAGTAAGCCTGCCAGGCTTCTGCGCCAGAGCCAAGCAGGGCGCTAGAGTCCATGTTCTGGCATCCGGTAAGCGTTGCTGCGATCCCAAGGGCAAGAATAGCTGAACGAATTTTCATTTTTTATCTTCCACAATCTTATGGTTATTTTTCCGAAAAAACGGCGATAGCAGGCCTGCCGTATCCTATACAAATTATAAATACTATCTCAGGATGCGGGCGAGAGGATTACGGTGTAGTACAACATGTTCCAGAGATTTCTTAAGCGGCAAAAGGATGCTCCATGTACATGTTTTGCCGCTTAGGTTACATTGTTCACACTTTTTTCCGGCGTAGCCCAAAACGCGCTGTCGTCAAGTCGTTGCGGGCATGGCCTTCATTATCCGATCTGGAGTCAAAATGTCCTCACGTAAAGAGCTTGCCAACGCTATTCGTGCGCTGAGCATGGACGCAGTACAGAAAGCCAAATCCGGTCACCCGGGTGCCCCGATGGGTATGGCTGACATTGCTGAAGTCCTGTGGCGTGATTTCCTGAACCATAACCCGCAGAACCCATTATGGGCTGACCGCGACCGCTTCGTGCTGTCCAACGGTCACGGCTCTATGCTGATCTATAGTCTGCTGCACCTCACCGGTTATGATCTGCCGATTGAAGAGCTGAAAAACTTCCGCCAACTGCACTCTAAAACTCCGGGTCACCCGGAAGTGGGTTACACCGCGGGTGTTGAAACTACTACCGGTCCGCTGGGTCAGGGTATTGCCAATGCGGTGGGTATGGCGATTGCGGAGAAAACGCTGGCGGCGCAGTTTAACCGTCCGGGCCACGACATTGTTGACCACTTCACTTACGCCTTCATGGGCGACGGCTGCATGATGGAAGGTATCTCCCACGAGGTATGCTCCCTGGCCGGTACCCTGAAACTGGGCAAACTGGTGGCGTTCTATGACGACAACGGCATCTCCATCGACGGTCACGTTGAAGGCTGGTTCACTGACGACACGGCAAAACGCTTTGAAGCCTACGGCTGGCACGTGGTGCGCGGCGTGGACGGTCACGATGCTGACTCGATTAAACGCGCAGTGGAAGAAGCACGTGCTGTTACCGACAAACCGTCTCTGCTGATGTGCAAAACCATCATCGGTTTCGGTTCTCCGAACAAACAGGACACCCACGACTCCCACGGCGCACCGCTGGGCGACGCGGAAATCGCGCTGACCCGCGAAGCACTCGGCTGGAAACACCCGGCCTTTGAAATCCCGTCTGATATCTATGCTCAGTGGGATGCGAAAGAAGCCGGTCAGGCGAAAGAAGCCTCCTGGAACGAGAAGTTCGCGGCTTATGCGAAAGCCTTCCCGCAGGAAGCGGCAGAATTCACCCGTCGTATGAAAGGCGATATGCCGTCTGACTTCGATGCGAAAGCGAATGAGTTCATCGCTAAGCTGCAGGCGAATCCGGCGAAAATCGCCAGCCGTAAAGCATCCCAGAATGCGATCGAAGCTTTCGGTCCGTTGCTTCCTGAATTCCTCGGCGGCTCCGCTGACCTGGCACCGTCTAACCTGACCATCTGGTCCGGCTCTAAAGCCATCAACGAAGACACTGCAGGCAACTACATCCACTACGGCGTGCGTGAATTCGGTATGACCGCGATTGCCAACGGTATCTCGCTGCACGGCGGTTTCCTGCCGTACACCTCCACCTTCCTGATGTTCGTGGAATACGCCCGTAACGCGGTGCGTATGGCGGCTCTCATGAAGCAGCGTCAGGTGATGGTGTATACCCACGACTCCATCGGTCTGGGCGAAGATGGCCCGACTCACCAGCCGGTTGAGCAGGTGGCTTCCCTGCGCGTCACGCCAAACATGTCCACATGGCGTCCGTGTGACCAGGTTGAATCCGCTATCGCGTGGAAATACGGCGTTGAGCGTCAGGACGGCCCGACCGCGCTGATCCTTTCCCGTCAGAACCTGGCGCAGCAGGAACGTACCGAAGAGCAGCTGGCGAACGTCGCCCGCGGTGGTTATGTGCTGAAAGATTGCGCTGGCCAGCCAGAGCTTATTTTCATCGCCACCGGTTCAGAAGTGGAGCTGGCGGTAGCCGCTTACGAAAAACTGACTGCCGAAGGCGTGAAGGCGCGGGTGGTTTCCATGCCGTCCACCGACGCATTCGACAAGCAGGATGCCGCTTACCGTGAAGCCGTGCTGCCGAAAGCGGTCTCTGCTCGCGTAGCAGTTGAAGCGGGCATCGCTGACTACTGGTTCAAATACGTGGGCCTGAACGGCGCTATCGTCGGCATGACTACCTTCGGCGAATCTGCTCCGGCTGAGCTGCTGTTTGAAGAGTTTGGCTTCACCGTGGATAACGTTGTCGCCAAAGCGAAAGC
>NZ_JAPUEW010000034.1:0-88619 GCF_027492335.1 Klebsiella sp. | reverse complement strand
GACGCTATACCGAAAAGAAAGCGGCTTAACGGTCAGCTTCAACTTTTCAGAAAACCCTCATCAGAAATGGCGGGGTTTTTGCTTTCTGGCTCTGCTGGAATTGCCCGATGGTTTTATAGGTCAGGTAAGACGCCACCCGCCACCTGACAAGAATGCGGGCACAATGCGCAAGGCAGGTTTGTCATTAACACCAACCCTCTCTCATAAGGTCAGGTATTTTATATTCACTCAATTAATTATTTATTTTAATGCATTTCTATTAATTATATTTTCTGAACTTTAACTACATCTATACGTACTATTTCTTACATTTCCACATCTGCTTCTGAAAAATAATAAGCCGCCCTTTCTGACAATTACCCTTCAGGATAAAACAATGAAATTAATGACCCGTATCGTGTTCACCGCTGTTCTGGCTAGCGGATTCTCTATGGCGGCCCAGGCTGCTGATGTTAAGGCTGCACCAGCCCCAGCACAGGATCCGATTGTTCAACATTTAAAGCTGACCAACGAACAGGTAACGAAAATTAAGAGTCTGCACCAGCAATTGGAAAAAAATGTTCAGCAGATTTCCCAGAAAGATATTAAAGACGGCGTACTGTTTGATGTGATCGATTCCGGAAAATGGAATGAAAAAGCGGTTAAAGATCAGTTGGCGGCATTTAGCAAAGTAGAACAGCAGGTTCGCTACTATCGTGTGAAATACTATTTTGGTGTGAACCAGGTATTAACGCCAGAGCAGCGCAAGCAGGTGCAAAAAGATTTAGCCCAGGAACTGAGCGAGTAAATCAATCGGCCCCGTTCTGGGGCCGATGTTTTTACGTCAGGCGAGGCTCTCTTCGTCCTGAATCCGTACCTCCGCTTCCGCGACGATAGCTTCCAGTTCACTTAACATCTCTTCATAGCCAAAACTGACTGCGACCATAACTTCCGGTTGCGGCTGTTGCACTAATATCGCTGCTTTTTTTGCTTTCTTCTTGCTCACAGGCAAACTCCCTTACTGCCGTTGTTACACAGGTAAATCTATCAGCAAAGCACGTAACGGCGTATCGGCGACGAGGGTAATGTTAGCTTCGTCACGAATAAACGCGCCATCACCACAGGTCAGGGCCTGTTTTTCTTCTTCTTGCACAAGCGCATGCACCGTCCCGTGAATCGACTGCAGATAGGCGCGCGGGCCGTGAAGCTGGACGCTGAGCTGCTCGCCTTTTGCCAGTTCGATATGGTGGATCCATACCTGCTGGCGCAACTGGAGACTATTTTGGCTACCGTCCGGCGAGGCCAGCAGCTGTTGCGGCCCGGCGGCGATCGCTATTTTCTGGACTAGTGGATTTTCATGCTGCGGACAAGCATCTAGCCACAGCTGCATTCGCGTCAACGAACCCTCTTTACTCAGGTTGTGCTCGCTATAGCTGACGCCGGGTTGAGTCGAAATCAGCAGTGCCTCTCCCGCTTTCGCCTGGATATGGTTGCCGTCACTGTCGCGGTACTCCGCTTCCCCTTCCAGTATCAGGTTCAGAATATCGACCTTCGGGTAGGTACGCGGCTGGAACGAGGCGCCGGGCGCCAGCACTTCCTGGTTGAGCACGCGCAGAGACGCGTAGCCTAGCAGTTTCGGGTCGAAGTAGTGGCCAAAGGAAAAGGTGTAGCGGGCCTGCAGCCAGCCGAAGTCAGCTTGACCGCATTGTTTGGCTGTTCGGGTAGTAATCATTTTCTTGACCTCTCTTTACACTAAATCAATGGTAAAGGTATGGACGGTGTATTGTTAGCCAGATATTCTGCCCGGTATGTTCAAATTTCCTGAATGAGAGAATGATGGCCAAAGAGAGAGCACTAACGCTGGAAGCGTTGCGCGTTATGGATGCGATTGACCGACGCGGAAGCTTTGCCGCTGCGGCTGATGAACTCGGTCGTGTTCCTTCGGCGCTGAGCTATACCATGCAAAAGCTGGAGGAGGAGCTCGATGTCGTGCTGTTTGACCGCTCAGGACATCGAACAAAATTCACCAACGTTGGGCGAATGCTGCTGGAGCGTGGACGGGTTCTGCTGGAAGCGGCGGATAAGTTGACGACCGACGCTGAAGCCCTGTCGCGCGGTTGGGAAACGCATCTGACTCTTGTCACCGAAGCGCTGGTGCCAACCACCAATCTATTTCCGCTGATTGAAAAGCTGGCGACCAAATCTAATACTCAGCTGTCGATCATTACTGAAGTGCTGGCCGGTGCGTGGGAGCGCCTCGAGCAGGGTCGGGCGGATATTGTCGTTGCGCCGGATATGCATTTTCGCTCATCGTCGGAAATTAATTCCCGCAAGCTTTACTCGGTGACAAGCGTCTATGTTGCCGCGCCGGATCATCCGATTCATCAAGAGCCAGAGCCGCTTTCCGAAGTTACGCGCGTGAAGTATCGCGGCGTAGCGGTGGCCGATACCGCTCGCGAACGCCCGGTATTGACGGTGCAACTGCTCGACAAGCAGCCGCGATTAACCGTCAGTACGATTGAAGATAAACGTCAGGCGCTATTGGCAGGACTGGGCGTGGCGACAATGCCTTATCCGCTCGTTGAGCAGGATATTGCCGAAGGTCGTTTACGGGTGGTCAGCCCGGAATACAGTAATGAGGTTGATATCATTATGGCCTGGCGTCGCGATAGCATGGGTGAAGCGAAGTCATGGTGCCTGCGCGAGATCCCGAAGCTGTTTATGAATAGATAGAGCAACATGCGCCCCTTTTTGGCAAGGGGCGCATTGTTTAGTATGAGGTTGGTTTTGGGTCCGGCCCGAAGCGGTTATTGCCGGGAGTACCGTTCTGGCAATTAAAAATAATGATCACCAGCCAGCCGATAACAGGAATCAGCAGTAATAACAGCCACCATGCCGAACGGTCGGTGTCGTGCAAACGACGAAACTGCACCGCCCACCACGGTAAAAATACCAGTATGGCATAGATAGTCGTCAGGATGCCTTCTCCTCCCGCGCGCTGCCAGCCGAGCATTTTATCAATGATGCTGAGTACGCCAGTCAGGATGATGTTGACCAGAATAAACATCCAGTACTCTTTGCGCCGGGCGCGGCCGCCAAATCCAAGATAGTTTTGTAATACTTTAAGATACCAGTCCATTTCTACGCCTCAATTAACCGTCAATCACTTGTTTTTAAAGCGATCGAAATAAGAATAGACGTGAATGAAATGTTGGCAAATATTTGCTGAATGAATTATTGGGCGCTGTAAATAGCGCCCAATATCTTAGCGGAAGCGAAGATCGCGGCCGTGCGGCTCGCTGAGATCTTGCTGTGGACCAATGGAGATAATCCCGGTTGGGTTGATCGTTTTATGGCTACGGTAGTAGTGGTTGCGAATATGGGCAAAATCTACCGTTTCGGCAATGCCTGGCATCTGGTAGATATCGCGCAGGAAGCCATAAAGATTGAGATAATCGCTGATGCGGTGTTTATCGCATTTAAAATGGGTCACATACACCGGGTCGAAGCGAACCAGTGTAGTCCACAGGCGAATATCTGCCTCGGTTAACTGGTTACCCGTCAGGAAGCGGTGCTGTCCCAGGATTTGCTCAAGGCGCTCCAGCGAGGTAAATACCGCATCGACCGCTTCGTCGTAGGCCTGCTGGCTGGTGGCAAATCCGGCTTTATAAACGCCGTTGTTAACGTTGTCGTAGATCCAGCCGTTCAGCTCATCAATTTGATCACGCAGCTCAGGTGGATAGTAATCTCCGGCGCGAGCACCGAGCCCATCGAAAGCGGAGTTGAACATGCGGATGATTTCAGCCGACTCGTTACTGACGATGGTGTGCTGTTTTTTATCCCACAACACCGGCACCGTAACGCGCCCGCTGTATTGCGGATCGGCATGCAGGTACAGCTGATAAAGAAATTCGTGCTGATAGAGGGTATCGCCAGTGGCCGCCGGAAAGCTATCGTCGAACGTCCAGCCGTTCTCGAACATTAAGGGATTGACCACCGAGACTGAAATAAACGGCTCTAACCCTTTCAGACTGCGTAGAATTAAGGTGCGATGCGCCCATGGACAGGCAAGAGAAACGTACAGATGATAGCGGTCTTTTTCCGCCGGAAATCCTGGTTCACCACCCGGTCCTGGTGCGCCATCGGCGGTTAGCCAGTTGCGAAAGGCAGAAACAGAACGCTTGAACCGCCCTCCGGTGGATTGGGTGTCATACCAGGTATCGTGCCAGACGCCGTCAATTAATTGTCCCATCATTTCCTCCCTCAGATAGCAAAAGCGAGGAGATGTCCCCTCGCTTTGTCTTTATTCAGTATAGCGTGCTTACCATTTCTTATTCAGCACGCGGTCGATACTGAATGCGCCCGGGCCGGTGATACCCAGCAGCAGGAAGCCACCAGCGATGGTCAGGTTTTTCATGAACATCAGCGAGTTCACGCCTTCAGCAAAGTTGCTGTGGAACAGGAACGCGGTCAGTACGGTGAAGCCTGCTGTGAATAGCGCAGTAGTGCGAGTCAGGAAACCGAACAGAATTGCCAGACCGCCGCCAAATTCAAGCAGAATAACCAGCGGCAGCATAAAACCAGGGACGCCCATGGCTTCCATATATTGTTGGGTACCCGCATAACCAGTGATTTTTCCCCAACCTGCGGTGATAAACAGAATTGGCATCAGAATGCGTGCTACCAGTACACCAACATCTTCTAATTTTTTCATTTCTTACTCCATAAAACCCAAAGGGCGGCGATTTTGTTTTTTAGTGCAATCCTGCGTATGACGCGGGGTTGCTGTCGATGGAGTGAATATTAGCGAGGCTGTGACGTAATTGTTAGCAAGGAAAACTGTAGATCTACTTCAAAGATTCTGAGTAACCATTGATAAAGCAAATGAATAGAAGGGCCGACTGAGCGGTCTGGATAATGGTGTTCGGTGGGAGACGTTAAATAGGAAGAGGCACAAGATGTGCCTCAGCGTGTTGATTGCTGGCGCAGCAGGCTACGCGCCATGCGCCAGGTGCTCCAGAGACCAAAACTGCGTTTTGTCCAACGGAGTAAAAAGCGCGGGTGGCGGACAGACCACACCGCGATGAGTCCACTGCCAACCATCGCCCATGAACGCAAGTTAAGTAGGGTATGCCAGCCGCGATCTATTGGCGCGGTTGCTTCCAGCCAGTCGCGCCGGCTGGCGTTGAGATCCAACCGTTGCTGTTGGATTAGACGCAGCAGACGTGCTTTTTGCCGTTCACGTTCCTGTTGGTCGCGGCTCATGGTTTATCGTCCTCCAGTAAGGACCTGTCGTTAGCCAGTTCCTGACGCGTAAGGCGCAGAAACGTCGAACGTCGGGCCTTACTAAGCGTCCAGATACCGCCAATAAGAGCCGCCAGCAGCAGGGTCACGGTGGTGGCGATCATCACGTTCAGGCGATATTGCGCATCGACGGCCCAGATAATGAGGACCAACAGACTCATCAACCCGAATGCAGCAAATAGCAATGTCAGCCCTAGCATCAGAAACAGCTGAAAGAGATTCGCTTTCTCCTCTTCCAGCTCCACGACCACCAGGCGCAGGCGCGTTTCCACCATTTCGACCAGCAGGGTAACTATCCGCTGACCAATGCCGAAAACGCTTTGACCCGGCCCCTGTGTGTGTTGAGAGTTTGCCATAATCAGCGGCGCGTCAGCAGAACACCCAGCACCAATCCGACAGCTGCGCCAATTCCGACGCCGGTCCACGGATTTTCGCGGACGTATTCATCGGCGCGAGCAGCGGTTTCGCGCGTTTGCTTCACAATGGCGTCGCTGGTTTCTCCCAAACGAACGCGGCTCTCTTTCAGCGCGCTTTCGGCTTTGCTACGCAGCTTACCAATCTCTTCTTTCGATTTATCCGTGGAGGAGTTCAGCACTTCTTCCAGGGTGTCAGCCAGCGTTTTCAGTTCCGCACGCAGGTCTTCTGCAACGTTATCTTTAGCCATGTTTATCTCCTGTTAAAGTGGTCCATATTGGTCTTACTTAACCGATTAATACTCGCGAGATTGCAGCGTTTTCAGCTCTTGCTGCGCTTCATCAAGTTTATGCTGGCGCTTGCTGATTTTGTCAGCATCGCCTTTCTGTTCGGCTTCGCGCAGATCGTTCTGCCGTTCGGCTATTTCTGCTTGCTGTTTGGCGATTTTTTGCTGGTGTTCAGCTTTGAGCTTACTGTCGCTGCAATTTGCTCTGACTTCACTAAGCGCTCGATTCAAACCATCAATACGGTTCTGATTATGATGTTTTTCTGCGTAGCTGATCTCCCGCTGGATATCCTGCTCTTTTTCCTGACAAGGGGAGATGGCAAAGGCACTGGCGCTCAGTGAAGAAAGAACCAGAATTAAAGCGATGCGGTGTTTCATGGATGCGACCTTCCATTGTGTGAGGGCATACCTGAGGGTATACCCGATCCAGTTGATTAACGTGAGCCTGGTGACTCCCGCAAACCTAATCATAGTAAGTAAAACGGAAAATCACCAAACCGGGTGAAAATATTCGGAATTTTCGTTGATTACCCGAATCTGTGTGGGGTATCGCGCAGGCGCGAAATCCAGGCCGTCGGTGAATTATCGTCTTCCAGCAAAGCGATAATATAACCATGTGGCAGTGCGCGGCCCAACACTTCTTTGGCCGCGACGCCCTGGGCGTTGGAGTCAAACTTGATAAGCAGGCCATCATTTTGCGGCGTAATGCTTTTAAAGCTGATGCCATTGGCGTCGAGGTGATGCCAGACGGAAAAACCGTCCGGCATGCTGATACCCTGGCTGACGGGACGGATAGCCAGGGTAGATTCCTGCTGTTGCACGGTCAGCCAGAGCCAGAACAGACCGCACAGGAGTAACGAGCCGCCCAGCACCCAGCTTATGTGACGCAGTGAAGGACGTTTAATCACCATCATCAGCTCCGGCTTCTGTGTTTTTTCTTCCACAGGACAATCAGCGAGCCAACCAGGCCAAATACCAAAAGCGCCACCGGCAGCAGCATCAGGCAGGACATCAGCTGATCTTCATACTTCAGGAATACCGGCGTTTTTCCCAGCAGGTATCCCAGTGAGGTCAGGATCAGGACCCACAGCAGGCCGCTCATCCAGTTAAAGAACTGGAAGCGTGCGCTGCTCAGGCCAGATAGTCCGGCAATGGTCGGCAGCAGCGTGCGGACGAAAGCGATAAAGCGGCCGATCAGCAGCGCGGAAAGCCCATGTTTATGGAACAGATGGTGCGCGCGCTGATGATAGTGTGAGGGTAGGTGCGAAAGCCAGTTTTGTACGATTCGCGTATTGCCCAACCAGCGACCCTGAATGTAGCTTAGCCAGCAGCCGAGACTTGCCGCAGCGGTGAGGAGCAACAGCGTTTCAGGAAAGCCCATCGCGCCCTTAGCAATCAACACGCCGACCAGCACGAGCAGGCTGTCGCCCGGTAAAAAGGCGGCAGGTAGCAAACCGTTCTCAAGGAACAAAATCATAAATAAGACGAAATACAGCATGCCAATCATGGACGGATTAGCGAGAGTTTCGTAATCCTGAGCCCACAAGGCATTCAATAATTGGGTTAATAGTTCCATTCACGATTCCTGGTACATCGGTTAACGGCACGTCTGAACGCGGTGTATGCATGGCGACATGGCTTCTTATTGGATTATGGTCGCTGCTGCGCTCTGAACGGATCCCTGTTTAAAAGTGAAGTAAGCAAAAGCTAACTCTCAGAACGACAAAATGCATCTAATTGTAACAAACCAGCTGACTTTACGTCATAGAAATTGCTGTTTGTTGCATATTGATTTTGCTGATTGCGAAGGAGGGAGGCGAGAGTATTTACACAGGCTGACACTATATATGTTTTGCTTACCCTGCGGGGTTTGCGGGCAGCGGCGCAATGGCTGCCCGGGAAGAAGATAATGGTCTATTTTACGCCGTTGGCGGCGGTATCGAGATGAACGACCGGATTATCAGCAAACAGATAGCGGTCCGCATTGAATTCGAAGTCATCGCTGGTTTCGTTAAACAGCATGAGCTTGGTGTTTTCCAGATGCTGCCACATGGCCAGTTTTGCCGCGTGTGGATCCTTGCGGATAAGCGCTTTGAGGATTTGGTCATGATCGTCGCACCAGTTATCGACGGTGCGCAGGTCGATGTGGTCGTGCAGCTTCTTCCAGTACGGGTTATGCACTCGCTGGGTCCACATCTTTTCAACGATAGCGGCTAAGGCGGTGTTTTGCGTCGCCAGAGCCACCTGAACGTGAAACTGAAGATCCCACTCGGAGTCGCGGAAGCATTTTTCTTTACGCGCTTTCTCCTGAATTTCCATCAGTTTCATGATGTCTTGCTTGGTTACCTGAGTGGCAGCGAACTCGGCGATATTACTTTCAATGAGCTGACGGGCTTGCAGCAGCTCAAACGGACCGTAGCTGGCGAACTCCAGCGACTCATCAGGAATTTGCTGATGCTTCGGTTGGTTGGAGATAACGTGGATGCCGGAACCTTTGCGTACTTCAACGTAGCCTTCCACTTCCAGCATAATAATGGCTTCGCGAACCACGGTGCGGCTAACGCTTTTTTCATCAGCAATAAACCGCTCTGCGGGCAGTTTATCGCCCACAAGGTAGACACCTTGTTCAATACGCGTCTTCAACTCGGCGGCAAGCTGCTGATACAAACGACGCGGTTCAGTGATTTCCATATTCGCTCCCGGGAGATGGCGACAATATTGGATTTGTTATACCACTTTTACGCGCTTCTCACCACCAGAAGAGACGAAAAAGCCGCCTTTATACCGGCGGCTTTCATGTCCTAATTAACCAGGCAGACTCTAGCTTTGCGTTGCCGGTTTACTGGTGTTTAACGGCGTGGGATCGTCATCGGCTGATTTATTTTTCAGGACCGTCCAGATAACTATCGCGCCCAGCACATCGAATACTGCCAGTACGGCGAACAGCGGGCTAAAGCCGATAGTATCAGCCAGTGCACCGACGACCAGGGCAAACATAGTACTTGCCAGCCATGCGGCCATCCCGGTCATCCCATTCGCCGTTGCCACTTCGTTACGACCAAATACGTCGGAAGAGAGCGTGATCAGCGCACCGGACAGCGCCTGGTGAGCAAAGCCACCGACGCACAGCAGCGCGATAGCCACGAATGGGCTGGTGAACAGACCGATCATCCCTGGGCCAATCATCAGCAGCGCACCCATGGTGACCACCATTTTACGCGAAACGATCAGGTTAACGCCAAACCAGCGCTGGAACAGCGGCGGCAGGTAACCCCCAATGATGCACCCGAGGTCGGCAAACAGCATCGGCATCCACGCAAACATGGCGATCTCTTTCAGGTTAAAGCCGTAAACTTTAAACATGAACAGCGGGATCCACGCGTTGAAGGTCCCCCATGCAGGTTCTGCAAGGAAGCGCGGCAGGGCGATACCCCAGAACTGACGGTTGCGCAGAATCTGCCACGGGGACATTTTCTTGCCGTTATTGGTCTGATGCTGAGACTCCTGGCCACCAATAATATATTCGCGTTCTTCTTCGGTTAATTTTTTCTGATCACGCGGGTGTTTGTAGAAAACCAGCCAGGCCATTGCCCAGGCAAAGCTCAGGACGCCGGAGATAATAAACGCCATCTGCCAGCTGTGCATTACGATAGCCCATACCACCAGCGGCGGCGCGATCATTGCACCGATAGAAGAGCCAACGTTGAAGTAGCCGACGGCGATTGAACGCTCTTTTGCCGGGAACCACTCAGAGCTGGCCTTCAGACCTGCGGGGATCATCGCGGCTTCAGCGGCACCTACTGCGCCACGCGCCAACGCCAGGCCGCCCCAGCTTCCCGCCAGCGCCGTGGAGCCGCAGAAGACTGCCCAGGCAACAGCAAAGAAGGCATAGCCGATTTTGGTACCCAAAACGTCCAGCACGTAGCCGGCAACCGGCTGCATGACGGTATAAGCAGCAGAATAGGCCGCGATGATATAGGAATACTGTTGGGTGGAGATGTGTAACTCTTCCATCAGAGTTGGCGCAGCTGCCGCCACAGTGTTACGCGTCAGGTACCCCAGCACGGTGCCTAACGTCACCAGTGCGATCATGTACCAACGTAACCCTTTAATTTTACGCATGTAAACCTCATCGTTTGTTATATATCCGCAGCGGGTGCGGCTATCTTCCAGCCCTGTAACTGAGGCGAAGAAGGAGAAACGGAGGGCTCAGGAGAGGAAACCTCATATGGCCCGAACCTTGCCATCAACTGTTGTGTCTAATTCGGCATCCATACCGGTAAATCCAACGTAATAATTCGTTGGTAATGCATTCCGTCGGTTTATATGTTTCGACGGCAGCAAGATAACTTGTCATACAACTTCAAAAGGTGAGTGACATCACAAAAGTGGGAAAGTTTGTGTGGGCATTCATTCCTGAGATAAAGGCCAGAGCTGGCGCGCTCTGGCGGGCTTTTTACTCCTTTGATGGTAATTTTTTTGTCGACGTTTATTGATCTAACTCACGAAAAATACTTCGGCCTGTGGAAATTGGTGTGATAACTTTGTCAGCATTATAGTCAATCATCTGATGGGCTCCCACAGGGGGCGAAGAGGACACGAAAATGACACCGTTTATGACCGAAGATTTCCTGCTTGACACCGAGTTTGCTCGCCGCCTGTACCACGATTATGCTAAAGACCAGCCGATTTTCGACTATCACTGCCACCTGCCGCCGCAGCAAATTGCCGAAAATTACCGCTTCAAAAATCTGTATGACATCTGGCTGAAAGGTGATCACTACAAATGGCGCGCGATGCGCACCAACGGCGTAGCCGAACGTCTGTGCACCGGTGATGCTTCCGATCGTGAGAAATTTGACGCCTGGGCGGCCACTGTACCGCATACTATTGGCAACCCGTTATACCACTGGACGCATCTTGAACTGCGTCGTCCTTTTGGTATTACAGGTAAGGTGCTCTCTCCGGCAACGGCGGATGAGATCTGGAATGAGTGTAACGATCTGCTGGCCCAGGACAGCTTCTCTGCTCGCGGCATCATGCAGCAGATGAACGTGAAGATGGTCGGCACCACCGACGACCCGGTTGATTCGCTGGAGCATCATGCCTCTGTCGCTAAAGACAGCACTTTCTCCGTGAAAGTGCTGCCGAGCTGGCGCCCGGACAAAGCGTTCAACATCGAACAGGCGACCTTTAACGACTACATGGCGAAGTTGGGAGAAGTGTCTGACACCGACATTCGTCGCTTTGCTGACCTGCAGTCCGCGCTGACGAAACGTCTGGATCACTTCGCCGCCCACGGTTGTAAGGTTTCTGACCATGCGCTGGATGTGGTGCTGTTTGCCGAAGCTAGCGAAAGCGAACTGGATACTATCCTGGCACGTCGTCTGGCGGGTGAATCCCTTAGCGAGCATGAAGTTGCGCAGTTCAAAACCGCGGTTCTGGTGTTCCTCGGCGCGGAATACGCTCGTCGCGGCTGGGTGCAGCAGTATCACATTGGCGCACTGCGTAACAACAACCTGCGTCAGTTCAAACTGTTAGGGCCAGACGTTGGTTTCGACTCCATCAACGACCGCCCGATGGCGGAAGAGCTGTCCAAACTGCTCAGCAAGCAGAACGAAGAAAACCTGCTGCCGAAAACCATCCTGTACTGCCTGAACCCGCGCGACAACGAAGTGCTAGGCACCATGACAGGCAACTTCCAGGGCGAAGGTATGCCAGGCAAGATGCAGTTCGGTTCCGGTTGGTGGTTCAACGATCAGAAAGACGGCATGGAACGTCAGATGACCCAGCTGGCGCAGCTCGGCCTGCTGAGCCGCTTTGTCGGTATGCTGACCGATAGCCGCAGCTTCCTCTCCTACACCCGTCATGAATACTTCCGTCGCATCCTTTGCCAGATGATAGGCCGTTGGGTTGAGGCTGGTGAAGCCCCGGCGGATATTCAGCTGCTGGGTGAGATGGTGAAAAACATTTGCTTTAACAATGCGCGTGACTACTTCGCCATTGAACTGAACTAAGACCAGAGGTCGGTTGATATGCAATACATTAAAATCCATTCGCAAGATAACGTCGCGGTAGCGTTGGCGGATATGGCGGCAGGCACGGTGGTCACCATTGACGGCGATACGGTCACGTTGGCTCAGGATGTTGCGCGCGGGCATAAGTTTACGCTGCGTAGCATTGCGAAGGGAGACAACGTCGTTAAGTACGGTCTGCCGATAGGACATGCGCTGGCGGATATTGCGCCGGGGGAACATATCCACTCCCACAATACGCGCACTAACTTAAGCGACCTAGACGCGTATAGCTATCAACCGGAACTTATCGAGCCCGTCGCGCAGCCTGCGGATCGCGATATCCAGATTTATCGTCGGGCCAACGGCGATGTTGGCGTGCGTAACGAGCTGTGGATCCTGCCGACCGTTGGCTGCGTCAACGCCATGGCCCGTCAGATGCAGAACCGCTTCCTGAAAGAAACCAACGACGCCGAAGGGATCGACGGCGTTCATCTCTTCAGCCACACCTACGGCTGTTCGCAGCTCGGCGACGATCATATTAACACCCGGACCATGCTGCAAAATATGGTGCGTCACCCAAATGCGGGCGCGGTGCTGGTAGTTGGTCTGGGTTGCGAAAACAACCAGGTTGATGCGTTCCGCGAAACCTTAGGTGAATTCGATCCTGAACGCGTTCACTTTATGATCTGTCAGCACCAGGATGATGAAGTGGAAGTGGGGATCGAGCATCTCCATCAGCTCTACAACGTGATGCGTAGTGACAAACGCGAACCGGGCAAGCTGAGCGAGTTGAAGTTCGGCCTTGAGTGCGGCGGTTCCGATGGTCTGTCCGGCATTACCGCGAACCCAATGCTGGGCCGTTTCTCGGATTACCTGATTGCTAATGGCGGTACCACCGTGCTGACCGAAGTTCCGGAAATGTTCGGTGCCGAGCAGCTGCTGATGAGCCACTGCCGTGACGAAGAGACCTTCGGCAAGCTGGTGACGATGGTCAATGACTTCAAACAGTACTTTATCGCCCACGACCAGCCAATTTACGAGAACCCATCACCGGGTAACAAAGCGGGCGGTATCACCACCCTGGAAGATAAATCGCTAGGCTGCACGCAGAAAGCGGGTTCCAGCCAGGTGGTTGACGTGCTGCGCTATGGCGAGCGGCTGAAAGTTCACGGACTCAACCTGCTGAGTGCACCAGGCAACGATGCGGTAGCGACCAGCGCGCTGGCCGGTGCGGGCTGCCATATGGTGCTATTCAGCACCGGTCGCGGCACGCCATACGGCGGTTTCGTTCCGACGGTGAAAATCTCCACCAACAGCGAACTGGCGGCGAAGAAAAAACACTGGATCGACTTCGACGCGGGACAGTTGATTCACGGTAAAGCGATGCCGCAGCTGCTGGAAGAGTTCGTTGACACCATTGTGGCCTTTGCTAATGGTAAGCAGACCTGCAACGAACGTAATGATTTCCGGGAACTGGCTATTTTCAAAAGCGGAGTCACCCTCTAATTACTCGTCATCTTTCGCACCACCGCTGTGTTGGCTACGTTTATCCACCCCGGTCACTTACTTCAGTAAGCTCCCGGGGATGTCTAAACTTGCCGCCTTGCTGTGGTGCGAAATCTTTAGAGTAATGAAAAGGAGGCGTTTCATATTATGATGCGCGTTTTGTTTTATACCCTAAATAATTTGAGTTGCAGGAACGCGGCTAACGCATATGCAACTTGAAGTATGACGGGTATATAAGGATCTCCCATGACCGCGTATTGGCTTGCCCAGGGCGTTGGTGTCATCGCCTTTCTGATCGGTATTACGACCTTTTTCAACCGGGATGAGCGCCGCTTTAAGCTGCAGCTTGCCGTCTACAGCGCCACCATTGGCGTACATTTCTTTTTGATGGGCGCCTGGCCGGCGGGAATGAGCGCCGAGCTCAATACCGTGCGCACCCTTATCTCAATGCGCACCCGCAAGCTGTGGGTGATGACGGTATTTATTGTGCTTACGCTGGTTCTGGGCCTGGCGAAACTGCAACACGCGATGGAGCTACTACCGATTGTTGGCACCCTGGCCAGTACCTGGGCGCTCTTTCGGTGCTCGGGCTTAACCGTTCGCTGCGTAATGTGGTGCGCGACCGCCTGTTGGGTTATCCATAACTTCTGGCTGGGCTCGATTGGCGGCACGATGATTGAAGGCAGCTTTCTGGTGATGAACGGTCTGAACATCATTCGTTTCCGTCGGATGCAAAAACGCGGTATTGACCCGTTTAAAGTCGAAAAAGCGGTGCAGGAAGAGAGCCCCTCCGCGCGTTAGCGGAGGGGAAGGGGATTAACTACGCAGAGCGTTCTTTGCTATCTGCTCGTCTTCGGCGATACAGGCAGCGGCGGTAAACAGAACGTCGGTAGATGAGTTCAGCGCAGTTTCGCAAGAGTCCTGCAACACGCCGATGATAAAGCCGACGGCGACGACCTGCATGGCAACATCGTTCGGAATGCCGAACATATTACAGGCCAGCGGGATCAGCAACAGCGAACCTCCCGCCACGCCGGAAGCACCACAGGCACACAGAGAGGCCACAACGCTAAGCAGCAGTGCGGTCGGCAAATCGACCGGCACTCCTAAAGTATGTACAGCGGCGAGAGTCAATACGGTGATGGTAATCGCCGCCCCGGCCATATTGATGGTCGCGCCCAGTGGAATAGAAACCGAGTAGGTATCGCGGTCCAGATTCAGCTTTTCACTCAGCGCCATATTCACCGGAATATTGGCGGCGGAGCTACGGGTGAAGAAGGCGTAAACGCCGCTCTCGCGCAGGCAGAGCAGAACCAGCGGATACGGGTTACGGCGAATTTTCCAGAACACCAGAAGCGGGTTAATCACCAGCGCCACCAGCAGCATACAGCCTACCAGTACCAGCAGCAGTTGAGCGTAGCCCCACAGGGTTTCAAAACCGGTGGTCGCCAGCGTTGAGGCCACCAGACCGAAGATACCCAGCGGTGCGAAACGAATCACTACCTTCACGATAAAAGTTACCGCGTGGGACATGTCGTTAATCAGATTTTTGGTGGTCTCGTTACCGTGGCGCAGCGCAAATCCCAGACCGACAGCCCATACCAGAATTCCGATATAGTTGGCGTTCAACAGCGCATTAATGGGGTTGGAGACCATGCTCATCAGCAGCCCGCGCAGAACTTCAACAATACCTGACGGCGGGGTAATACTGTCTGCCGCTGCGTTCAGATGCAGCGTTGAAGGAAAGACAAAGCTAAACAGCACCGCGGTTAACGCAGCGGCAAAGGTTCCCAGCAGGTAGAGGAACAGAATCGGGCGGATGCTGGTTTTTTGCCCCTGTTGATGGTTGGCGATGGAGGCCATCACCAGCATCAGTACCAGCACCGGCGCGACGGCTTTTAGCGCGCCGACGAACAGCGTGCCCAGCAGCCCGACTGCTTCTGCGGCAGGTTTTGAAACCGTCGCCAGCAGTACGCCGAGTACCAGACCGATTAAAATTTGTTTGACCAGACTGCCCTGAGCCAGTCGCCGTAGCAGGGTTGATGGGGGTGATTGAGTTGCCATGTTTCATTCCTTCCTGTGCTGTCGCTGTCCGTCCCGGCTACGTATTATTTGTAACGTTTATATCCGGATGTAAATAAATGTTTGCCTGGTTGAGTATACGGAAAGAACGCTATTGGGGAAGGGTAAAATTCTGTCTCTGGCTCTGATAATTCATTTTTTAACTACATATTAACGATTTTGTGACATGAGTAAGAATATTACATGGTGAACATTGCAGACCGGGCGAATAGGATTCACCCGGTCATTTGCGCCTTTATTGCAGCTGTTTTTTCTTGTCGTGCTGCTTATTGACCCAGGCATTGATGATTAGCGTCAATACCAGAATGCTGCCAACCACGCCAAGCGAAATGCCGATTGGAATATGGAAGAAATCGACAATCAGCATCTTGATACCGATAAACACCAGGATCACCGACAGGCCATATTTCAGCATCGAGAAGCGCTCAGCGACGCCTGCCAACAGGAAGTACATCGCACGCAGGCCGAGAATCGCGAACAGGTTTGAAGTCAGCACGATAAACGGATCGGTGGTGACGGCGAAGATGGCCGGAATACTGTCAACGGCAAAGATAACGTCGCTCAGCTCGACCAGAATCAGCACCAGTAGCAGCGGCGTAGCGTATAGCACGCCGTTTTTGCGGAGAAAGAAATGTTCGCCGTCAATCTTATCGGTCATGCGCAGATGACTGCGTATCCAGCGCACCAGCGGCTTATCGCCGATACCTGAATCATCCTCTTTCGCCAGCGCCATTTTCACCCCGGTAAACAGCAGGAATGCGCCGAAGACGTACAACAGCCACTCGAACTGGGAGATCAGCCAGCTACCGGCAAAGATCATGATCGTACGCAGCACGATCGCGCCAAGTACGCCATAAACCAGCACCCGACGCTGAAGCGCAGGCGGAACGGCGAAGTAGCTAAACAGCATCAGCCAGACGAAAACGTTATCCACGGCCAGCGCTTTTTCGATCAGATAACCGGTGAGGAACGCCAGCGCTTGCGGGTCGGCCACGGCGCGACCTTCGGTCTGCACCAGATACCACCAGAAAGCGGCGTTAAACAGAAGTGAGAGGGTAACCCAGAGGATTGACCAGCCAGCGGCTTGCTTCATGGTCATGCTATGTGCACCACGCCGTCCTTGCAGCAATAAGTCGATAGCCAACATGATGACCACGACCACTGAGAATCCGCCCCATAACAACGGTGTGCCGACAGTATTCATTACGATATTCCTTACATAAAAACAAAACGGCTGACGTCGGAAGACGGCAGCCGCTGCGCTTTTATGCATAGACCTCGCCTTCCGGCAAGGTCTCACTTACAACAAGAATCGAATCTTGTTGCCCGGCGACCGGATGCGGTTTTTCACGCATCGTAATGACGATCGGCCGGCAAGGAAGTTACTCCCCTTTGCGCGTAACAAAATATTACAAGTTATAAATGGCGTCAATGGAGTCCGACGTACCATTTACACTCCTTTACGCCACAGGTTGGGTATCCACCGGGAAGACCACGCCGGTCTGGCGACGAATCTCGCTCAGCAGCTTCGCTGTGATGCGGCTCACTTCCAGACCCGGATGAGCGACCTCGTTGGCTTCCACCAGGCGAGCGAACTCTTCCGCTTCATACAGCATAGTATTGATGTGCTGTGGCTGAGTGAGATCCTGGGGCTTGCCGCCGCGCGGTATAAAACAGACTTTCTGGCATTCCGAAATTTTCTCGATAACCAGCGCGCCTGCTTCACCCTGAATTTCGCTCGGGATTGCGGAATCGCTCACTTTGGAGTGATGCAGAGTGACATCAAAGTCACCGTAGCTTAAAACTACCGTGCCCTGGCCATCGACGCCGCTCTCCAGCAGGCTGGCGCTGGCGTGCACCGAGCGCGGTTCGCCCCACAGCGCGACCGCTGAAGCCAGACAGTAAAAGCCGATATCCATAATCGAGCCGTTAGAGAAGGCCGGGTTAAAGGTATTGGGGTTCTCGCCGTCGAGATAACGCTGATAGCGGGAGGAGTACTGGCAGTAGTTAATAAAGGCTTTGCGCAGCTTGCCGATCTTGTCGAACGACTGCTTCAGCAGCAGGAAGTTTGGCAGGCTGGCGGTTTTGAACGCTTCGAACAGCACCACGTTATTTTCCCGCGCGACCTTAATAGCTGCTTCCACTTCTTGCAGATTCGAGGCCAGCGGTTTTTCGCAAATCACATGCTTTTTATGGCTCAGAAACAGGCGGGTTTGCGGAAAATGCAGCGAGTTAGGGCTGGCGATGTAAACCGCGTCAACATCAGCGCATTGCGCCAGTTCTTCCAGTGAAGTGAAGAGGTGTTCGACGGGATAATCGCTGGCGAAGGCCTGGGCTTGTTCAAGGCTACGGGAGTAGATGGCGGTAAGCTTATATTTGCCGGTTTCATGGGCGGCATCGACAAACTGCTTGGTTATCCAGTTTGTGCCAACAACTGCGAAACGTATCATAAACGTTGACGAACTCCGTAAAAAGGGACCTTTCGTCACTCTAACACGCCATCATGACAAAACCAGTGCGCTAAGGCGCAGAACGCTCTAACGAAAGCTGCGTCAGCCACAGGCGGGTATCAAACTCCAGCTGATGGTACTGCGGCTCCATATGACAGCACAGCTGATAGAACGCTTTGTTGTGGTCTTTTTCCTTCAGGTGCGCCAGTTCGTGTACCACGATCATCCGCAGAAAATCCTCCGGCGCATCGCGAAAAACGGTGGCGACGCGAATTTCGGCTTTCGCCTTTAGCTTGCCGCCCTGTACGCGTGAGATAGCGGTATGCAGGCCGAGCGCGTTGTTCAGTACGTGGATTTTGTTGTCGTACATCACCTTATTGATGGGCGCCGCACCGCGCAGATAGCGAGACTTCAGATCCTGGGTGTATTGGTACAGCGCTTTATCGTTGTTGATCTCATGGCCCTGCGGATAGCGCTTTTTCAGCACCTCGCCGAGGCGATTCTGTTCGATTAAGGTGGTGACCTGCGCCAGCAGGGATTCAGGGTAACCCTGGAGATAGGTTAATGTGCTCATGGGGCCTGTTTGCGTAATTAAGCGACAACTGGCGCGAATTCTAGCACCCCGCGCGGGCAGGATGCCAGAAAGGCTGCGTTACTCGATGATCGCGTCTTCAACCGCCCGATAGCCGAAGAAATCAAACAGCGCCTCTTTGCGATGCAGCATGCTATCCACACAGGCCAGGCCGACAAATGCGCCGGTAAACTCGCCGTAGCGGCTATATTCATCGGAAAAACGCGATGTGTCGTAGATCGCGCCGATTTTTTGATATTTTTCGCCATCGACAGACCATGAGCACTGGATCTCCCGGCCGTTAATGGCCATCGCCAGATAGATTTCTCCTTCCGCGAGGAGAATTTTCTGCGGGTCGTCATGACGTTCGCCGTTATCCATATAAATAATGGCCAGTTGCGCAGAGCCAGAGGCTTGATCCCAGGTTTTATGCAGGAACAGATAGTTCATGTTGTCGTAATAGAGCACCAGACCCGCGCTGTGCTGATAAATCTCGGGGCTGAAATCCATTTTCGTGGTGATGTTTGCGTATACCGAGGTGAGTTTTTTCGCCAGCAGGCTGACCTTATTCAGCGAGCTCAGCGACTCCTGCCCGCGCACGGCAAGGTAGCCCGCTTTACGCCTCAGGCTGGTAAAACGCTGGAAGCGAATCCTCGGGGCATAAAACGCGTTATCCAGCGTTTGCCCATCAAAATCATCAATATCCGCTTTGGTCGGAAATGGGTGCGCAGGCAGCCTGGATTCTTCCACCTGGTGCTGGGCGAGATTCCCCCCGGATGCCATTCGCAGCCAGCCTTCGTCGGTCCATTCCATCTTTTGAATCGCCGTTTCCCGACCTAGCGGGCAGCGTAATTCCTGGCGGAACGGGCGACTGCACAGATGGGTTAACCAGACTTCGCCCGTGGGGGTTTCGACATAGCTGCCGTGCCCGGCCTTTTGCAGATAGGTTTCCGGATTGAAGTAGTGCGGCTTCAGATGCCCTGCGTCTTTACGCTCGTTAAAGTTCTGCGGCCAGGAGGTGACGATTGGGTTCATCGGATCGCCTTCATAGGGGCCGGTGACTTCCGTTGCGCGGGCCATGGTGACCGCATGCCCGTATCCGGTACCGCCTTCGGCAACCATCAGGTAGTAATAGTCGCCGCGCCGGGTCAGATGTGGTGCTTCAATACAGCCGCGGTTGGTACCGCCATGCCAGATTCGCTGCGGGTAGCCGATGATACTTTGTGTTTGTGGCGAGTACTCCACCAGGCAAATGGCCCCCGGTTTTTCGTAGCCTTCACGGGTTTCCCACTCCAGAGAGACGATCCATTTTTTACCGTCGTTGTCGTGAAGGATTGAGGCATCGAACCCGGCGGAGTGGAGATATATTGGCTCGCTCCACGGGCCGGTTATTTCACTGGCGGTAATAAGATAATTATCTACGTCAAAATAGCGTGAACTCATGGAGTTCATCACACCATAAATAACGTAAAACAGTTGTTCTTCTTCGCACCAGGTCAGACTTGGTGCCCAAATTCCTTTGGCTGAAGGCAGTTTTTTTAAATCTGGGTTGTTATCGTCGGTAAGAACGTGAGTGAGTAATTGCCAATGTTTAAGATCCCTGGTGTGATAAACCGGTAAGCCGGGAAACCACTCAAATGATGATACCGCCACGTAATAATCATCACCGCGTCGACATATACTGGGGTCAGGATTAAAACCTTTAAAAACAGGATTCTGAATCATCGTATTTACCCTTGATGCAAAAAATATAACGATGATTGTAAGTAGTCGGTCTGTCGGGGGATATATAGACTGGTTTTATTTATATAATAAACGTCCACTCACCCAGTGATCTCGCTCACAAAAAGCGATTTATTTATCTGCGCGGCTCCCTACCGCAGCGGTGCTTCTGACCTTGTGGCGAAAGGCCAGCGGAGTATCGTTCATCATCTCTTTGAACTTTAGGCAAAAGTAGGCGCTGTCGGTGAAACCAGCGCTTTGTGAGATGTCGCTGATCTTCAGGTCGGTATTGGTCAGGAGATTGATGGCAATATTGAGTTTGCGCAGCAGCATGAACTTTTTGAAGCTGATTCCAAAGGCCGATTTAAAGGTTTTTGAAAACCAGGATTTCGACCACTGGCAGCGGCGGGCGGCCTCTTCGGTGGTCATTTCAAAATTCTCGCAGGCATCGATGGACTGCAGTAGTTCGATAAGCTCGCTGAGGTAGCGATGGCTGGTGCGTTCGGTAATCTGGACCGAGTCTTTCAGGCTATTAAACGCGTGGAGCAGTACGCTTTGCATAAGCGATCGGAATAGCGAATCGGAGAAGTCGCTGAACTCTCCGCACCAGCCTAGCAGTAGCTCCAGGCGTTCGGCCTCTTCACCGGAAAGATACACCACCGCGCCGCAGTGGGCGGCGGGCAATGACAGGTCGTACCCCTCCAGCCACTCTTTCTCAAATTGCATCAGATAGCGCTTGTGGCTGGCGGCGGGCGGTAGCGTCATTTCGTGAATCAGTAAGGCGGGAACAAATACCAGAGTATTGTTTTTAATGGTGAATTTTTCATCACCGATCGAATAACTTCCCCCTGATTCCCGGAACCACATCAGCTCATCCATCATATGATAATGGGGGACTACGTTTATCCCATTGAAATCATTTATGTTGTCTACACGCAGCGTAAACAGCTCGCCGGTGCCCACGGGGATCTTTTCGAAAACGGGAGATTCATCACTCATCGAGTACACTCTTCTTATATTTCACAGGATGATTTATACATAATCAGCAGGCCCTTCGCAATAACGTATATACCCGTCATACTTCAAGTTGCATGTGCGTTGGCTTTCCTCGCTCACCCCAGTCACTTACTTTAGTAAGCTCCTGGGGATTCTCTGCGTTGCCGCCTTCCTGCAACTCGAATTATTTAGAGTATAAATTACGGTTGCTATAATTCTTTTTTGTGGAGACGCGATGAATACTGCCCGTATAAGTATCAAAGAAAAATTTAGTTATGGGTTAGGCGATACCGGCTGTAATTTAGTCTGGCAGACGGTAATGCTGTTTATGGCCTGGTTTTATACCGACGTATTCGGTTTAAGCCCAGCCCATATGGGGACCATGTTTCTCGCCGTCAGAGTATTAGATGCGGTAACCGATGTATTAATGGGCGCAGTGGCGGACAGAACCCGAACTAAATATGGTCAGTTCCGACCCTATATTTTGTGGTTCGCTATTCCATTTGGCGTACTTTGCTGCTTAACGTTTTATACGCCGGATTTTGGCTATACTGGTAAACTTATTTATGCTTATGTTTCTTATACCTTATTATCTTTAGTCTATACGGCCATTAACGTACCGTATTGCGCGATGATCAATAATATCTCTAACGATTCCAGAGAACGCGTTTCGCTCCAGTCCTGGCGCTTTGCGCTCAGTACCCTTGGCGGCCTGATTGTTTCCCTTACTGCGCTGCCGCTGGTGGCTTTTCTTGGCCAGGGGAACGTGCAGAACGGCTATTTTTACACCATGATTGTGATGGGATGCCTGAGCATCATTCTGTTCTTTATCTGCTTTGGCCTGACCAAAGAGCGCTACACCACGGATATTGCGGTCAATAACCAAAGCAGCATTCTTGATGACCTGAAAACGCTGCTCGCCAATAAAGACTGGCGCATTCTGTTCGCGCTCAACGTCGTCAACCTGATTGCGGTGCTGTTCAAAGGCGGAACGACGCTGTACTACGTCAACAATATTATGGGGCGAGCGGATTTAGGCAGCCTGCTGTTAACCACCACCCTCGCGTCCGGCGTGCTGGGAGCGATGCTCTCACCGTTTATCTTTAAAAATATTGATAAGGTCAAAGGATTTAAAATCTCGATGGCCCTGGAGGCGGTGCTGCTGATTGGGATGTACTTTGTCCCAGCGGGTAACGTGGCCGCTATCTTTGCGCTGGTGATTATCATCAACATTATTCAGCTTGCCGCCACGCCGCTACAGTGGAGCATGCTGTCCGATATTATTGATGCGGAAGAAAAACGCAGCGGTAAAAAGCTCAGCGGGATCGTTTTTTCAACTAATCTTTTTGCTATTAAGCTGGGTATCGCCATCGGCGGCGCGCTGGTGGGCTATATGCTGGCATGGGGTGACTACGTTGGCGGCGCGGCACAGCAAACCGAGTCCGCGCTGGAGATGATCAAGCTGCTGTTCACCGTTTTCCCCGGTGTTCTGGTCGCGCTGCTGATCGTTATCATGGGCAAATACAGTCTGAATGATAAGCGCTTGTCTCGCCTGTCGCAGGATGACCTCCCGGCGTAATACGCAATCGCCCGTGAGGAGGAGATAATCGGCGTATCTCTATTCAACTGGGCGAAGTTTGCGTATAAACTCGCGGGTTTTAGTATTCCGGAGGCACAGAGGCGATGAGCCAGGTAGAGTTAAACGGTGAGTTATTCACATTAGAGCGGTTCCCACCAAATGCTGAAGAGGAAGCGCTTCAGGCATGGGAAGCGGCGGATGAGTATCTGCTGCAACAGGTGAATGACGTCGACGGCCTGACGCTCATTTTCAATGATAGCTTCGGCGCGTTGGGCTGTGCGCTGGCGGAACGCAACCCGGTGAGCATCAACGACTCCTACGTGTCTGAGCTGGCAACCCGCTACAACCTGCGGATGAACGGCATTGATGAAGAGAGCGTGCGCTTTCAGGATTCCCTGAGCGAGCTACCCGCAGCACCGGCACTGGTATTAATTAAGGTGCCGAAACAGCTGGCGCTGTTAGAGCAGCAGCTGCGTGCGCTGCGTGATGTGGTGACACCGGAAACCCGCATCATCGCCGCAGCAAAAGCGCGCGATGTGCATAACTCCACCCTGGCGCTGTTCGAAAAGATCCTCGGTACCACCACGACATCGCTGGCATGGAAAAAGGCGCGGTTGATTTTCTGTACCTTTACTGCGCCTGAAGTCGCTGATGCACCGCAGACCTACAGCTGGCAACTGGACGGTACTCCATGGACTATCCATAACCACGCCAACGTGTTTGCCCGCAGCGGTCTCGATGTGGGCGCGCGCTTCTTCCTCGAGTATTTGCCGGAAGGCATCGAAGGTGAAATTGCCGACCTCGGCTGCGGCAACGGCGTGATTGGTCTTCAGGCGCTGGCCTTAAACCCTAATGCCCGGGTGATGTTTACCGATGAGTCATATATGGCGGTGGCTTCCAGCCAGCTAAACGTCGAAACCAACATGCCGGACGATATTGAGCGCTGCGAGTTTGTGGTCAATAACGCCCTGACTGACATTGAGCCGGACCGCTTTGATGCCATTCTCTGCAACCCACCGTTCCATCAGCAGCACGCGATCACCGATCATATTGCCTGGCAGATGTTTAACGATGCCCGCCGCAGCCTGAAGTACGGCGGCGAGCTGTACGTGGTCGGCAACCGCCACCTCGATTATTTCCGCAAGCTGAAACGTGCGTTCGGCAATTGCACGACTATCGCCACCAATAATAAATTTGTGGTGTTGAAAGCGACAAAGGTGCGTAAACAGCGCTGAGTCTTATTGCTTCCCCGGCTGCGGCTGACGCCTTTGCCGGGTTACTGTCTCCCGCAGTTGTAGCGCCATCCCATGGATGCCCCCTAAATCTCCAGAGCCAGCTTTGTGCCCTGGGAGATCGCCCGCCGGGCATCCAGCTCCATCGCCACGTCGCAGCCGCCGATCAGGTGTACCGTTTTTCCCGCACCCTGCAGCGGGTCGGCCAGTTCTCGTCGAGGATCTTGTCCGGCGCAGATGATAACCTGATCGACGTTAAGTATCTGCAATTCACCACCGATCGTCACATGTAAGCCTTGATCATCAATCCGTTGATAGCTGACGCCGGGGATCATTTTGACGCCGCGGGCCAGCAGGGTGGTGCGGTGGATCCAGCCGGTCGTTTTCCCTAAACCGTCGCCGGGCTTGCTGGTTTTACGCTGGAGCATCACTATCTTACGCGGGCTTTTCGCCAATTGCATTCCCTCCGCGCGAAGCCCTCCGGCGGCCTGCAGAGTGGTATCAATTCCCCATTCTGCGCAAAATTCGCCGATATTCTGGCTGGTGGCGACGCCGGACTGGCTGAGATACATGGCGGTATCAAAACCGATTCCGCCGCAGCCGATAATTGCCACTTTCTCGCCGACCAGCGCTTTATCGCGCAGAACGTCGAGATAGCTCAGCACCTTGGGATGATCGATGCCCGCGATATCCGGCATCCGTGGGGCGATCCCGGTGGCGAGGATAATTTCATCAAATGCCCGCAGATCGTCTGCCGTCACCAGGGTTTCAAGCCGCAAAACGACGCCGGTCAGATCCAGCATTCGCCGGTAATAGCGCAGAGTTTCGTAGAACTCCTCTTTGCCGGGGATCTGTTTGGCGATATTAAACTGGCCGCCAATCTCTTTGTGTCTGTCAAAAAGCGTCACCTGATGACCGCGTGAGGCGGCGTTAACGGCAAACGCCAGTCCGGCAGGGCCAGCACCGACTACCGCCAGCCGCTTCTGCGCTGTTGCGGGCACTATCGGCATTTGGGTTTCATGGCAGGCGCGCGGGTTGACCAGACACGAGGTGACTTTTCCGGCGAAGATCTGATCCAGGCAGGCCTGATTACAGCCGATGCAGGTATTGATCTCATCCGCGCGCCCGCTCTGTGCTTTAGAAAGAAATTCGCTATCGGCGAGGAAAGGGCGGGCCATCGACACCATGTCGGCATCTTTACGGGCAAGGATCGCCTCCGCCACTTCGGGATCGTTAATCCGGTTGGTGGTGACCAGCGGGATCGACACCGCGCCCTTCAGCTTGTGGGTGACCCAGCTAAACGCGCCGCGCGGCACCGGGGTGGCGATGGTGGGAATACGCGCTTCGTGCCAGCCGATGCCGGTATTGATAATGGTCGCCCCGGCGGCCTCAATGGCTTTTGCCAGCTCAGTGACTTCTGCCAGGGTGCTGCCACCGCTCACCAGGTCGAGCATCGACAGGCGGTAGATGATAATAAAATCGCTGCCCGCACGTTCGCGAACGGCTTTGACGACCTCAATAGCAAAACGCATACGTTGGGCATAATCGCCGCCCCATTGATCGTCGCGCAGGTTGGTGCGCGTGGCGAGAAACTCGTTAATCAGATAACCCTCAGAGCCCATCACCTCGACGCCATCGTACCCGGCTTCCCGCGCCAGTTGGGCGCAGCGGGCGAAATCATCGATCAGCTGTAAGATCTCATCATGACTCAGTTCATGCGGCGTGAAGGGGTTGATTGGTGCCTGAAGCGCGGAAGGGGCGACCAGTTTAGGCTGGTAGCTATAGCGCCCGGTATGCAGGATCTGCAGGGCGATTTTTCCGCCTTCCAGGTGTACCGCGTCGGTAATATGGCGATGGTGGGCCAGATGGCTGGCGTCGTTAAGCACCGCGCCGCCCGCCATGGTGACGCCGGAAGGCGCAGGGGCAATGCCGCCGGTGACAATCAGCGCTACCCCGTGGCGAGCGCGCTCGGCGTAAAAGGCCGCCAGCCGCTGTGCGCCGTCCGGGAGTTCCTCCAGGCCAGTATGCATCGAGCCCATCAACACGCGGTTTTTGAGCGTTGTGAACCCCAGCTCAAGCGGGGAGAAAAGCGACGGGTAGCGGCTCATAATAGCTTCCAATGTAAAATTATTGTTATGTGGTCGGATGAGTTACTAATTTAGCCGTCGCGGGCAAAAAGGGAAAAGGGGAGTGCAGCGATTGTGATGGGATTCAAAGAACGGCGCAGGAAGACTGCCCTCACCCCGACCCTCTCCCGGCTGGGAGAGGGAGAAGGACGGAGTTGTGCCTCTCCTGCGGGGAGAGGGTTAGGGTGAGGGGGCAACAGGCGCACGGCGCGCCAGCCCCGGCGCCTGCCACATCGATGTCGTCAATCCGCTGTCCACCAGACCGAGCTGCTCGGCGTAAACCGACTGCCATTTGGCCATCATCTCCTGATACAGCTCGCGATGCGCCGGGTTTGGCGTGAATACCCGATGCCAGCTCACCAGCTTCTCGCCTGTTGCCGCCATATCGCTGTACAACCCCGCACCGGCCCCGGCGGCAATCGCGCAGCCTAGCGCGGTCGCTTCACGAACCTCGGGCACCCGCACCGGCAGCCCGGTCACGTCGCTAAGAATCTGGCTCCACAGCGCCCCTTTTGAACCGCCGCCAGCGAACACCAGGCTGTCAAACTTCACGCCGGAAAACTGCGAAATCTGCGCCAGATTGCAGGCGGAAACAATCGCCGCGTTCTCTTCCAGCGCCCGGAATAGCGTGGCTTTATTGCATTTTTCCGGGTCGATGGAGAGGTTAATAAACGACGGCGCGGCGTGGTACCACTGCTTAAAATGCATAGCGTCGGAGAAAATGGGCATCACTCCGTGGGAGCCCGCTGGAACCCGACTGGCCATCTCTTCCAGCAGCGAATAGGCATCGACGCCGAGCCGTTCGGCAACCAGTTTCTCTTCCGCACAGAAGGCATCGCGGAACCAGCGCATGGTCAGTCCGGTAAAGAAGCTGATGGATTCCGCCTGCGCCATACCGGGGATCACGTGCGGGTTAACGCGGATATTCATCTCCGGGTCGGTGCGCACTTCCGGCAGATTGACCACTTGCTGCCAGAAGGTTCCGCCGAGCACCGCAGTTTGCCCGGCGCGCACTACCCCCAGCCCGAGGCAGCCGAGCTGGACATCGCCGCCACCCATGACTACTGGCGTTCCGGCACGCAAACCGCTTTGTTGGGCCGCCGTGTCGGTGACCGCGCCGAGCACGGTACCGGTCTCTTTCACCGGCGAGAGAATATCGGCCCGCAGCCCGGCCATATCCAGCAGCGCCGGACGCCAGTCGCGGCTGAACAGGTCGAGCATACCGGTGGTCCCGGCGTTTGAAGGATCGACCGCCAGCTCACCGGAGAGCTTCGCCGCCAGCCAGTCGCTGATCATGGTGATGGTTGCCGCTTTGCGGTAGATATCCGGGCGATGGTGGGCCAGCCACAGCAGGCGCGGCATGGCGCTCAGCGCCAGAGTCTGCCCGGAAACGCCGTACACCTCAGATTCAAAGCGATAATCGTGGATCTCTTTAAGCTCCGCCACTTCACGGCTGGCGCGAGCGTCAACGTTGGCGCAGGCCCAGATGGCCTCGCCGTTACGGTCATAAAGCACGATACCTTCGCGCATTGAACAGCAGGCGACGGACTGAATATCCGCCGGGGAGAGATGAGCGGCGGCCAGCGCCTGGCGGATGCACAGGCAGGCCAGCTGCCAGTTGGTGCCAAGGTCAAACTCCATCGAGCCGGGAACGTTGTCCACGCTCAGATGTTTCCATTCGGCCTGGCCGACCGCAATCTGGCGTCCATTGAGATCGAAAATCACTGCCCGAATGCTGCCGGTTCCGGCATCTAACGCTAAAAGGTAACTCATGACATGCGCCTCGCTATTGTTGCGCGGCGCAGGGCCATTATGAGGCCAGCGTGAGCACCGCGCGTGCTGTTGTCTCTTCCGTTACCAGGCCATTAATCCGCTTGCCGATCAGGGCCGCGTAAATCGCCTGCGCTTTTTCTGCACCCCCGGCAACGCCGACGATAGTCGGCAACTGCGCCAGTTCATCGAGGGTGACGCCGAGCAGTTCCCGATGGATCTCCAGCCCTTCGACCGGTTTGCCGTCGGCCTGCAGGAAATAACCTAAAATATCGCCCACTGCGCCTTTACGGGCGTACATCAGCTGTTCGCCTTCACTGATATAGCCGGAACGCAGGATAGTCGCGTCGCGGCGCTGATCGATCGCGCCAATGCCGACCACCGCCACATCTGCCGCCGTGGCCGCGAGGATCACGTCGCGGACGCTGGATTCCCGGCGCAGGATCTCCGCCACATCGGCCGATGACACCCTGAGCGGCGCGGGGATCATGCTGATGCTACAGGCCGCATCCAGCTGGCCGATGCCGGTCATATAGGGGCCGACGCCGCCGGAAAGCGTCACCAGCCGTACCTGCTGCGAGCCGATAAATCCGCTCAGATGCTGCAGGCAGCTCATCGTTGCTTCGCCAAAGCCCACTGCCAGCAACTGCCCCGGCTCGAGCACGCCCATTAACGATTGTGCCGCGCCAATTCCCAGCCGGGTGTTCATCGGCGGGGTATTCAGCGCGGGCAGTACGCGGGCGATTTTCAGGCCGAAGCGCTGCTGGAGTTCGGTCTCCAGCGCCAGACAGCCTTCATAGCGCGAGTTAATTTGTACCCGGATCACCCCGGACTGGCGGCCTTTCTCCAGCAGGCGGGAGATCTTTAACCGCGGCAGTCCTAAACGCTCGCCGATGTCGTTCTGGGTTAAGCCATCGTGGTAGTAACACCAGGCCACCCGCGCCACCAGCTCTTCCTCGGCTAACGCCAGCCCGGCGTAGCGGCTCTCTTCCGTAATGCGTTTTTCGCTCATAAAGTGAACTCTTATAAAAATTTAGATCATATGTTCGTTATTGCGCGGTCGGAAAATGTGAGCCGACTGGCAAAACCGATCTTTCGTTGTTCTCTGGTTTTATCCAAACGATCTAAAGCATAAAACTGTGATCTTTGCACGGTTGTAAATATAGTTCACCGTCTACGCTTTTGAACATTATTAAATGAAAAAATCTTTTGTTCAAATCGGGGCGTGATAATGAAGCCACTGCTTGAAGCTCGCCAAATCTGCAAACAGTTCTCCGGCGTGACCGTGCTGAAGCATATTGATTTCGCGCTGCTTTCCGGCCAGGTACACGCGCTAATGGGCGGTAACGGGGCGGGGAAATCGACGCTGATGAAGATTATCGCCGGGGTGGAAACGCCCGACAGCGGTGGGCTGATCTTCGGCGGACGCACCTTTGCGCGCCTCAATCCTGCGCAGGCCCATCAGCAGGGCGTGTATCTGGTACCTCAGGAACCGATGCTCTTTCCCAACCTGACGGTGCGGGAAAACATTCTTTTTCGTCTGCCGAGGCGGGCTGATAACGAGGCTCGCTTGCAGGAAAAGCTCCAGCAGCTCAACTGCCAGCTTCAGCTTGATGCAGCGGCCAGCACCCTGGAAGTTGCCGATCAGCAGATGGTGGAGATCCTGCGCGGGCTGATGCGCGACGCGCAGATTCTGATCCTTGATGAACCGACCGCCTCATTAACGCCGGGGGAGACAGATCGCCTGTTTCGCCAGATCCGCGCTTTGCAGGATCTCGACGTCGGTGTCGTGTTTATCTCGCACAAACTCCCCGAGATCCGCCAGGTCGCCAGCCACGTATCGGTCATGCGCGACGGTGCGGTGGTGCTGAGCGGGGAAACCGCGCAATACGGCGACAACCAGCTGATCGGCGCGATGACGCCCGTTGGGCGCGACCATACGCTAAGCGATACGCAAAAGTTGTGGCTGGCGCTGCCGGGCAATCGCCGCACTCAGGCGCAGGATTTCCCGGTGCTGCGGGTCGAGGATCTGACCGGGGAAGGTTTTATCGATCTCAGCCTTGAGATCCATGCCGGAGAGATCGTCGGCCTCGCCGGGCTGGTCGGATCCGGGCGCACTGAATTTGCCGAAACGCTGTATGGTCTGCGCCCGGTACGCGCCGGGCGGGTATGGCTGGAAAACCGTGATATCAGCCGCGACAGCACCCGCAACCGGCTGGCCAGCGGGCTGGTTTATCTGCCGGAAGACCGTCAGGTCTCAGGGCTGTTTCTCGACGCGCCAGTGCGCTGGAACACGGTAATGTTTAACCAACCGTCGCTGTGGCAGCAGAACAAGCGCGAAGCGGCGGTGGTCGAGCGCTATCACCGGGCGCTGGGGATCAAAATGACCGATGGCGATCGCCCGGTGCGTACGCTCTCCGGCGGCAATCAACAGAAGGTGCTGCTGGCGCGCTGCCTGGAGGCTAACCCTCTGCTGCTGATCGTCGATGAGCCAACGCGCGGGGTGGACGTTTCCGCCCGCGCCGACATCTATCAACTGCTGAAAAGCGTGGCCGCCCAGAACGTGGCGGTGCTGATGATCTCCAGCGATCTTGATGAGTTTGTTGGTCTGGCGGATCGGGTGCTGGTGATGCATCAGGGCAGACAGAGCGGCGAGCTTTCGCAGCAGGCGGTCACCGTCGACCGGATGATGACCCTGGCCTTCGGAGGACAGCCATGAAAACGTTACTCAAGAATCGCGAACTGAGCGCCTTTCTCGCCATCGTGGTGCTGTTTGCCGGGCTGGTGGCGCTCAACCCGGCTTATTTCAGCTTGCAAACCCTGGCAATGATATTCGCCAGCTCGCAAATCCTCTGCCTGTTGGCGTTGGGGGCGACGCTGGTGATGCTGACCCGCAATATAGACGTCTCCGTTGGTTCCACCGTCGGCCTGAGCGCTATCGCGGTGGGCGTGGCGTTGAACAGTGGATATGGGCTGATGACGGCCATCGCCTTTGCGCTGGCGATCGGTGCGCTGGCCGGGGCGTTTAACGGCCTGCTGGTGGTGGGGCTGCGGATCCCGGCGATAGTCGCTACGCTCGGCACCCTCGGGCTTTATCGTGGGGTGATGCTGCTGTGGACCGGCGGCAAGTGGATTGAAGGCCTGCCAAACAGCCTGAAGGCGCTATCGGAACCGGCGTTTATCGGCATCTCGCCGCTGGGCTGGCTGGTGCTGGCGCTGCTGCTGGTGGGCGGCTGGGTACTTTCACGTACCGCCTTTGGCCGAGATTTTTACGCCGTCGGCGATAACCTTGCCGCCGCCCGCCAGCTCGGGGTGGCGGTAAACCGTACGCGGATGCTGGCTTTTACCCTTAACGGCATGCTGGCGGCCTGCGCCGGGATTGTTTTCGCCGCACAGATTGGTTTTGTGCCTAATCAGACCGGCAGCGGCCTGGAGATGAAGGCCATCGCCGCCTGTGTGCTCGGCGGTATCTCGCTGCTTGGCGGAACCGGTACGCTGCTCGGTGCTTTCCTCGGCGCGTTCTTCCTCACCCAAATCGACACCGTGCTGGTGCTGTTCCGCCTCCCGGCGTGGTGGAACGACTTTATCGCTGGTCTGGTGCTGCTTGGCGTGCTGGTGCTTGACGGACGACTGCGCCAGGCGCTGGCTCGCCATCAGCGGGCGCTGAAGTACAGCCGCTTTCAGCCCGGCAATAAAGGGGGCAAGCGCGTGGCCCCCTTTCCCGAACGCAAAAACAAAGAGGTAGCGTAAATGAAGCTCAACTGGGAAAGCGCGCTGCTGGCGTTACTGGTGCTGGAGATCCTGCTGTTCGGCGCGCTGAATCCGCGCATGCTGGATCTCAATATGCTGCTGTTCAGCACCAGCGATTTTATCTGCATTGGTATCGTGGCCCTGCCGCTGACGCTGGTGATTATCAGCGGCGGGATTGATATTTCGCTCGGTTCGACTATTGGCCTGTGCGCTATCGCGCTGGGGGTGATGATGCAGGCGGGCTGGCCGATGAGTCTGGCAATTCCGCTGACGCTGCTGCTTGGCCTGCTGTGCGGGCTGTTGAACGCGGCGCTGATCCACTATACCGGCATCAGCCCGCTGGTGATTACCCTCGGCACCCTGTACCTCTACGGCGGCGGTGCGCTGCTGCTTTCGGGCATGGCAGGGGCGACCGGCTACGAAGGTATCGGCGGATTCCCGGATAGCTTTACCGCCTTCGCCAACCTGACGCTGTTCGGCCTGCCGATCCCGCTGGTGCTGTTCGCCGTGATTACTTTTTTCTTCTGGCTGCTGGCCCATCGCGGGCGCTTTGGCCGCCATCTGTTTCTGCTCGGACAAAACCCGCGCGCCGCGCGCTATGCGGCGTTGTCCGTAAACGGCATGCCGTACGTGCTGTATGGCCTGGTCGGCGTGGCCTCGGCGATTGCCGCGCTGGTAATGGTTTCCTACTTCGGCTCGGCGCGCTCGGATTTAGGCCGCGACCTGCTGATGCCCGCGCTAACCGCCGCGGTGCTCGGGGGAGCCAATATCTACGGCGGTTCCGGCTCTATCATTGGCACCGCGCTGGCGGCGCTGCTGGTGGGCTATTTACAACAAGGTTTACAGATGGTCGGCATCCCCAACCAGGTGTCGAGCGCGCTGTCAGGGGCGCTGTTGGTTGTGGTGGTGATGGGGCGCTCGCTGAGCCTGCACCGTGAATGGGTGCGGATGACCTGGCGGCGTCTTTTCTCGCGTAAAACAATCGGAGCATAAAATGAAATTAAAACTGATGGTGCTGGCAGTGGCATTAAGTGTGGCAACCGCTCAGGCGGCAGACCGCATCGCCTTTATTCCCAAGCTGGTTGGCGTCGGCTTCTTTACCAGCGGCGGTAACGGCGCGAAAGAGGCGGGCAAAGCGCTCGGCGTGGACGTCACCTACGACGGCCCGACCGAACCGAGCGTCTCCGGCCAGGTGCAGCTGATCAACAACTTCGTCAACCAGGGCTATAACGCGATCATCGTCTCTGCCGTATCGCCGGACGGTCTGTGCCCGGCGCTGAAGCGGGCGATGCAGCGCGGGGTCAAGGTCCTGACCTGGGACTCCGACACTAAACCGGAGTGCCGCAGCATCTACATCAACCAGGGGACACCGCAGCAGCTCGGCGGCCTGCTGGTGGAGATGGCGGAAAAACAGGTGACGAAACCCACCGCCAAAGTGGCGTTTTTCTACTCCAGCCCAACGGTCACCGACCAGAACCAGTGGGTAAAAGAGGCGAAAGCCAAAATCGAAAAAGAGCATCCGCAGTGGGAAGTGGTGACCACCCAGTTTGGCTATAACGATGCCACGAAATCACTGCAAACCGCCGAGGGGATCTTAAAAGCGTATCCGGATCTCGACGCCATTATCGCCCCGGACGCCAACGCGCTCCCGGCGGCGGCGCAGGCGGCGGAGAACCTCAAGCGCCAGGGCGTGGCAATCGTCGGTTTTAGTACCCCGAACGTGATGCGCCCCTACGTCGAACGCGGCACGGTAAAAGCTTTTGGCCTGTGGGACGTGGTGCAGCAGGGCAAGATCGCCGTTAACGTCGCCGATCGTCTGCTGAAGAAGGGCGATCTTAACGTTGGCGACAGCGTCGATGTGAAAGATCTCGGCACCCTGAAAGTCGAGCCAAATAGCGTGCAGGGCTACCAGTATGAAGCGAAAGGTAACGGTATCGTGCTGCTGCCGGAGCGGGTGGTGTTCACCAAAGAGAATATCAATAACTACGATTTCTGATGGAGGATGAGATGGCTGATTTAGACGATATCAAAGAGGGAAAAAACTTCGGCTTAGACCGTCCGCAGCAGAACACGCTCTATACGCTGAAGGGCTGTGGTTCACTGGAGTGGGGGATGCAGTCGCGGCTGGCGCGTATCTTTAATCCGCAGAGCAACCGCACGGTGATGCTGGCGTTCGATCACGGCTATTTTCAGGGGCCGACCACCGGGCTGGAGCGTATTGACCTCTCTATCGCGCCGCTGTTTGAAGAAACTGACGTGCTGATGTGTACCCGCGGCGTGCTGCGCAGTCAGGTGCCTGCGGCGACGAATAAGCCGGTGGTGCTGCGCGCCTCAGGCGGTAACTCGATCCTCAGCGAGCTTTCCAACGAATGCGTGGCGGTGGCGATGGAGGACGCGCTGCGCCTGAACGTCTGCGCGGTGGCGGCGCAGGTTTATATCGGCAGCGAGCACGAGCATCAGTCG
The DNA here is from genome assembly GCF_027492335.1 of Klebsiella sp. Classification (NCBI taxonomy): domain Bacteria; kingdom Pseudomonadati; phylum Pseudomonadota; class Gammaproteobacteria; order Enterobacterales; family Enterobacteriaceae; genus Klebsiella; species Klebsiella sp. The sequence goes on along the minus strand of NZ_JAPUEW010000034.1, from coordinate 54,372 downwards.
ATTAACAACATCATCAAGCTGGTGGATGCCGGGAACCGCTACGGGATGCCGGTGCTGGCGGTGACCGGCGTGGGTAAAGAGATGACCCGCGACGCCCGATACTTCTCGCTAGCCAGCCGTATTGCCGCTGAGATGGGCGCGCAGTTCGTGAAGACCTATTTTGTTGAGGACGGTTTTGAAAAAGTCACCGCCAGCTGTCCGGTACCCATTGTGATCGCCGGGGGCAAAAAGCTGCCGGAGCTGGAAGCGCTGGAGATGTGCTGGCGGGCGATAGACCAGGGCGCATCCGGTGTGGATATGGGGCGCAATATCTTCCAGTCCAGCGCGCCGCGCGCGATGCTGAAGGCGGTGAAAAAAGTGGTGCATGAGAACCTGAGCGCTCGCGAGGCGTATCAGTTCTGGCAGGAGGAAAAACAGGGAGAGCTGAAATGAACGTGACGCTGGTGGAAATTAATATTAAACCGGAGCGGGTCGATGAGTTCCTTGAGGTGTTTCGCGCCAACCACGAGGGAGCATTGCTGGAGCCGGGCAATCTGCGCTTTGACGTATTGCAGGACCCGGAGGTGAAGACGCGCTTTTTTATCTATGAAGCCTATAAGGACGATGAGGCGGTGCTGGCGCACAAGAAGACCCCGCACTATCTGGCCTGCGTAGAGAAGCTGGAGGCGCTGATGTCGCAGCCGCGGCAGAAACGCAGCTTTATCGGCCTGCTGCCGCAGGTATAAAGCGAGCCCTCACCCCGCCGGGGTGAGGGAACATCGCTACGGCTGACGGAAAAACTCGTTATACAACATATACAAATGCGCAGCACTCCAGGAGAAGTTCGGTGCTCCCTGCTGCGCGCCGGTCAGCGGATTGTAGTTCTCCTGAATCGGGCCGTCGGAGGTTAACCCTTTGGCGTGCCTGAAGAAAGCGTCCGCCAGCTTCAGCGCCTCTTCGCGATGGCCATAGCGTTCCATCCCTTTCAGGCCGAACCAGAACTGATCCACCCACACGCGACCGCGCCAGTAAATATCCGCGCCAAACGCCGGATTGGTTAATGCGGCAGTGCCCAGCGGTACAAAGGTGTTGAACTCTTTATTATCCAACATCACCGAAATCACCTCGTCGGCATGCGCCTGAGTCGCCGCGCCGTTAAACAGCGGCGACCAGCCCTCCGGGCCTTTGCCGCGCTCGACGATCGGCTTACCGGCGCAGCCGTTCGCCAGCGGCTGCTCCTCAATACGGATGTCGTAATAGAATTTTGTCTGCGGGTCGAACATGCAGGTGTTGATGTAGTCGGCGAGCTTTTTCGCCAGCGCCTGATAGCGTTTTGCCTCTTCCGGCTTGCCGAGAAGGGTCGCCATCTCTGCCAGATAGTGGTTATCGCTGTACATATAGCTGGCCTGATCGACCGACTCCTGCAACAGCGAATAGCCGAGCAGGTTGCCGCTCTGATCCCGGTTTTCGGCAAATTTCACCGTCCAGTCGCTGCGCTGGCCGCCGTTGGCGATGTATCTATCCAACTGCTCTTTATCGATAAAGCCGAACACCGCCGCGTCATCGCGCCCGGACTCCCAGGAGGCAGCCACCTGCGCGGGGATCTCCAGGCTGTCGTAATCGCCCTTCGCCGTCACTTGCTCGTAGGTTTTGAGGCCAGAGAGCACCTCTTCTTTATCGCCCTTTTTCACGGTAAACAGCATCTCGCCGCTGGCAGTATTGTGCGCTTTGTCGCGGGTCGCACCGTACTCCGGCACGCCGTTGCCGTTGTGGTCGCGGTTGCGCAGCCACCAGTCATGATAGGCCACCAGTTTTGGATACATCTCCTCCAGCCAGGCTTTATCTTTGGTGACGTTATAGACCTCCATCACTGACCAGGCGGCCAGGCTCGGCTTGGTATTGCGTTCGTTCCAGTTGCTGCCGTCGCCGCCGCGCTCCGGGCTCAGGTTCCAGGCGATCAGATCCGGAACGAACCCGGCATCCTGCGGGCGCACCTTGTCATTGGCGGCGATCTGCCAGGAGAAGACGGCGCGAATATTCTCTTTGGCGATCTCCGGGTTGAAGTGGGCCATGGCGTAGGCCTGTTTCCAGGTATCCCACGGCCAGGTCTGGTTACCGGAGAACCAGCGTCCGGTCACCGACGGCGTGACGGTATTGTGCTGCACCGCACCGCCGGGTGCGCGCCAGTTGCCGTTCAGGGTTTCGATGGATTTCACCGCCACCCGGGTTTGTTCTGCGGTGGCATCAGGGTTGGTCAGCCCTTTTTGCAGATAGCCGTTCCAGCGCTGTTCGGAGGCGCTCAGGTAGTGGGCTGGGCGCGCCAGAATATCGCGGATTTGCGCCTTTTCAAGACGCACCTGTTCGGCGGTCAGCAAGTGCGAGTAGGTGGTGTAGATTGTTGTGGAGCCATTTATCTGCGCGCTGCTGGTGAAACGATGTCCGTCTACTTGGGTTGCCGTCGGCAGGGAGCGATGCACCTGATACTGCGATTCGCCGGAGGTCATTAAATCGGAGGCGGAACGGACCTTACCAAAGCTCACCGTCAGACCATCGTGAGTGGTGCTCAGGCGGCGCTGATAATCCGGGAAGGCTTCATCAATGGTTTTACCCGCCAGCGGTTTACCCTCTTTCGCGGCCAGTTTCTCCAGCAGTTCGCCGTCCCAGACCAGTTTGAGCGGCGTGTTACTGGTAATTTTGGTCTCCAGCAACGAGGTGTGCGCGCTGGCGAAGCGCAGCGTCATTTCAACCTGTACGCCGGGGGCCGAGAGCTTCTGTACCAGCGCGCCGGGCAGGCTCCAGGCCTGCATCGTGAAGGCGACCTTTTTGCCGTTCTGGTACACCGTCAGGCGGTCGAAATTAGTCGCCATAAAGTTGATGTACTCCTCGGTCAGTAGCGCAGGACCAGGAAAGCCGCCCATAGTGGCAGGGCCGTCCGGTAGCAGGTGTCCATGCCATGCGCCAAGATCGAAAAACGGGTTGAAGCGCTGGTGGTCATCGTAATCAAAATCCTGCATAGACTGCGGCGCACCGCTACGGTCGATGACGTTTTTAAACTCATCAGCGGTCAGCGCATGGGCGGAAAAACTGAGCAGCAGCGCGCAGGCCAGCGGAGTGAGAGTGGTGATTATTTTCATGGTATATCTGTCCCTTGTTACCAATAGAAATATTGCATCAGGAAAACCTGGTCGCTCGGATCGCCAGAGGCGTTTTTCATGTAGAACCGGCTGTCTGCAGCGGTAGCAAAACGCCCGCCGCCGTATTCGTACCAAATCCCGAACTGCATAAATGAGGTGGTTTCCTCGGCGGCGTTATCCGGGCGATGTTTGGCGTAGCTGTACGCGGTGGAGAGATAAACACCCTTGAGCGCCTCATACATGGCGCTGGCCATAAAGCCGGTTTCGGTCCCTGGGACGTTCCGCCCTTTGGCGCGACCGGTGTGGTGCCAGGCGCGGGCGGCGAGATTGGGCGAGAGAATACCGGTTAAAAACAGTTGTCCGGTGCCATCGGTCACTTCCAGACCGTTCATCCAGGTGACATCTTTGGCGATATCGTACTGAATGTAGCCGTTGACCATCGCCGGATAGGTATATTTATCGTCGTAGCGGTCATATTTGCCGAAATGCAGCCAGGCTTTGCTTTCATCGTGATGCCCGGCGGGCGTGGCGGTCACGCTATAGCGAAAGTCGCCCGCCAGGTTTTGCACCTTGAGCGCGTACATAATGTCGCGCGTGTTGGGGATCACGTAGCCGAGGTCGGGGGTGAAATCGCCCCACCATTGCAGGTCATCGAGCGATGAGTCCTGGCGCAGGCTGAGCATGATCTCGGTACTGTTATCGGTTTTATATCCACCATAGAAGCGGTTAATACCGCCTTCAAATCCGCCCCAGCTGTGGTCCGGTACCCAAGCGTTACCCTGGTTATCGGCCTGCACTGTCCAGCCTTCGCCATAAATTAAGCCGAACCAGTTGCCGTGCTTTATTTCCAGACCGCCTTCAATATAGGTGCCATCGCTATATTTGTGTTTATCATCGCCTTCTAAATCCATATATCCGCCGACGCCCAGCTCGCCGTAAAATCGATATGACGTGGTGCTGATGTCTGGCGTCTTCATATCATCATGTTCTGCTGGATGAGCAACGTCAGCAGCCATTGTCGGGGCGCAAAAAGCCAGGGCGGCAAGCGCCCCGTAAAAGTGGTTATTATTTTTCATAGAGTGATTAAGAGGTAGTGAGTTTTAATTTTTAAGAAAAAGTCTTATTAAGAAGCATCAGAGGCCGGTGCCGCTTCAATTCTTTTTTCTTCCTGAGTTAATCCCTTCACGTATTTGCTGTATTTCCACCATGCAAATCCGAGGAAGATAACGATCCCGCCGACGTTATAGAAAATAATCGTCAGAATATTGCCGCCGGTTGGGAACGTTGAAGCAACGAAGCCGATGGCGAAAATAACAATCAACATGGAAACCACCACGATGCCGGTCGTGCGCGAGCCCATCTTGAAATCGCGCGGCAAATGGTCGAGCTTGCGGCGCAGGTTGAGATACGCCAGCATAATAAACAGCGGTGGCAGCATCGAGGCGGCGGCGGTCATGTTGATGATAGTGTTCATTAAATCCTGCACCGTATTGGAGCCCATCATCGGGATAATCATCAGCGGAATAACAATCAGGAACTGAATCCACGCTGCGCGTGCCGGTACGCCATTCTGATTGAGCTCGACGGTCTTTTTGCCAAATATCCCGGCCGGGATTTCGGAGAAAAAGATTTTTACCGGGGTGGCGGTCCACATTAATAATGAACCGAACATAGCGGTGAAGGAGACCAGGCCGACAAAACGGTTAACCAGCAGTTCCGGTAGGCCAAAATATACCGCCATGCCGTGGAATACCTGTACCGAGCCGCCGGTGAACTTCAGCTCTTTGCTGCTGATAAACACGTTAATCAGCACCGAGGAAATCGAGTACAGCACCCCAATGACTATTCCCGCCATAATGATGACTTTAACGAATGACTTTGATCCGCCTTTGACGTCGTTAACATACACCGCGACGGATTCCGCGCCGCCTGCTGCCATAAAAATCCAGGTGGTAATGCCGAGAAATGCCCAGTTGAAGTTAGGGATCATCGCATCTACGGTAATGGGATCCGCAGGTTGAATACCGCCCACCAGCGCGCTACCGGAGAGCAGGATGTAGGAGAGCGTCAACAGCAGCATCAACGATGACGTGACCGAGGTAATCGGCCCCAGCATTTTTGCGCCGTTGGTGGAAACCCAGGTGGATAAAGCGAACAGCGCCATGCTCAGCACCGTGGTGGCGACAGGTGTCAGAATGTACTCGTAGCCGAGAAAAGCGTAAGAGGCGTAGGCAATCACGCGCGGCAGCAGCGAGGTGAAAAAGAACAGGTTCACAAACCAGTAGGTGTAGGCGGTAATAAACGCCCAGCGCCCGCCCAGCGAGCTTTTGACCCAGGCGTAAACGCCCGCCTCGGAGTTTTTATTCAGCGAAACGAATTCAGCAATAATCAGGCAGAAAGGGATGAAATAAAACAGGGTGGCGAGGAAAAACATCGGTGCCGATGCCAGCCCCAGCTCAATATTGTTATTGATAACGTTGTTAAAACTGAAGACGGCGGCGAAGGTCAGCGACAGCAGACCGAACTTGCCGATGGTATTACGTTTGGTATCAGACATAACACATCTCCACACATTATCCCTCAGAGAGTGGCCGAAGGGGATTGTGTTGTTTGTAGGGTAGAGGCAGTTAAGTATTACGGTTGATTTTAGTAAAAGTTTTAGTAAACAAAAGCGGTAAAACTGAATTGCTTTAACTCGATCACGAAAATGGTTGGCGGGACGTCATCTCAAAAGGTAAAAAATCCCGCCTGCTTATATGGTGCAGGCGGGAAGTCTGGTGCCTATTTCGCTGGATTTACTGCGCCTTTCAGCGCCGTCTGTTGGCTTTTCTGCTGTTTTTTCTCAAAGCGGGTTATCCACCACCACGCGAGACCGGAGAAGACTGCGGTCATAAAGACATTAATGAAGAAGGCGTTCACCAGGTCGACGCCCGGCGGGAAGGCGGAGGCGGTCATGCTGACCAGGAAAATCACCATCAGCATCGACACCACGCCCATCCCGACCTTTCTTGACCCCATGCGGAAGTCGCGCGGCGTGTCATCGTGTTTCCAGCGGAACACAAAGTAGGCAGCCATGATGAACAGCGGCGGCAGCATGGCGGTGCCTGCGGTCAGGTTGATGGCGGTATTCATCATCTGCTGGACGCTGGCGGAGCCGAAGCCATTGACGATAAGCATCAGCAGGACGAAGACAAACTGCCACCAGGCGGCGCGTACCGGCACGCCGTGAGCGTTCAGCTCGGTAGTTTTTTTGCCATAGATGCCCGCAGGAATTTCAGAGAAGTGAATTTTTACCGGTGCGGCGGTCCACATCATCATGCTGCCGAAGATGGCGATAAACAGAATGATGCCAACGAAGCGGCCCATCAGCGCTTCAGAAATATGGAAGTAAGCGCCAAGGCCGGTGAAGATTTCCACCATCCCCGCCGCGTAGGTCAGATCTTCGCGCGCCACAAAGACGTTTACCAGCAGTGAGCCCAGCGCATACATGCCGCCAATCAGCACTCCGGCGGTGATGATCACTTTAATAAACGATTTCTGCCCGCCTTTGGTGTCGTTCAGGTAGGCGGCAACGGTTTCAGCACCGCCCGCGGCCTGGAAAATCCAGCACATGATGCCCAGCGTTGCCCAGTTAATGGTTGGGGCCATGGCGTGCAGCGTAATCGGCTGCGCTGGTACGTGACCCGAACCCAGTGCAGTAAAGGCGCCGACGACGTAAATTGCAAACAGCGCGAAGACGCCATATGCCACGCATTCGGAAATTTTCCCCAGCCAGGTTGCGCCTTTGGTGGAGATATGGGTGGCCATGGCGAACAGGACGATAGAGATCAGTGAAGTGACCATCGGCGAGAAGGGAATGGCGTAACCCATAATCGCGTACGACGCGTAGGCCACCACGTTCGGCAGCAGCGACAGGAAAAAGAACAGGTTCACAAACCAGTACAGGAACGAACCCAGATAGGCCGCGCGGGTGCCTAAAGGTTGCTTCAGCCAGGCGTACATACCTGACTCGGAGTTTTTATTCGCTGAGACGAACTCGGCGATAATAAATACAAACGGGATAAAGTAAACCACCGTGGCGAACAAGAAGATAGGGGCGGAACTTAGTCCTAGCTCTATGTTGTTGTTAACGATATTGCGCACGTTAAATACGGCGGTAAACGCCATCGACAGCAAGGCGAATTTACCTATTTTGGCACGTATTGATTCGGACATAAGTCCTCCGAAAATTTGGCTGGCCCGGATTTGGGGCTGGAACCGGGACGGCCAGCGAGCGCACCCGCGGGCCTCTTGTTGCTTAACGCAGGCTTACTTATTCAGGAAGTAGCCATCTTCAATCGTTACTTTGAGCACTACTTTTTTGACCGGTGAATCGCAGATAAAACGGTAAGCTTCGTCGGTATCGCAAATCACCATTTGTCCTTCATGAACCTGAACGGTTTCACCAAGGCCTTTCATATATTCGCGGTCGGTTTCATCACGATAGCAGGCGACGGTCTGAAGCTTATCTTTGGCGGCAAACTCAATTTTTTGCTGGCCTTGCAAGTAGTAATGCACCTCGAAATAACGGCGATTACCGACAAACAGCGCATCGGTGGTGCTATTGCTTTCCACGCGATAGGAGAGCGAATCGCCGATCGAGTGAGCGACGCCGGGCCGAATATTGTCGATGTTATCGATGGCTTCCACGCAGCGCTGCCATTTACGTCCGCTGTGATAAACCTGCTTAAACTGTTCTAAATTATCGAGAATTCTCATTTTTCAGCCTCGCTGTGTGAATCGGAGGAAAAGAAACCGGCGTCAAAGCTATGATTCGCCAGCCTCTGCGAGGAAGCGCATCCGCCTTCCAGCGGCAGCAACGTGAAGCCATAGTTGAACGGTTTGAGCCAGACGCGCCAGCTATCCAGTACCTCGCTGCCCCAGGAGTTAGAGCCCAGTCCGAGCAGCTGGGCGTCGATATTCAGGGTGATGTCATCGCTGCGGCGCAGTTCGTTGCAGTGCTGCGCAGCATGCAAATTCTCAGCCGTATAGTGCCAGGCGCTGACGTTGAGCGGGTTACGCGGCACCACCATCAGGCCGCTGCCGTGGCGGTCGGTAAAAGAGGCCCAGCGCACATGCTGGCGGTTGCCATTGTTCTGCGGGAACGGGTAGCTCACGAACATGTCGTCGACGGTGGTGCGCCAGACGTCAATGATGTTGCTTTGCTGGCTGTCGGCGTAGTTTTCGCCCGGCCCGCGCCCATAATAATTGACCTGCTCAAACTGACCGTTAATGCCGAGCATAAAGCCGATGCACGGTACGATATGCGGGTAATCACCGTAGCGTTCGCCTTCAAGCTCAACGTTGATATGGCCCTGCGGAGTGACCTGCCAGCGATAGGTACAGCGCATGCCGAAATCGAAAACCGGCGGGGCGATGATGCTGCGGGTGGTAATAATCACCGTTTCACCGCGCTGCTCGGCGCTGAATTCACGCAGATGCTCCTGCATAATTTGCAGATGATTTGGCTGCCACAGCCCTTCGTATTCCTGCTTATGGTTATCAATCATCGGCTTGAAGAAGTTAATCTTCGGCTCGCGAGTCACCTGGTCGATGCCGTTCACCTGCCACTCGCTGAGCTTGCCGCTGACTTTCGAGAACACCACGCGGAAGTTGTGCCCGGTGATGCTGTAACTCAGGCGCTCATCGGCAATGTGCAGCGGGGTGGCGCTGGCGTTAATCAGCGGTGTTTTTGCTGCGGTCTGCTCTTTAAGCTGGAACTGGTAGACGGCGATTGGGTGGTTGGCTTCGCTGTACGGCGTACGGGAATCTTTGGTCACCATGATGTTGACGAAGGTTTCGCGATCGTCGAGTGCCGGCAGGTCGATTTTGATATCGCGACTGCTGTTTGCTGCAAGCCCCGGAACCTTAAGCTGTTGGGTTGCCAGCGTTGACCCTTCGGCACGCACTTCAATGCGCAGGGTGTAGTCATCCAGCGTGGAGAACCAGAGCTTATTATCGATGCGCAGCTCGCCCCGGGTGATGTCGGTCGCCTGGACTTTTACCGGTGCGATAACCTGTTTGTACTCTCTGAGCCCCGGCCCAGGGGTCTGATCGGAGAAAATCAGCCCGTCGAGACAGAAGTTGTAGTTATTAGGATAGTCGCCGTAGTCGCCGCCGAATTTGTACCACACCGCGCCGTTGTCATCGGTGGCCTGGATACCGTGATCGCACCACTCCCACACGTAGTGTCCCTGAATGCTGTCGTGCTGATAGAACACGTTCTGATATTCGCTCAGCCCGCCGGGGCCGTTGCCCATCGCATGGGCGTATTCGCAGATAATGCGTGGTTTTTCATGTGGATGCTCGCCAAATTCGTTCATCAGCGGCACGCGGGTATACATGGTGGAGATGATATCCACCACTTCGGCGTCGCGATCCTCTTCGTAGTGCACCAGACGCGTATCATCCAGCGCTTTGGTGGCGTGGTACATCGCGCGGATGTTGCAGCCATAGCCGGACTCGTTGCCCAGCGACCAGATGATGATGGACGGATGGTTTTTCTGCGCGTGAACGTGGCGCACGATACGCTCGACGTAAACGTGCTCCCATGCCGGGTCGTCGGTGATGGCGCTCAGGTTGCCGACGTTGGCGAAGCCGTGGGATTCGACATCAGTTTCCGCCATCACGAACAGGCCGTAAATGTCGCACATCTCATAGAAGCGCGGGTCGTTCGGGTAGTGGGCGGTACGCACCGAGTTAATATTGTGCTGCTTCATCAGCAGCAGATCTTTCTCCACGCGGTCCATTCCTACCGCACGGCCTTTCAGATGGTCGTTGTCGTGGCGGTTAACACCGTGCAACATCACGTAGCGGTTGTTGATATAGAACAGACCATTACGCACTTTGATATCGCGAAAACCAACGCGCTGCGGGATAACTTCGATAATGTCCCCGGCGGCATTTTTCAGCGTCATCACCAGGTGATAGAGGTACGGGTTTTCTGCTGACCACTGCTGCGGCGCTTTCACATCGATAGCAAAATCAACGTTCAGCTGTTGGTTGACGGTCAGGCGCTGGGTCGCGCCTTCATACAGCGCTTTTTCACCGTCGAACAGCGCATATTCCAGTGTGAGTTCACCCGCCTGGGCGGCGAGGTTTTCCAGTACCAGCTGGCAGGAGAGGGTGGCGTCAATATAGTCGTCGTTAAAGTCGGTACGCAGAGTGAAATCCTGCACATGCAGCGGATTTTTCCCTACAAGGTACAGGTCGCGGAAAATACCCGCTGACCACCACATATCCTGGTCTTCGATATAGGTGGAGTCGGCCCACTGCATAACGCGCACGCACAGCAGGTTGTCGCCGGTTGTCACCGCGTGACTGATATCGAACTCTGCCGTCAGGCGGCTGCCTTTACTAAAACCAATGTACTGACCGTTAACGTAGACTTCGAAATAGGTTTCGACGCCATCAAATTTAATAATGGTCTGCTGATCCTGCCAGCCGTCGCTAAGGGTAAAGATGCGCTGATAGGCACCAGTCGGGTTATCGGTCGGAACGTACGGTACGTCAATCGGGAAGGGAAAACCTTCATCGGTATATTGCAGCTGGCCGTGGCCTTCCATCTGCCACATTCCCGGCACGGTAATCGGCCCCCAGTCGCTGAGGTATTGCGAGGTGAACGCTTCCGGTACCAGCAGCGGGTTGGTGAAGAAGCGGAAGTTCCATTGTCCGCTGAGGGACAAAAAGCGGCTGCTGGCTTCACGGGCGAAGGTACGCGCCTGGGCCTGCGAATCGTAAGAGAAGAAATAGGCCCGCGGCGGCAGCCTGTTTTCATGAGTGAGTTGAAGATTTTCCCAGCGATTCATATCGCCTCCCTGAACGGACTAAATGGATATGGTTTATTTTAGTAAAACTTTTACTAAATAAAACCACCGAAGGCGATTTACTTTAACTCGATCACAAAATGAGCGTTACCGGGTGCCTGGGGTTGGCGTCGGGAAGGGGACATTCCCGGAGGCGATGCTGCGCATCTGTCCGGGCTACCGTTTTGCAGACGGCGGTGAACCCGTCGCCCGGGCAAGGCGCATGAAGCGCCGCCCCCGGGGGCCGGGCGCAGAGGATTTAGCGTCAGAAACGGGATTAACGGGTGGTGCCGCGTAGCTTAAGTACGCTGGGAACGAATACGTTTAGCGGTAGCGCACGACCGTCGCGGGCTTTTTCAACCAACAGGTTAACGCCCTGGCTACCCATCATTTCCGAGTGAATGCGCACCGTGGAGAGCGGTGGAAAGGTAAAGCGCGCGGTGGGAATATCGTTAACGCTGATAAGCGAAATATCTTGCGGAATAGACAGTCCACGCTCATGAATAGCGCGTAATACGCCGATGGCGATGGAGTCCGAGGCGACGAACAGCGCAGCGGGGAAATCCGCTTTCGCCAGCATCATTTTCGCCAGTTCATAGCCGGAGGAGCTGGAAAAGCCGCCGCGCCAGATATCATCTTCCGATACTACGCCCTTCAGACGACCGTACTCTACAAATGCCACTTCACGGATATCAGCCTTGCCGGGCTCATCCTGACCGCCAATAAACCCAATGCGCGATGCGCCCTGAGCGATAAAAAAGTCGATCACCTCTTTGGCAATACGCACCAGATCGATGTCCACGGCATCATAGCTGCTGCCAGGCTCATGGAAATCGATAAAGCAGATATTGTCGGTTAACGCGGTAGCGGCGTCACGAATTGCGCGCGAAGGCTGGCCGACAATCAATACGCCGGTCACTTTTTTTAGCTCGGGCAGGGCGTTATTGAAGTAGCAGTTAGTTAACTCAATACCAAGCTTTTCGCATTGCGTTTCAATACCATGGCGAATTGCCAGATAGTAAGGATCGTTAATTTCCAGATCCTGCTGATAGCTGTAGATCGCCAGGATATGGTGGTGCCCCACGGTATGAGTCTGAGTCTTACGCGAACTGGTACTTTTATATTCCAGCTTCTCCGCAATCTCCAGGATGCGGTGCTTGGTCTCTTCTTTTACGTTCAGGGTGGGGTCGTCGTTTAATACCCGTGAAACCGTCGCCAGCGAGACGCCCGCTTCGGTCGCGATATCTTTTAGTGTAGCCATTTTTTCCCTTATCTGACGTTGCCCCATCGACGCAAACCATTGTAAAGCAAGCGTGGGCTCCTGCATCTCTTTTCAGTAAATTTCCGCCGTATTATTCATCATCAGCACAGCGTTTTCTCTGATGTAAACCGTGATAGATCTAACACTCTTGTCAATATTATGCAGAATCGTTGACGATATTTGTTATCTTTTACTAAAATTTTACTTGAGAGGTAAAAGATGGAAACGGTGGTTTATGATGATTTTGCCAAACTGGAAATGCGCACCGGCAAGATAGTGGCAGTCCAACGTCATGCGAATGCCGACAAGCTGTACATTGCCCAGATTGATGTCGGTGAGAGCACGTTGCAGACGGTGACCAGCCTGGTGCCGTACTACAGCGAAGAAGAGCTGCTGGGGAAAACCGTGGTGGTGCTGTGTAATCTGGCGAAAGCGAAAATGCGTGGGGAAACATCGGAGTGCATGCTGCTCTGCGCGGAAACTGATGATGGCAGCGAAAGCGTGTTGCTCACACCTGAGAGGCTGATGCCCGCTGGCGTGCGGGTGGTATAACAATCTTCTGGGATTGCCCGGTGGCGCTTCGCTTGCACGGGCCGACAAAAGAATGCGCCACCGGACATTGGAGTATACTACTGATAGTTAATGGTAAATTCGACGGCGGCGTTGGCTTTTCCGCCAGTTAGCGCGCTCTCTGTATTGCGGGCATAGCGAGCCTTAAGCGGAATGGCGTAGCTGGCGGTGGTTTGCTGCAAGGCCAGATTCGCGTCGGTCAAAATATTTGCCTGGGAGTTGGTTAAGATGTTTTCGCTGGCGTTATTTTGAATCTCGATGCACATCCCCTTCGCGGTGTCGCTATCGCTGGTCAATGCCGCACAGCTGCCGCCCGCCGCCAGAGTTTGATAGCCGCTGACCGGGTTCAGGCGGAAGCTGATATCGTTCGGCGTATCGGGCTTGCCTATCGATTTAACAATCTCGCCGCTGCTATTTGCTGTGTTATCGACCCAGGAAATCATCGCCGTTGAATAGGTGTCCGGCGACTTGCGGTTATAGCGGCCGTACATCGGCGGGCAGTTGTTAAGCTGCAGATTGAAGTTCACCCATTCGGTGGTTTGCGTTTGTCGATTGATAGAGTGAGTACCCATTGGTACGTTGATGTCCGGCGTCTGGCAGGTGCCGGCTACCACGTTAACCGATCCGCTAATGGTTAAGCGGTAGCCATAATCGGTAAAGGGAGCCTGCGTCGGCGGATTGAGCAAATTGGCTTCATACTTCACATAGTAAACAATCGGCGGATAATTAATTGGTACGTTCCAGGTACCAGCGGCGATATTACCGGTTTTGACCAACAGAACTTCAAGGCCGTCGCTACCTATCATTCGAGTGCTTGCTGCCATAGCATTTCCTTCCCCAACTGTTGTATAAAAATTATTACGAAAAGGAAGCGTATTAAGAAGAGCATTTTTGTTTGACCCTACGGTCATTCCGATGCCAGGAACGCCAGTTTCATAAACATTGCCACCGTTATACTGTCCACTTACCGCGGGCAGTGCGCCGTCCGGCTCCCAGTAGGCGCTGTAGTATATCTTCTCCGTTTCCAGGTCCGGAGAGGATAGGGTACAATTTCGAACACCGGAACTCATATTTACCGGTTGGATATACTGGCGAAAGAGCACCGATCCAATAGGCAGATCGCGCAGCGCGGAGATGGTCACTCCCGTAGACAAGATCTGCGCGCTGGTGTGGATATAGTCGGTTCGCCTGGAATAAGTGCTCTCGCAGGTGGGAACCGCCAGAGCCTGTACTGGCCATAATGCGGCAAGCAGTAATACTTTGCCGAATGTACTAAATAGCATTTTTTTCCCTGCCATGAGTAAACCTCCCTGTTTTACTGGCGCCGACACTGGGCGCTGATATTAACCATTTCCGTTGCCTTGCCGGTTGAGGGCAGTGCGTAGTTCAGTAGGCAGCTTTCGTCTGCCGCTTTCCCCCATCGAATGCGTAGTTGCCCTGAGGTCTGCGCCAGACGGGCAAAAATACGCTGCCCCTGGCCTACCACGCCGACCACCTTCTGTTCCGCGTCCAGAACATCGGCGCCAAACGGAATCGCCGGGTTTCTGGGCAAATTAATCATCACTGCCTGTCCCTGTACGGTATCGAAGCGCAGTTTGACCACTGCACCGCTATAAGGCGCAATTTTTTGGCTGGTATTCTCCAGCTCAACGTTTTCGGGAATACCTTTTGGGTCGATCTCTATCTGATTGATCTGATAAGCGTTCAGATAAGGAACAATCGCGTAGCCAAAACGGTCGACGGCGACGCCGGGATAACCGCTAACCTTGGCTCCCTGCGCGCCTTTAGCTTCGACCAGCGCCATGGTATCAGCGGTGTAAGGTGTCAACGTCACGCCGCCGCTATGCGCAATCGCGCCGCCGCTCATGCCAAAAGAGTAGTTGTTGTAATGTTTACCGGTCCCTGCCTGCGCCTGAAGCATCGCCTGCGAGCTGCGCAGCGACGTATTTATCGTGCCGCTGGTGGAGCCCCCTCTGTTACTGTTCGACGCTGACATACCGTAGCTCCACGAACTGTCTTCCAGTGCCGAACCGCTCAGCGACAGTTGTTCACTCACGGTACCGCCCGGATCGTGGTTCAGGTTCATCGACATCTGGCTAAATGGCGTTGTATTGCCGAGCGGAATACTTAGCGTCAGTTGGTAGTGATTTTCATAATCACCATCGCTATTGCGGTTGCGGTTGATGCTCAGGCCGTAGCTCACTCGTCCCAAGCTGTTGTTATAACCAAACTGGTACTGGCGATCGGTTCCCTGATTGCTGTCCCAGTAATTCTGCTGCCAGACGTTGAGGTAAAAATTTCCCCATCCTACCGGCAGATTCTGGCTGGCGCTGATGCTGAGGCGGCTTTTGGGACGATGAATATCCCAGGTATCATCGCCATACTTCTGTGCGTCGCGGATCTGCATTGCGGTCATAAAGTCGAGATATTCTTTGGTCGAATAACGATACGCCGCAACGTTAAAATTACTGCCCGTCGACATGACAAACTGGCTATATTTTAGCTGATAGCTTTGCCCGGACATGCGCTTACCGTAGTCCTGCAGGGGCTTATCCAACTGAGTTTGCGCCTGGGTGGCATCCAGAGAAAATGTTCCTATGGGCGTCCCCAGTGCGAGTCCCAAAATGCCCGCCTGATAGTCATCATTACCCTGAAGACCAGCATAGCCGGTAAAAAAGTTGTTCAGGCCGCGACGCCATGTCAATTCGCCAAGCACCGGCTCGCTTTCAACCTGATCTTTGCGCAGCTTGCCCAGCGTGAGGCTATAGTGGTTCGTGCCCGAACGCAGCAAATTACTGGTCGCTGCATAGGGAATTATCTGTTGTTGCTCGGAGCCATCAGCTTCTTTTATCACCAGTTGCAGGTCACCGCCGTAGCCGGTGGGATAAAGATCGTTAATTTCAAACGGACCGGGTGAAACGGTGGTTTCGTACAGCTGTCGCCCCTGCTGGAAAATTTGCACTTTTGCTGACGTACGGGCAGTACCACGAACAATAGGTGCGTAGCCGCGCTGGGAATCGGGCAACATCTGCTCCTCATTCGCCAGCTGAATGCCGCGAAACGCGAGAGTATCAAACAGCTCGCCTCGGGTATTGCGGTCACCTAGCGATAAGCGTCCTTTTATCGCCGGAATATCGCGTTGAACGTAGGAGTTCAATGCCTGGTAGTGGCTACCCACGTCATCTTGCCAGCTCCAGTTGCCATTATGGCGAAAGTACCAGCTCCCCAGGTTAAAACCCGCCGTTATCCCTGAATAGGCGCTGTCATTAGAGGTGCTCCGGTTTTGCTGGTGGTAATAGCTGGCGTTGTAGGTCAGTAGCCCGGCCATCACGCCTTTCTCCCATAATGCCGGATTTACGTATCCGCGAGGATTATGAACCAAATAGAGTGCGGGGATCTCTAAATCCAGCATTTGGTTGCCGGTGTCAAATTTGGCTTTTACCTGAGGAATAACCTCTGTGACCGCAAGGCAAGCGTCATCACGACTATCAGACAGGAGAGATTGTACATCGTCGCTAAGCTTCTCAATATTGAGCGGTAGCGTATGCCACGCTTCAGTTGCCAGGCAAATGGCACCTGTTTTGGCAGGCGGCGTGCTGTCGCTGAGCGTAATATCCTGGAACCCCTGATACTGGTTATTGATTCGCAGCTCCACGCGATATTTTCCTGGTACGGCCTGATCGCGCTCATAGTGAGTCAAATCGATTTTTTTCTGGCTGCCCTGGCTCATAAAATTGCTATTAAACTGCACTTCATCGGCGTCCTGCGCGATGGAAAATGGACTAAAGCCAAGCGTAATCGCCACTGCCAACGGCGTCGGTTTAAAATAACAGGTACGAATCATTAATAACCCCGTTCTATTCCATGACTGTTTACAGGCCGGTGCCAACAATAAAGACCGAATTCATTTATTTTTTATTTGGATCGACAGGGCGCAGGGCTCCGTAGTCGTTGATAATCATGGGATACCAGCGGGTAGATACGCGGTCCAGCGTCCAGGTGTGCGTTTCGCCGGGGGTTAACATGCCGCCTGCGCCAAGGTTTTTCTCCCCCTTTTCATCTTCTGAAAAGTAGGCAACCGTTACGTGGTATGGCGTGGCATTATTTGCCGTCACCTTGTTGCCCTGACGCTTCCAGACAACGTTTTCTGGCGCTTCACTCGCATTTTTAATTAAATTCTGTGGACGATAAAAAAGCTTCAGGCGAGAACGAAAGGCCATTGAAAGCAGATTCTTTTCTGCTAACTCACCTTTGACCGTGGGGGGTATTTCCAGAACGTTAAGATAAAAAACAGACTCTTTATCCTGCGGTAATGTTTCGCCTGTAAAACGAATCCGCAACGTTTGCCCTTTCCCGGCATTAACACGGTTAATCGGCGGAGTTAGTAAAAAGGGGGCAGTGGCCGTATCCGGGGTTGAAGTAGGATCGCCATTATCCACCCAGGACTGAATTAATACCGGTGAGCTACCCTTATTTTCCATTTTTACCGTCACTTCACGTTCGGTTGCCGGGTATATGACGCGCGTTCCGGTAATAACGACCGAGGCGCAGGCAGGAAAGACAGTGATCATGGCGAGTAGCATGGCAATAATGTTTTTTTTCATTATGGGATCCTTCCTGTTAACCGATGGAGTTTCTTCCATCGGTGGTTTCATATGTCATCCAATGACGATGAATTTACTGATAGTTAATGCTGAAATTGACGTTACTTGTGACAACACCCGGCGTCGTGGTGCCCAGCGCGTAATACTGAACGGCATAAGGTAGCATTGTGGTGCCGATACTTGCCCCGGCGGTATTCGGAATAACCACCTGAGTGTTGCTTGAGGTTTGTGAGCTACGGCCGATCTCAATGGTGTTATTGCTCTGAATATCAATCAGCTGTAGCTGTACGTTACCCGCGCCGCCGGTAGTCGTGTTCACCAGATTGTTGGTGGTGGTGTCAACGGTTGAACCATTTTCAAAGTAAGCTGCTGCCGTAGAAGTGGATACCAGACCGGTACAGCCAGAAAGCTCAATATTAAACTGGGTGCGTCCAGCGATATCACCGGTAGCGGCTAAAAGCTGAGTTGAGAGTGTCGGTAAAACGACCGTTGCCGGAGAAGATGAGCCGTCAATCGTAATCTGGCAGGTGGCATCAGTTAACTTTCCCTGGAAATTGATTGTTCCATCCGATGCCTGAGATGCGGATGCGATCAGTACGGAAGCAATAGCGGTAGATAATAATACACGTTTCATATAAAACTCCATGTTAAAAACTCTTTTAAAAGAGGTGGTGAGGAAATGGTATATAAGTATTAGAAGTAATGCTGAGTTATATTTTCTGTCTTAATACTTCAATATCCGGTAATTTATAAAGCGTTTTTATATTGCTAGAGGTTATCCGGTAACCTTTCCCGGATACTCTTTCAATAAAATCATGTTTTACGCCAACAAGCATCAGGGTGTACTTGAGCCTGGATATCACCTGAATAAGCCGGGATTGCGAAGAACGTAACCCTTTATTATCCCAGACCTGGTGCAGAATATCACTTTCCAGAATAACGTTCTGCTGACGGTTAATCAGCAAGAAGTATAATAAATTCGACATGGTATCCCGTAGGATCAAGGGATTTGACAGCGGCGGTGTCTCTGTAATATTGACAACTTTCAGCGGGTGGCTGAAACATAATACAGCGTCGTCAATTAAAAACCCGAAAATCGTGAGCGACATCCATGTCTCCGGTCTATCTATTAGATTAGTAGTAGTCGTAGTAGTTTGTATGAATTTATATATCCATCATTCTGTCAGTTACATCGATGATACTTTCCTGAAACTTAAGTTGTTTATGATGAATTAGTCTTTGTGAATTAAATTATTTATGAAATAGATTCTAATGTCTGTTCATATTTGATGGCAAGAGCTTCCTTTGATAGGTTTTTCATTGTGTAGATTTGCTTATTAGTAGAGTAAAAAACCATTTAATGCGTCCTTTGGCGTTCTTTATTCCATTATGGGCCTCTTTAATATTGAAAAAGGTTAATAAAGCATCAGATAATGAAAAAAGAATTAAAGGCTGTATTTGTGGTATTGCTTGGTTTAATAAACTACTTTATTGATTATTGTTCATTAAATTCATGTGGTTAAGAGTATTTAAAATATGTCCGGACATTCCTGATTTTATTGAGATTCAGGTAATTCATAAAAATAAATATTTAATATTTATATTGTTTTATGTGAATACATATTTTTAAATAATTAAATGAGTGTTTTTTGTTCTTTACAGACAATGAGCTGCGTTTTTTCAGCAACAATGGCGTGAGGAGCGATAACCCCTGGCGTAAGCACTCTGGTTAACAGAGGCTGTGTTGCCAGGGGATTTTGAGGATGACCTTTGGCGGCGAGTGAGAAAACTACGCCTCTTCCACCGAAACCCGCAGCGCTGCTAGCGCGAGGCGGGCCGCTTTTAACACCTGCTCACACTGTTCCAGCGTCAACGTCAGCGGCGGCTCGATGCGAATTGTCCTGGCGTTATTCAGCGTTCCGGCCACCAGCACCCGCTGGCGGAACATCTCGCTGGCAAAGTCATAGCCGATTTCGTTATCAACAAACTCAATCGCCATCAGCATGCCTTTACCGCGCACTTCATTCACCAGATCCGGATACTCGCGGGCCAGCTGACGGAAGCCGTCCAGCAACATATCGCCTTTTTGCTCTGCCTGCGCGGGCAGGTTTTGCGTCAGCAGTACGTTGATGGTCGCCAGCGCTGCCGCGCAGGCCAGCGGATTACCGCCAAAGGTGGTGGTGTGCAGGAACGGATTGTCGAACAGCACCGAGAACACCTCTTCGGTGGCGACCGTTGCGCCAATTGGCATCACGCCGCCGCCCAGCGCTTTGGCAAGGCACAGAATATCCGGCTGGACGTTTTCATGTTCACAGGCAAACATCTTGCCTGTGCGGCCCATCCCGGTCTGCACTTCATCGAGGATCAGCAGTGCACCAAACTCGTCGCACAGTTTTCGCACTGCGGGCAGATAGCCCGGAGGTGGCAAAATGACACCGCCTTCGCCCTGAATCGGCTCAAGGATCACCGCCGCAACGTCATCGCCGGTTTTCTTACACTCGCTAAGCAGCGTACGCATGGCGTTAATATCGCCAAACGGCACATGGCGAAATCCTGGCAGCAGCGGCATAAAAGGTTTGCGGAAAGTGGATTTGGCGGTAGCCGAGAGTGCGCCCAGCGATTTGCCGTGAAACGCGCCGCTGGTGGCAACGAAGGTAAATTTGCCGCGCGGGGACTGGTAAGCTTTCGCTAGCTTTAGCGCCGCTTCGACCGACTCAGTGCCGCTATTGCTAAAGAAGCTGTATTTCAGTTTGCCAGGCGTTAAGGCCGCCAGCGTTTTTGCCAGCATGGCCCGCAGCGGGTCCAGCAGTTCCTGACTATGAAGAGGTTGTTTAGCGAGCTGATTCTCGACGGCGGAAACGACAACTGGATTACGGTGCCCTACATTAAAAATCCCAAATCCACCCAGGCAGTCAATAAACTCCTGTCCCTGAGTGTCGACAAGCGTATTCAACCCTCCCGCTTGCCACTCTACGGCCCCGTAATCCCCGCCAGCAGTGACTGATTTTCGATACGCTAAAAACCCTGGATTCACATGCTCTTTAAAGTATTCCCTGACCTCCTGATTAAGTGATTTCATCTCCTCATGATCGAGCGTTCGCTTTTCAATGAGATTCAGTGCGTGTGCGCTGCAGGCCAGAGCCGATGCGCTGGAAGGTAACCTGTTCAAAATGAGCTCCTGGACGGGGCGTATCACATGATACTGAATTAAGTATTGCAGGGATTACGCCACTTCGGCTCGGGCCAGGAAAATCGGGATAAACGCAACGTGAAATCGGGATTGTGCAAAATTTAATCTCACGGCGATATTATTGGCATGTTTTACTCCTGAAGGCGCAAAACGATGCAGGAAAGGGTTTCCGCCGCATGCTTTGCGGCGGTGCAGGCTGCCCTGCGATGGGGCAGAC
The DNA here is from genome assembly GCF_027492335.1 of Klebsiella sp. Classification (NCBI taxonomy): domain Bacteria; kingdom Pseudomonadati; phylum Pseudomonadota; class Gammaproteobacteria; order Enterobacterales; family Enterobacteriaceae; genus Klebsiella; species Klebsiella sp. The sequence continues at coordinate 33,573 of NZ_JAPUEW010000034.1, read as the reverse complement.
GGTTAGTCGAGCTGGGAAATCTCCATTGCCGCGCGGTCAATCACGCCGATAATTTGCTTCAATTGCGCTTCGGTGATCTCCTGCTGATTGACTCTTAAATCCAGTACTGCTTTGAAGTTTTCCAGCGCGCGCTTCATCTGCGGGTTTTTACGCAGTTCACAGCCCACCATGCGGGCCTGTAGCCTGGCCTGGATGTGCTCCAGATGTTCCTGGTTTTCAGCATGCAGCTGGCTGCCCTCGGCGGTAATAGCGATTTTTTTGCGGCCGTTTTCGTCAGCGACGCTGATTAATCCCTGATCCTGGAGAAGGTCGAGCGTCGGGTAGATAACGCCGGGACTTGGGCTGTAGTTGCCCTGGGTCAGGGTTTCAATCTCTTTGATTAGCTCGTAACCGTGGCTGGCGTTGCGGGTGAGGATATCCAGAATAACCAGACGCAGCTCGCCGTGACCAAAGAAGCGCTGACGGCGTCCGCCACCTCCGCCTCTGCGGCCATGTTCGCCATGTTCGCTATGTTCACCGTGGCGTCCACGTGGCCCACGTCCTTCTTCGTGATGATGTTTCATGTTTTTGTTCCTGTGTTGTTTTGATATATCTAATTTATATCTAAAAAATATTTTATGACAACCCTGAAATTCATTTATTTTTTATAATATTGATTATTAAAGATTTATTTTGATTTTTTGACTTTTGTGGCGTTTTGTTGTGCTTATATCAAAAAATGCTTGCATTCTTTTTTAATGGCAATCATTATCATTTGCAAGATTTTTAGATATATCTATTTACTGTTCACGAAGGCGACTGAAAATGACAACGACAAATCAACCTAAATATCCGCAACGCGTTCGTAACGAGCTGCGTTTCCGTGAGTTAACCGTGCTGCGCGTTGAGCGCATTGGTCGCGCTTTCCAGCGTGTCGTGCTGGGTGGAGAGGCGCTGAATGGTTTTGTTTCCCAAGGTTTTGACGACCATACCAAGCTCTTTTTCCCCGAAGCGGGATCTGCGTTTACTCCGCCAGAGGTGACGGATGAAGGCATTAACTGGGGCGAGGGTGCGCGTCCGGCGACCCGCGACTATACGCCGCTGTACGATGCTGAACGCCATGAGCTGGCGTACGACTTCTTTATTCACGATGGCGGTATTGCCAGCCGCTGGGCGCTGGCGGCGAAAATCGGCGATAAGCTGGTGATCGGCGGTCCGCGTGGTTCGCTGGTGGTGCCGGAGGATTACGCCTGGCAGCTGTACGTCACCGATGAGTCCGGAATGCCCGCGCTGCGTCGCCGTCTGTTAGGTTTACAGCTGCTCCCGACGCGCCCGCAGGTGACGGCGATTGTGACCATTGGCGATGAGTCTTACAAAGATTATCTGGTGGATCTCAATGGCTTTAATATTGAGTGGGTGGTGGGGCATAACTCATCTGCCGTGGCTGAGCGCCTGGCGCAGGTGGTGGTTCCGGCGGAAGACTATTTTATCTGGGTGACCGGCGAAGGGGCGGTGGTGAAATCGCTGCTGGCGCGCTTTGAAGGTGAAGAGATTGACCCGCAACTGGTGCGTTCTCAGGCCTACTGGCACAGTAAGTAAGCTTGGAGAAAACCCGGGTTGCGGCTGACGCCTTACCCGGGCTACGAAAGAGAATTGCGCGGTGGTTTTCCCGGAGGCGATGCTGCGCATCTGTCCGGGCTACCGCCCCGCAGACGCCGGTGAACCTGTAGCCCGGGCAAGCGCTTTGCGCCGCCCCCGAGAGCAAAGTGCAGAGAGACAGAATTTCCCGGAGGCGATGCTGTGCATCTGTCCGGGCTACCGTCCCGCAGACGCCGGTGAACCTGTAGCCCGGGCAGGCGATTTGCGCTGCCCCAGGAGCAGAGTGCAGAGAGACAGAATTTCCCGGAAGCGATGCTGCGCATCTGTCCGGACTACCGCCCCGCAGGGAGTTCTGTTAGCTGCGTTATTTCTGCGCCAGCGCTTTAAATACCATCGCCACCGCGTGGGCGCCGGGGTCCATATTGCCGCGCAGGCTATCGCTGTTCAGATACGATGCGCGTCCAGCGTTGGCTTTGCTGGCATGAAGCGTACGGTCTGCGCCCGCCTGCGCTGCGGTGAACGCCGCCTGCAGATTTTCCGGTTCCGCCAGCAGCGCCGCCAATGCCGGTTGCAGGGCGTCAATCATGGTCCGATCGCCTTCATCCGCACCACCGTAAAACTTCATCTGCGCCAGACCGGCGTTCAGCGCTTCGGCGACGCTTGCCCTTTGTTCCAGCTTCTGCCCGGCAGCGGTAAAGAAAATTGACATCAGCACACCGCTGGAGCCACCCATCACGACGGTCAGACGCTCGCCAATCAGGGCGAACAGCGTAGCGAGGTTATCCAGCGGCAGCTGGCGGCGCTGTAATAAACCGGCGATTTCTCGTGCCCCTGCGGCGAAGGTGGAGCCGGTATCGCCGTCGCCAACTTTAGCGTCCAGCGCATTGAGGTCTGCTTCCAGATCGGACAGCGTGCTGGTGACCTGCTTAACATAGCCCGCCACCACGCTATTCTCTGAAGGCTCAAACTCTACACGGGTGCTGCGCAGCGCTGATGGCATTACGCTGATTTCGCGTGGCTGCACCGGTGTCTGCCAGCCTGCGGTTTCTACCGCAGAAAGCAGCGCTTTCTCGATGCTCTCCTCCAGTACGATGGCGGTGAGGGAGAAGCCTTTCATATCCAGCGCGGTCACCAGCGAGGCCGGGCCAATCAGCCAGTCGATACGCTGGCGCAGCGGAGTATTCGCCAGCTCACGGGTCAGAATCGCCATTTCGGCAATCGACACGCCGCCGAGGTTGTTGATCATCACCGCCAGGCGGCCGGTTTCAGGCAGGGCTGCGGTGAGTTTCTCAACCATCAGGCCTACGATTTCCGCGCTGTTCTGGGTAGCGATAACCGAAGCGCCCGGTTCGCCGTGGATCCCCATCCCCAGTTCGGCCTGGTCGGGATGATGGCGCGGCGTCGATTCCGCATCCTGCGGCAGATGGCAGCTGGAGAGCGCCAGGCCAAGGCTGACGGTATGGTTAGCGGCATACTGCGCCTCACGCAGTACGGTTGCCAGATTATGACCGCGCTCGGCAAAGTAGCCCGCTACTTTATGTACCAGGATTGTCCCGGCGATGCCGCGCGGATGTTTGTTATCCGGCAGCGAAATATCATCACCGACGATCAGCATTTCAACGTTATAGCCCAGGCGACGCGCTTTCTCCGCCGCAAGGCCGAAGTTCAGGCGATCGCCGGTATAGTTCTTCACGATCAGCAGGCAGCCCGCTTCGCCGGTCACCGCCTGAATGGCGGTCAGTACCGCATCAACGCTTGGCGAGGCAAATAGATCGCCGCAGACGGCGGCGGTCAGCATCCCTTTACCGACAAACCCCGCGTGCGCCGGTTCGTGACCGGAACCGCCGCCGGAGATTACCGCGACGTTATTTTTGTCGAGATCGCGGCGCACCACCACGCGAATGGCGGGATCGCTCTCCAGACGAGCCAGATTGTTCCACGGGCTGGCGATAATGGTCCCTTCAATCACTTCGTTGACGAGGTTGGCGCGCTGATTAAAAAAGAATTGAGACATAACGGATCCTGGATATTGAGCAAAAAACCGGAGGACTGGCCCCCGGCAGCGAAAAGGTGGGTGGCAAGCTACCCGCGAATAATACGTTTGCCGGGAATATCGAGCGTGACGGTATCGCCGTTTTGCAACGTGTTCAGCGCTTCACCCTGCTGGCAAAGCATGGCGATGCCGGCCTGACGGGCGATAATCGCGCCGTGAGAAAGTTCGCTGCCCGCCTGCAGGCAGATGCCCTTGACCTGCCGGGCGTCGAGTTGCAGCACGGTAGAGGGGAAGATATCGTCGGCAACGAGAATTGTTGGCCCGCTAAATTGCGGCAACGGCTCACTGCGGCCCTGAAGGTGGCGCAGCGTGCGATGCAAAATATCTTCAATATCAATATAGCGCGCTTGCAGGTAGGCATCGTCGAGATGGCGATATTGCTGGCTTAAATCGACCAGCACCTGATACCACGCCCACTCAGCGCAACACTGTTCATCGCGCACAATATCGCAGGCGGCTTCGAATAAATCAGGGTCGTCGAGCAGGGTATGATGCCCGGAGAAGATTGCCGCGATATCGGCGCAATACTTCTCTTCCGCCAGCGTGGTCAGCGCGCTAAGGTCTTCCAGCGTCTGGTCGATGGCTCGTTTCAGGCGCAGTTGCTGCTGGCCAGTATCGCCGCAATTTTCCCGCTCTACCGTAGCATGCGGCTGTGGATACCGCGCTACGCGGCCCTGTACGCGAGCGGCTGTGGCGGGTTGAACCGAAAGCGATGCGTCCGTTTGCTCGCCGAAGTTGTCTGCCGCCAGTGCCTGAAATGCCGCCAGCGCGGCGTCGGCGTCCGGGCCGCGGGCCAGAAGCCGTAAGGTATCGTTGCAGCGAACCTGGAGCAGGGCGATTTGGTTGAGGCTATCCGGGGTCACGCATTTCCCCTCTTTCTCCAGCACCAACTCGGCATTGAATCTGGTTAGCGCGGCGACCAGCTTTGATGCCGGGCGGACGTGCAGGCCGTTGTGGTTTTTAATGACCACCGAAACGGAGCGCGCATCGGTCAGCGCGGCGACGGTGGAAGAGGATTGCGGTTGCGATGGTAATCCCAGTTGTACGCGCTTTGCCTCCAGAGCATTCATGGCGTCTTCGATCACCTTATCGATATTGGCTCCGGCAGCGGCGCTGACCGTCGCTGCCAGGGTGCCTTCGACCAGTGGTGCGGCACACAGCCGAACCTTCGCGGCAATCGCCGGATCGAGCAGATCCAGCGCGGTTTCGGCGCTGAGGAGGGCGCTGCCGATATCCATCATCACCAGCACATGATCGGTGTCGGCAACGGATTCAATCGCTTCCATGACCTTAATCGGATCGGTGCCGATTGGGCTTGTAGGATCGTCAATCCCGGCGGCGATCGCCAGCTTACAGCCGTCGTTCATTAACATCTGCCGGGCCAGTTCTCCGACACCTTCGCCCAACTGGGCGCTATGAGAAACAATAACCAGGTTTACCATCGCGTTTTCCTTACTCTTTTGCGGCCGCTGCCAGCATCTGAACCATAAACATCACCGAGGTTGCTCCCGGATCCTGATGTCCAATGCTGCGCTCGCCGAGGTAGCTGGCGCGGCCTTTGCGGGCTTGCATGGTGATCGTGGCGTGGACGGCGGCTTGTGCCTGTTCGCAGGCGGCATCCAGCGCGCTTTGTATCGACAGGTGTTGCTCGCTCGACTGGCGCAATGATTCCGCCACTGGCAGCCAGACGTCGCACATCGTTTTATCCCCCGGCTCCGCTTTGCCGCGATTGACCACGCCGTCCGCACCTTCGCGGATCATTTGATAAAGCTCATCCAGGGTCAGGCTTTGATGGGCCTGGGTCACCTGGGCGGCGCGAATAAAGAAGGTGCCGAATAGCGGGCCGCTGGCTCCACCGACGTTGGAGAGCAGCGTCATGCCGGTGTTCTTCAGAATGAAGCCAATGTCTTTGTCGGCAATTGACGGCAGCTTTTCTACCACCTTGCTAAAACCACGATGCATATTCAGGCCGTGGTCGGCATCGCCAATTTCTCTGTCCAGGCCGGTTAAAAAATCACTCTCTTTAGTGAAGATTTCGCCGCAGCGATAGAGCCAGTCTACGATTTGCGTTCTGCTTAATGACATGTCGTGCTCCTTATTTTCCCCAGTTTAGCGCCGGGGTGTGAACCGGGGCGTCCCATAATGCCAGCGTCTCGTCATCGGCTTTGAGCAGGGTGATGGAAAAGCCCACCATGTCCAGAGAGGTACAGTAGCTGCCGATAAGATTGCGTTCGATAACGATGCCGGTTTCCTCGCAGCGCTGCGCCAGGCGGCTGTAGACGCCGTACAGTTCTGATAGCGGCGTCGCGCCGAGGTTGTTGACCAGGGCGATGACGCGATCGCCTTTTTGCAGTGCTTTTTTCGCCTGCGGTACGTCCTGCCATGCGCCTTTGACGTTATCCCACTGGCGCAGCGTGCGGCTGTAGGTGCCGTTCTCCAGCAGGGTTTCGAACATTTCATCGACGGTGCGATCGAGGGAAGTGAAGCGGCGGCGATCGATGCCCGGTTCGCCGTGAATACCAACGCCGAACTCCATTTCGTCATCCTGTAATTCGAATGAGGGCTGCCCGGCGGCCGGGACGGTACAGGCGCCGAGCGCGATACCGATGGAGTGACCGAGGTTGTTGAGATTACGTCCCAGTTCGGCACAGGCTGCCAGTGAATCGCCGCGTTCAGCCGCCGCGCCAACCAGCTTCTCAATCAGCACGGTATTGGCAACCCCGCGACGCCCGGCGGTGTACAGGCTGTCTTTTACCGCCACATCGTCATCGATCACGACGGTGGTAACCTTCACGCCGCTTTCATGCAGTAGTTCGGTGGCGGTTTCGAAGTTAAGAATGTCGCCAGTATAGTTTTTGATAATCAGCAGTACGCCTTCGCCGCCGTCGATGTTCATGGCGCATTCGAACATTTTATCCGGCGTAGGGGAGGTAAAAATCTCACCGGGGCAGGCACCGGAGAGCATCCCCTGGCCGATATAGCCGCAGTGCATCGGCTCATGGCCGCTGCCGCCGCCGGAGAGCAGCGCCACTTTTCCCGCGACCGGGGCATCGGCACGGGTCACGTAGACCGGGTCCTGGTGAAGCGTGAGTTCAGGGTGCGCTTTCGCCAGGCCAGCTAATTGTTCACTCAGTACATCTTCGACACGGTTAATCAGTTTTTTCATTGCTTATTCTCCGTCGGAGGTTGCCGATGCGGCCTCTCTGCTGACGGAGGCGGTCATCGTGTAGGGGTACCGCCTGACGATATGCGATATCCGGCGATGTATTGATTCTGGCTGAGTTAGCGGAAAAAAAAATCGTCATAAAACGGGTTTCATTACGGAACGCGATTGTTATTTTATGTTCCTTAATGAAACGTTTTTAATCGGGGAAATGGAAAAATGCGACGCAAAGCTATTTTTCTACCTTGCTTTACATACCCGGAAGGCGCTGGCAAAGAAATATTTTTTGCTGCTATTGCTGCCTGTAGTGGTGGAAAACACGACCAGTCATCCGGTTTCAGACCTGTTTTTATGCCAAACGAGCGGATCGGGATCGCAATCCCAGCGTTTCATGTGAATTTACGTTCCAATATGAAACGATAATTTTTGTTATCCGTTTCATATCGGGACAAAAATGCGAAACATTTTTTTGCCCGCCGCTCGCCCTACAGTGATGGCATCGCTCAGGTAGCGCTTTCGTTCCCGCTCTTAATACGAGGCTGGAAGAAGAAATGCCGGGGCTCATCATGTAAAACATGCACTTATTTGAGGGTGAACGGAATGCTAAAAGTTATTCAATCTCCAGCCAAATATCTCCAGGGTCCAGATGCCTCCACGCTGTTTGGTCAGTACGCTAAAAACCTGGCGGACAGCTTTTTCGTGATTGCCGATGACTTCGTGATGAAGCTGGCGGGAGATAAAGTGTTGAATGGCCTGAACAGCCACAATATCAGCTGCCATGCTGAGCGCTTTAACGGTGAGTGCAGCCATGTTGAAATCAATCGCCTGATTGCCATTCTGAAACAGCACGGCTGTCGCGGCGTAGTGGGTATTGGCGGCGGGAAAACGCTCGATACGGCAAAAGCGATTGGTTATTACCAGAAGCTGCCGGTGGTGGTGATCCCAACGATTGCCTCCACCGATGCGCCAACCAGCGCGCTGTCGGTTATCTACACCGAAGCCGGTGAGTTTGAAGAGTACCTGATTTACCCGAAAAACCCGGATATGGTGGTGATGGATACGGCAATTATCGCTAAAGCGCCGGTACGTCTGCTGGTGGCCGGGATGGGTGATGCGCTTTCAACCTGGTTTGAAGCGAAGGCCTGCTATGACTCCAGAGCCACCAGTATGGCGGGCGGTCAGTCTACGGCGGCGGCCTTGAGCCTGGCGCGCCTGTGCTATGATACGCTGCTGGCGGAAGGGGAAAAAGCCCGTCTCGCCGCTCAGGCCGGGGTCGTTACCGATGCGCTGGAGCGTATTGTTGAAGCGAATACCTATCTCAGCGGTATCGGCTTTGAAAGCAGCGGTCTGGCCGCGGCGCACGCCATTCACAACGGTTTCACCATCCTCGAAGAGTGCCATCATTTGTACCACGGCGAAAAAGTTGCTTTTGGCACCTTGGCACAGCTGGTGCTGCAAAACAGTCCAATGGAAGAGATCGAAACCGTGCTGAACTTCTGCCAGAAAGTTGGCCTGCCGGTGACTTTGGCGCAGATGGGCGTGAAAGAGGGTATCGACGAGAAAATTCAGGCGGTAGCGAAAGCGACCTGCGCTGAAGGCGAAACCATCCACAATATGCCGTTCCCGGTCAGCGCCCAGAGCGTGCATGCGGCGATTCTGACCGCTGACCTGCTTGGGCAGCAGTGGCTGGCGCGTTAATTTATCGTCGGCCTGCCCGGCCAGGCTAAAATATCCCTTCGGCGGTTTCCGTCGAAGGGTTTGTCGTTTTTAACACAGCGGAAATGGATATGACGGCGCAGACTCAACGCTTTCCTTCGGTGATAACTCAGTCATGGCATCGTTGCAGCAAGTTTATGCAGCGGGAAACCTGGCAGGCGCCGCATCAGGCGCAGGGACTGACTTTTGAATCGATTTGCCGGCGCAAGACTGCGCTGCTGACGATTGGTCAGGCGGCGCTGGAAGATGCCTGGGAGTTTATGGATAGCCGTCCCTGCGCGTTATTTATTCTCGATGAGTCCGCCTGTATTCTCAGCCGCTGCGGCGATCCGCAGACTATCGCCCAACTGGCGGAACTGGGGTTTCTCGACGGCAGCTACTGTGCAGAAAGCATTATCGGCAGCTGTGCGCTCTCGCTGGCCTCAATGCTCGGACAGCCGGTGAAAACCTCTGGCGATCAGCATTTTAAGCAGGTTCTGCATGGTTGGTCGTTCAGCTCTACGCCGGTGTTTGATAACCACGGACGCCTGTTTGGCTCCATTTCGCTGTGTTGCCTGATTGAAGAGCAGGCCACGTCGGATTTGTCCCTGACCCTCGCCATCGCACGGGAAGTCGGCAACTCTCTGCTCACCGATAGCCTGCTGGCTGAGTCGAACCGCCATCTTAATCAGATGTACGGCCTACTGGAGAGCATGGATGATGGGGTGATGGCGTGGAACGAGCAGGGCGTTTTGCAGTTTCTTAACGTGCAGGCCGCAACGCTGTTGCACCTCGATGCGCAGGCCAGTCAGGGGAAAAATATCAATGACCTGGTGACGCTTCCAGCCCTGCTGCGTCGGGCGATTAAGCATGCGCGCGGGCTGAATCACGTTGAAGTCACCTTTGAGAGCCAGCATCAGTTTATTGATGCGGTAATCACCCTCAAACCGATTGTTGAAGAGCAGGGCAACAGCTTTATTTTGCTGCTGCATCCCGTTGAGCAGATGCGCCAACTGATGACCAGCCAGCTTGGCAAAGTGAGCCATACCTTTGAACAGATGTCGGCGGACGATCCGGAAACGCGGCGGCTGATTCACTTTGGCCGCCAGGCGGCGCGCGGCGCTTTTCCTGTGCTGCTGTGTGGTGAAGAAGGTGTGGGTAAAGAGCTGCTCAGCCAGGCGATTCATAATGAGAGCGAGCGGGGCGGTGGACCGTATATCGCGGTTAACTGCCAGCTGTATGCCGACAGCGTACTGGGTCAGGATTTTATGGGTAGCGCGCCGACGGACGATGAGAACGGGCGTCTTAGCCGCCTTGAGCTGGCCAACGGCGGGACGCTGTTTCTGGAAAAAATCGAATATCTGGCACCGGAGCTGCAATCCGCGCTGTTGCAGGTTATCAAGCAGGGCGTGTTAACCCGCCTGGATGCCCGTCGGCTGATCCCGGTTGACGTTAAAGTCATTGCCACCACCACCGTTGACCTTGCCAATCTGGTAGAGCAAAACCGCTTTAGCCGCCAGCTTTACTACGCGCTGCATTCGTTTGAGATTGTCATTCCACCGCTGCGGGCAAGGCGCAACAGTATTCCATCGTTAGTGCATAATCGTCTGAAGAGCCTGGAAAAACGGTTTTCATCGCGCCTGAAGGTGGATGACGATGCTCTGGCGCAGCTGGTAGCCTACTCCTGGCCGGGCAATGATTTTGAACTGAACAGCATTATCGAGAACATCGCTATCAGCAGCGAAAACGGCCATATCCGCCTGAGCAATCTGCCGGAGTATCTGTTTGCCGAGCGCCACGGCACCGATGTCAGTTCGTCGCTACTACCCGCCAGCCTGACCTTTAGCGCTATCGAGAAAGAGGCGATTATCCATGCCGCTCGCGTAACCAGCGGGCGGGTGCAGGAGATGTCGCAGCTACTGAATATTGGCCGCACCACGCTATGGCGCAAGATGAAACAGTACGATATTGATGCCAGCCAGTTTAAGCGCAAGCATCTGGAGTAATTTCTTCGATTCTGGCCATCGAGAAGAGCGCATCGGACAAGCGGTTGATGTAGCGCTTGAGCTCATCGCGCACGGTAAGCGTTCTGCCCGCCGCCGTCAGAATACGCTCCAGCCGACGCGCCAGCGTTCGCGCGACGTGCAGCTGCGCGGACGCCAGGTTTTTCCCTGGGATGACAAACTCTTTAAGCGGTCCGCATTGCGCCATATTGTGGTCAATTATTTGCTCAAGAGACTGAATATCCTCGGTATTAATTGTCTGCGTTAAGCGAGCGAGACCTTTCTCATCGCTGGCGAGTTCCGCGCCCAGCACAAACAGCATTTTCTGCATGGCGTGCAGATCCTGGCGTAATTCTACCTGGTGCGTGCTGGCATAGCAGACGCCAAGTTGTGAAATCAGTTCATCCACCGTGCCGTAGGCGTTAACGCGAATGTCGTCTTTGTCGATACGGCTGCCGCCAAACAGTGCGGTGGTACCTTTATCGCCGGTTCGGGTATAGATGCGGTACATTTATTTTATCTCGCTGAAGGGAAGTACTTTGACCAGTTGACCGGCATTGACGCCGAGCGTGCGGATTTGCCCGATCCCGGCGGCAATATGTCCGCGGACCAGCGCCCGTCTCTCGGGCAACTGGGCATGCGTTAAGGCAATATCACCCGTTGCGTTGAGGCCGAGACCAACGCGCAGCGTCGAACTTTTGGCCGCCAGTTTACTTAACGTCAGCGCGCAATCATTCCCGTCGTGACAGATAGTCCGGCACGGGACGCCTTGTTCCTCCAGCCCCCAGCATAGCTCATCAAGCTCACGGGTATCCTGCCAGCATGAGTGATAAAACAGATGTACGCTCGGTGATGAAAGTGACATTGCGTCCCCCTTTATTTATCAGAAAGCCTGGCGGAAGATTTCGGCGATCTCTTTCTCATTACCCTTGCGCGGGTTCGAGAACGCATTGCCGTCTTTCAGCGCCATTTCCGCCATGTAAGGGAAATCGGCCTCTTTCACGCCCAGTTCTTTCAGATGCTGCGGAATACCGATATCGGCAGAGAGGCGGGCGATGGCGCGAATGGCCTGTTCGGCAGCGTCCATCGTTGACAGTCCGTCAGTGTTTTCCCCCATAAATCCGGCGATATCAGCAAATTTTTCCGGGTTGGCAATCAGGTTATAGCGCGCCACGTGGGGTAGCAGAACGGCATTCGCTACCCCATGTGGCATGTCGTACAGGCCGCCGAGCTGGTGTGCCATGGCGTGAACATAGCCGAGGTTAGCGTTGTTGAAGGCCATACCCGCCAGTAGAGAGGCGTAGGCCATGTTCTCGCGGGCTTTCAGATTGCTGCCCAGCGCCACCGCCTGGCGTAAGTTACGGGCGATTAGGCGGATCGCCTGGATTGCTGCGGCATCGGTCACCGGGTTGGCATCTTTGGAAATATAGGCTTCCACGGCATGGGTCAGAGCATCCATTCCGGTAGCGGCAGTCAGTGGTGCTGGTTTGCCGAGCATTAGCAGCGGGTCATTAATGGAGACCGACGGCAGGTTACGCCAGCTGACAATAACGAATTTCACTTTTGTTTTGGTATTAGTCAATACGCAGTGGCGGGTGACTTCGCTGGCGGTACCAGCGGTGGTATTCACCGCCACGATCGGCGGCAGCGGGTTGGTCAGGGTTTCAATACCTGCGTAGCTGTAAAGATCGCCTTCGTGAGTAGCCGCGATGCCAATCCCTTTACCACAGTCATGCGGGCTGCCGCCACCGACGGTGACGATAATATCGCACTGCTCTCTACGAAAGACCTCCAGACCATCGCGCACGTTGGTATCTTTTGGATTTGGCTCGACGCCATCAAAAATCACCACTTCAATACCCGCTTCACGCAGATGTTTGAGCGTTTTATCTACCGCACCGTCTTTAATTGACCGCAGGCCTTTATCGGTCACCAGCAGCGCTTTTTTCCCGCCCAGCAGTTTGCAGCGCTCGCCAACCACGGAAATGGCATTGGGGCCAAAAAAATTCACGTTTGGCACCAGGTAATCAAACATACGATAGCTCATAATATACCTTCTTAGATTTGAGTTATAATTCAGAGAAACAATTCAGCGCGGTTTCAGCTAATAGCCTGTCCTGTTCAACGGTACCACCGCTTACGCCAACAGCACCGATTAATTTACCATTAAATATGACGGGCAAACCGCCGCCAAAAATAACAATTCGCTGTTGGTTAGTGAGCTGTAAACCATAGAGTGAAGCACCGGGTTGTACCGCATCAGTAATTTCATGAGTGCCCTGTCGCAGGCAACAGGCGGTATAAGCTTTATTAAGCGAAATATCACAGCTGGTGACAAACGCGTCGTCCATGCGTTGCATCAGCAGCGTGTTTCCGCCGTGATCCACCACGGAAAAGACCACCGGGACGTTGATTTCAAGCGCTTTAGCCTCGACGGTTAGCGCCATTTTCTTCGCTGCCGCTAGCGTGATAGTGGCGATTTGTTGACTCTTATTCACAATATCTCCTGTCAAGGTATAGGTCTGAGGTCGCGAAACATATCGCGCTTCAGACATTATTTTATCGTTGATTTTTCTTTATTCTCGCGCTGTAGGTTATTAAGTCAATAGTGCGAAAAAATGTCAGGAATCAGTTTATTCCTGGTATCAGATGTTTATTGATAATGATCATTTAACCTGGTCACATTTCGTTGTGATTGCTCTAAATTTACGTTTCATAATGAAACTCTCAAGTTTTATTTTGTATCAGATTGGAACGTAATTAATTTTATTTTTTTATTATTCTGCTCATTTAAAGTTCCGCTATTGCTGATTCACACTATCTCAGGAGGAGTTTAATACCTCCTGCGGTACTGCTCGGCGTTCCTATTATTTATCTTTTGAGTCAACGAGCTATGAGAAGATCAAAACGATTCGAAGTCCTTGCCCAGCGAGCAGTCAATCAGGATGGGCTTATTGGTGAATGGCCGGAAGAGGGGCTGATCGCCATGGAAAGTCCATACGATCCGGCGTCGTCGGTGAAGGTAAAAAACGGTCGGATTGTTGAGCTGGACGGCAAAAGCCGCGAACAGTTTGACATGATTGACCGCTTTATTGCCGACTACGCGATTAACGTTGCGGAAACCGAACGCGCCATGCAGCTCGACGCGCTGGAAATCGCCCGAATGCTGGTGGATATCCACGTTAGACGGGAAGAGATTATTGCCATTACCACCGCCATCACCCCGGCGAAAGCGGTGGAGGTGATGGCGAAAATGAACGTGGTGGAAATGATGATGGCGCTGCAAAAAATGCGCGCCAGACGTACTCCTTCCAACCAGTGTCACGTCACTAATCTGAAAGATAACCCGGTGCAGATTGCTGCGGATGCCGCCGAAGCCGGGATCCGCGGATTTTCTGAGCAGGAAACCACTGTAGGTATCGCCCGCTATGCGCCGTTTAACGCTCTGGCGCTGCTGGTCGGCTCCCAGTGCGGCCGCCCAGGTGTGCTCACGCAATGTTCCGTCGAAGAAGCCACCGAGCTGGAACTGGGAATGCGTGGATTAACCAGCTATGCCGAAACGGTGTCGGTATACGGTACGGAGTCGGTGTTTACCGATGGCGATGATACGCCGTGGTCGAAAGCCTTTCTCGCCTCGGCCTATGCTTCCCGCGGGCTGAAAATGCGCTACACCTCTGGCACTGGCTCGGAGGCGCTGATGGGCTATTCAGAAAGTAAATCGATGCTGTACCTGGAGTCGCGCTGCATCTTTATCACCAAAGGCGCGGGGGTGCAGGGGCTGCAAAACGGTGCGGTCAGCTGTATCGGGATGACCGGCGCGGTGCCGTCGGGGATCCGTGCGGTACTGGCGGAAAACCTGATAGCCTCGATGCTCGACCTCGAAGTGGCATCAGCCAATGATCAAACCTTCTCGCATTCCGATATTCGCCGGACCGCCCGCACGCTGATGCAGATGCTGCCCGGCACCGACTTTATCTTCTCCGGCTATAGCGCCGTGCCGAACTACGACAACATGTTTGCCGGGTCGAACTTCGATGCCGAAGACTTCGATGATTACAACATTTTGCAACGCGATCTGATGGTCGACGGTGGCCTGCGTCCGGTAACTGAAGAGGAAACCATCGCTATCCGCAATAAGGCTGCGCGCGCCATTCAGGTGGTGTTCCGCGAACTGGGCCTGCCGCTGATTAGCGATGAGGAAGTAGACGCCGCCACCTATGCCCACGGCAGCAAAGATATGCCCGCGCGCAATGTAGTGGAGGATCTGGCCGCCGTGGAAGAGATGATGAAGCGCAATATCACCGGGCTGGATATCGTCAGCGCATTAAGTAGTAGCGGCTTCGAAGATATCGCCAGCAACATTCTTAACATGCTAAGGCAGCGTGTGACCGGCGATTACCTGCAAACCTCCGCCATTCTGGATCGCCAGTTTGAAGTGGTCAGCGCCGTCAATGATATCAATGATTATCAGGGACCCGGCACCGGCTATCGCATCTCTGCCGAACGTTGGGAGGAAATTAAAAATATCGCGGGCGTGGTACAACCAGGCTCGATTGAATAAGGCGGTACACAGTGGAATGTTCAACTGAACGTAAACCTGTTTTCACTTTGCAGGTTAGCGAAGGAGAGACGGCAAAAGCAGACGATCGCGCGGATGAAGTGGTGATCGGTGTCGGTCCGGCTTTTGATAAGTATCAGCATAAAACGCTGATTGATATGCCGCATGAAGCGATCCTGAAAGAACTGGTCGCCGGGATTGAAGAGGAGGGGCTGCATGCGCGAGTGGTGAGAATTCTGCGCACCTCGGATGTCTCCTTTATGGCCTGGGATGCGGCGAACCTTAGCGGTTCCGGTATTGGCATTGGTATTCAGTCGAAAGGAACTACGGTTATTCATCAGCGTGATTTACTGCCGCTGAGCAACCTTGAGTTGTTCTCTCAGGCCCCGCTGCTGACGCTGGAAATCTATCGGCAGATTGGTAAGAACGCTGCGCGTTACGCACGTAAAGAGTCGCCCTCGCCGGTACCGGTGGTGAATGACCAGATGGTGCGGCCGAAATTTATGGCTAAGGCGGCGCTGTTTCATATTAAAGAAACCAAACACGTGGTGCAGGATGCCGCGCCTGTCACGCTGCACATTGCATTAGTAAGGGAATAAGGATGAACGACAACATTATGACCGCTCAGGATTACCCGTTAGCGACCCGCTGCCCGGAGAAAATCCAGACCCCAACCGGAAAGCCGTTAACCGATATTACCCTTGAAAATGTGCTAGCGGGACGCGTGGGACCGCAGGATGTACGTATTTCTCAGCAAACGCTGGAGTATCAGGCGCAGATAGCTGAGCAGATGCAGCGCCATGCTGTGGCACGTAATTTCCGGCGCGCGGCGGAGCTGATTGCTATTCCGGATGCCCGTATTCTGGAGATCTACAATGCGTTGCGTCCGTTCCGTTCTTCTGTTGCAGAACTACTGGCCATTGCTGATGAACTGGAGCACACCTGGCACGCCATGGTTAATGCCGGGTTTGTTCGCGAGTCGGCAGAGGTGTATCAGCAGAGAAATAAGCTGCGTAAAGGCAGCCAATGACGGAGGGAGTATGCCGTTAATTGCAGGGATTGATATCGGCAACGCCACCACGGAAGTGGCGTTGGCGCAGCATGGCCGGTTTATCGCCAGCGGGATTGTCGCCACCACGGGCATGAAAGGCACGCGGGACAATATTGCCGGGGTGATAGCCTCCCTGCAGCAGGCGCTGGATAAAACGACCTGGTCGCTTAAGGACGTGGTGAAAATCTGCATCAATGAAGCTGCGCCAGTGATTGGCGATGTTGCCATGGAAACAATCACTGAAACCATCATTACTGAATCGACAATGATTGGTCACAACCCGCAAACGCCAGGCGGTATTGGTGTCGGAGTGGGAACCACGATCGCCATAGATAAACTGGCGTCGTTGAGCAGCGATCGGTTTACGCAGGGCTGGATCCCGCTGATTGGCGAAGAGATGGATTTTCTTGAAGCGGTCTGGTTGTTGAATGAGGCGCTGGATCGCGGCGTCAACGTGGTAGCGGCAATCCTGAAAAAGGACGATGGCGTGCTGGTCAATAATCGTCTGCGCAGAACGTTGCCGGTGATCGATGAAGTGACGTTGCTGGAGAAGGTTCCGGAGGGCGTACAGGCGGCGGTGGAAGTTGCGGCCCCGGGGCAGGTTGTTCGGGTGCTGTCGAATCCCTATGGCATCGCCACCTTCTTTGCCTTGACGCCGGAGGAAACCCAGACGATCGTCCCGATCGCAAGAGCGCTGATCGGCAACCGCTCTGCCGTGGTACTCAAAACCCCGCAGGGCGATGTGCAATCGAGAACGATCCCTGCGGGAAGGATCTTTATCAGCGGAGAAAAGCGCAGTGGTGAAGCCGATGTGGCGAAAGGGGCGCAGGCCATTATGCAGGTGATGAACACCTGTGCGCCTGTTCGCGATATTCGCGGTGAAGCCGGTACCCACGCGGGCGGTATGCTGGAGCGTGTACGTAAGGTGATGGCCTCACTGAGTGGGCACAACATGAGCACAATACATATCCAGGATCTGCTAGCTGTCGATACCTTTATTCCTCGCAAAGTGCTGGGCGGTATCGCCGGGGAATATTCGATGGAAAACGCCGTCGGTATTGCGGCGATGGTGAAATCCGATCGACTACAGATGCAAGCGATCGCCAGTGAACTGAGCATGCGGCTGAATACAGCTGTTGAAGTGGGTGGTGTGGAAGCCAACATGGCAGTGACTGGGGCGCTGACTACGCCAGGTTGCGCTGCACCGCTGGCGATCCTTGATTTAGGCGCAGGTTCTACAGATGCCGCCATTATCAATAGCGAAGGAACGGTGAAAGCTATTCATCTGGCCGGGGCGGGGAATATGGTCAGCCTGCTGATTAAAACGGAGCTAGGTCTGAGCGATCCGTTTCTGGCAGAAGAGATTAAAAAATATCCGCTGGCAAAAGTGGAGAGCCTGTTCAGTATTCGTCATGAAAACGGTGCGGTGGAGTTCTTTCGCGAACCGCTGAGCCCGTCGGTATTTGCCAAAGTTGTGTATCTCAAAGATGGCGAACCGATCCCTATCGATAACCAGACTTCGCTGGAGAAAATTCGCCTGGTGCGTCGGCAGGCAAAGGAGAAGGTCTTTGTGACGAACTGCCTGCGTGCGTTGCGTCAGGTCTCGCCTGGTGGTTCCATTCGCGATATTGCCTTTGTGGTGCTGGTCGGTGGTTCATCGCTGGATTTTGAAATTCCACAGATGATCACTGAAGCGTTGGCGCATTACGGCGTTGTTGCCGGGCAGGGCAATATTCGTGGGACGGAAGGGCCGCGTAATGCCGTAGCGACCGGGCTGGTGTTATCCGGGGAAGCGGGTTAGTTATTCAAAATGGTAGGTAACATACTAATTATTTTATCTTTTTTATTCAGGATCCGACTATGAGCCAGACATCAACCTTACGCGGGCAGTGCATTGCGGAGTTTCTCGGTACCGGTTTACTTCTCTTCTTTGGCGCAGGCTGCGTTGCCGGGCTGCGAGTGGCGGGGGCCAGTTTCGGTCAGTGGGAGATCAGTATTATCTGGGGACTTGGCGTGGCGATGGCTATCTATCTGACCGCAGGCGTTTCCGGAGCGCATCTGAATCCGGCGGTTACCATTGCGCTGTGGCTGTTCGCCTGTTTTGAACGGCGCAGGGTTGTACCGTTTATTATGGCGCAGATGGCTGGGGCGTTCTGTGCGGCAGCGTTGGTCTACGGATTGTATCAAAACCTCTTTCTTGATACTGAGCTGGCGCAGCATGTTGTACGCGGTAGTGTGGAGAGCCTTAATCTGGCAGGCGTATTTTCGACCTACCCGAATCCACATATTACCTTCGCGCAGGCTTTTGCCATTGAAACCACTATTGCTGCGATCTTGATGGCGGTGATTATGGCATTAACGGATGACGGTAACGGCATCCCGCGAGGCCCACTGGCACCGCTGCTGATTGGCTTATTGATTGCGGTAATTGGCGCGTCGATGGGGCCACTGACCGGCTTTGCCCTTAATCCTGCTCGTGATTTTGGCCCGAAGATTTTTGCCTGGTTGGCAGGTTGGGGTGAGATTGCGTTTACTGGTGGGCGAACGATACCTTATTTTCTGGTGCCGCTGTTGGCGCCGGTGGTAGGAGCGATCATCGGGGCTTTTTTATACCGTAAGCTGATTGGTGGTCACTTGCCGTGTGAATGTAATTCGTAACCTGAGGATGAATTACACATCATTATTAGCGCATAAAAGCACCACGCAAGCGTTTGACTGAGGTCTGAATCAAATAAAGGCAACGTTCCCTTTGATATCCCGGCTGACTTGGGGTCATATTAGAAAGGTGTCTTTTACGCGGTTAATTTTAAGGATAAGAGCATGCCAACAGTCATTGATAAAGCATTAGATTTCATTGGTGGTATGAACACATCGGCATCAGTGCCGCATTCAATGGATGAAAGTACGGCGAAGGGAATTTTAAAGTATTTGAATGAGTTGGGGACTCCGGCGAGCGCAGCTGACGTGATGGCGCGCGGCGAAAAGGAGGGGTGGAATACCGAGTTTACGAATAAAGTGGCCGGATGGGCAGAAAAAATCGCATCTGGTAACCGTATCGTTATTAAAAATCCTGAGTACTTCTCTTCTTATATGCGCGAGCAGCTCCAGGAACTTGTGTAAGCTAGCCGGTCAAAAAATTCTAACCCGACGCTTTCACCCTTGAGGTGAAGGCGTCAATCAGCGTTGCCATTTTTTCCTTTCACGATCCAATCTCTCCTGAATACTGGCGCATACCGGGCGACGACATCCTGGATGTTACCCATAAAAAAGGACTCGCGATTTCTCGCAAGTCCTTGATATTTGGTGGCCCCTGCTGGACTTGAACCAGCGACCAAGCGATTATGAGTCGCCTGCTCTAACCACTGAGCTAAGGGGCCGTGGCGAGGGATTATAAAGTAACTGATGCCCGCAATCCAGCCTAAAACGCACGGCTGCTGTTTTTATAAACAATGCATTTTCAATCCTTTATAATTAGCTTTTAGTTATTGAGCTGGGGAAAACATGATTAACGATATTTTGGCGCCGGACCTGCGGGTGGTCTTTTGTGGCATCAATCCTGGGAAGTCTTCTGCCCATACCGGTTTCCACTTTGCTCATCCAGGCAATCGCTTCTGGAAGGTGATTCATCAGGCCGGGTTTACTGACCGCCTTCTGAAGCCTGAGGAGGAACTACAGCTGCTGGATACCCGCTGCGGGATCACCATGTTAGTTGAGCGCCCGACGGTGCAGGCCAGTGAGGTTGAGCTGCTGGAGCTGCGCAGCGGTGGGCGAGAGCTGGTCACAAAAATGGAAGAGTATCAGCCGCGCGCGCTGGCGATTCTCGGCAAACAGGCCTTTGAGAAAGCGTTTCAGGCCCGCGGCGCACGCTGGGGCAAGCAGCAGGTGACTATCGGCGCGACGGAGGTATGGGTGTTGCCAAATCCCAGCGGCCTCAACCGCGCGACGCTGGATAAACTGGTTGAAGCCTACCGGGAGCTTGATGATGCGCTGGCGACGCGAGGGCTTTAATGTACTTCGGGTAGTGATTCCAGATGAGTAAATTCGCTGATATTGCGGCGAATTTTATTATTTTCGCCATAGTCGTCAACGTAGCCTGCGCGGAGGATCAGTTGCGGTGGCTGGCTTAAGCCCAATGTCTGCGCTAGCCGTTGGCGAAAGGCATCCTCTTCCAGCATCTGGCTTACCGGTTGGATGGAGATACCGTACTGGACGGCGTCCAGCCAGAAGGACTCCAGATTCATTCCGCTGCGAATCGTTGCTGCAAATGTCTCTTCACCGCTAATGACAAAAAAACCGGCGCTCTGCGCCACGCTATTTTCTGTCTTCTTGATATTTTCGGTGGCGAAGGCTTCGCTTTTAGCTTTTTCGCGATCGAATAATGAGTAATAGAGCAACTTTTTAATTCCCGTTAACCCCAGCTGCTCTGCAGGTAGTCCGTCTTTAAGTTGGCTGGCCTCCTCATTGGAAAAACGCAACCATAGCGCAAATTCATCTCTTTTATGCTTATCAAGAGCGTGAGCTTTTGCCGCTTCCACGGCGTAACCTGCCAGTTTATTAAACTCAGCGGTGCTGCGTGGGTAATAGGTTAAATACGGCTGGTGCTGCTCGAGCAGGGCCGTGAGGTTTTTGGGCGCAATAGCAATATTCTGGTAGGGCCGCTTATCGGTGTGTCGCCGCTCGATTAATTTCAGCGCGGTGGGTTGTTTGAGAGGAGATCGCTTATTGTCGGAACGTAGCGTAATGTGGGCAACATTACCGTTGTTTGTGATAATCGGTAAAATATCTATCTCCGCCTTCATTCCATAATTGGCCGTAGCCTGACGGAAGTTCTCCAGAAACGCCCCCAGAGAAATCCAGGCTTCGCGCCTGGCAGGGTCGATATGAGGAAGGGCCTTGCTGCTGTCGAAAGCCAGCGTGAAGCGTTGTTCGTTTTTATTATAGGTCAGGCGCCACGGCTGAACGTTGTGCGCATTAGGGGCCAGCGAAGCGTAATACAGGATCTCGCGTTGTTCGCTTTCAAGAGGAAAAGGCAGTGAAGTATCTTTAGTTAGATGCAGGGGCTTCGCGTTATGATAAGAATAGACAAAGATAACCACGGTGCATATCAGTAGGCTGAGTAATATTTTCTTTATCATTTACTCGTTCCTTTTTCTATCATTACTAATAAAGATTCAAAAGCGAACTCAAGAAAGTATTTCCGGTCTTTCTCAAGATGACGTAAAAGATAGTCTTCTTTGCTTGATGACTTTTCCACTAATCCGGTCAGACATAACCAGAACAACATCATGACCTCTACAATGGGAGCATTTAGCTTGATCTCTTTTTTTTCTACAGCTCTGGATATTTGTGCAGCGATAATCTGATTGATTTCTTCTCCGAGCATATAAATATTCATCAGTACTTTATTGTTTTTCATCTCTTTATCAGAACAGCCTATTTTCCCTGTAATACCGGGGAAATAGACGATGCCGGAGTCGTGGATAGCAATCAGCGCTTGGCAGAATTCATGATAAAATTCGCGGAATGGATTTTTCCGACTGGCTATTTTCACGACTTCATGATGAAAGCGCTCCATACCATCGAGGATAAGATGATCCAGGATATCCTGCTTGTTTTCAAAATAGGTATAAAGTGTTGTTTTACTAAATCCCGCGTCATGTGCGATTTCATCCATGGTTGTGCCTTCTATTCCACGGCTAAGAAATAATGTATTGGAAGTGGCTAAAATAACCATTCGATTAAAATCAGCTAGCTGAATTTTACGCTTATTTTTCATTTGATTTCCATATAATTGATTTCCGTTTTATGCATTAAATGCGATCCATGGACTAATAGTACAAATGTAAAACCATGAGTCCAGTCATTTATCTTTATGGGAATAGATAATAAGAATATGACCTGTATATATTTCTATTTTTTATTGAATGTAGGTCTTGGTATTTATTGGGGCATTTTTTAGCTATAAAAAAAGCCAGTCATTTGACTGGCTTTTTTGCAGTACGCGGCGAGAATTAATCGTCGAGGAAGCTACGCAGCACTTCAGAGCGACTTGGATGACGCAGCTTACGCAGCGCCTTTGCTTCGATCTGACGGATACGTTCACGGGTAACGTCAAACTGTTTACCCACTTCTTCCAGCGTGTGGTCGGTATTCATATCAATACCAAAACGCATACGCAGAACCTTGGCTTCACGGGCGGTGAGGCCAGCCAGAACATCGTGAGTGGCGGCTCGCAAGCTCTCAGTGGTGGCAGAGTCCAGCGGCAGCTCGAGGGTGTTATCCTCGATGAAATCGCCCAGATGCGAATCTTCATCGTCGCCAATCGGCGTTTCCATGGAGATAGGCTCTTTGGCAATTTTGAGCACTTTACGAATTTTATCTTCTGGCATCAGCATGCGCTCGGCCAGCTCTTCTGGCGTTGGCTCGCGACCCATCTCTTGCAGCATCTGGCGTGAAATACGGTTGAGTTTGTTGATAGTCTCAATCATATGCACCGGAATACGGATGGTGCGTGCCTGGTCCGCGATAGAGCGGGTGATTGCCTGACGGATCCACCAGGTTGCATAGGTGGAGAACTTGTAACCGCGACGGTATTCAAACTTATCGACCGCTTTCATCAGGCCAATATTACCTTCCTGAATCAGATCGAGGAACTGCAGACCACGGTTGGTGTATTTCTTGGCGATGGAGATAACCAGACGCAAGTTCGCTTCAACCATCTCTTTCTTCGCACGGCGGGCTTTCGCTTCACCGATAGACATACGACGGTTGATGTCTTTGACTTGCTCAATGGTCAGGCCAGTTTCTTGTTCGATCTGCTGCAGTTTCATCAGGCTACGCTGAACGTCGTCTTTAACGTCAAGCAGCTTCTCTGACCACGGTTTGTTCATGGCGATGGCCGCGTTGAACCAGGTTTCGCTGGTTTCGTTGCCAGTGAACAGAGTGATGAAGTTTTTCTTCGGCATTTTGCACTGTTCAACGCACAGTTTCATGATGATGCGTTCTTGTGTACGAACGCGGTCCATCATGCTACGCATGCTGCCGACCAGGTAATCAAATTGCTTCGGTACCAGACGGAACTGCTTGAAGACTTCTGACAGTTTGAGAATTTCTTCCTGTGCCGCTGCGTGGCTACGACCTTTCGCTTTGATGGTATCGCGGGTCAGTTCGTACTGTGTACGCAGCTCACCGAATTTCGCGCGTGCCAACTCAGGGTCGATGCTGTTGTCGTCATCACTGCTGTCGTCGTCGTCTTCTTCATCTTCGTCTTCGTCGTCATCCCTTTCTTCTTGAGAGAGTTCAGAACCGACGTGCGTCGCCGTTGGCGCCATCTCTTCTTCGGCGTTCGGATCGACGAATCCGGTGATGAGATCGGACAGACGTGCTTCTTCTGCTTCAACGCGATCGTACTGTTCCAGCAGATAGGTAATTGCTTCCGGGTATTCAGCAACGGAGCACTGAACCTGGTTAATCCCATCTTCGATACGTTTGGCGATGTCGATTTCGCCTTCACGCGTCAGCAGTTCGACGGTACCCATCTCGCGCATGTACATGCGCACCGGGTCAGTTGTACGGCCGATTTCAGATTCCACGCTGGAGAGAACCTGTGCAGCAGCCTCTTCCGCATCTTCGTCGGTATTGTTGCTATTTTCAGCAAGCAGCAGATCATCGGCATCCGGTGCTTCTTCCATCACCTGAATGCCCATATCGTTGATCATTTGGATGATGTCTTCGATCTGGTCGGAGTCGACGATATCTTCCGGCAGATGGTCATTGACCTCGGCATAGGTCAGATAGCCTTGCTCCTTACCACGTTGGACAAGAAGCTTCAGCTGTGACTGCGGGTTTTGCTCCATAAGACGGTATCCACACTTAATTCGTTTGATTGGTGTAAGCAGACGAGCTGCCAACATTTAAAGCGAGGGCGTACTTATATTATTGCCGCTGCGCCTCGAGCGGCTGTCGGGGTCTTCCCGAACGGTATTCGGCAGTTAAGCCGTTAAATTCATTTTTTTGCCAGTTCCTGACTGATAGTCCAGAGTTCCCGGCGTTCCTCACTGCTTAAACCATGTGTGCGATCGCGAGCTATCAGCTCTTCCTGTCGCAGCTCAAGCAGTGAATCAAACATATGGTTGAGCGAGTCGGTGAAGGTTTTTTCAGCGATATCTTTATCTGCTATATCGTCCCACATCGACAGTTTTTCAAGGGTCACGGCTTCATTTTTGCCGCGATACTGCTCTAAAAGTTGCCCGGTGGTCAGTCCTGGCTGAGATAAACACGTTTTGACCAGTTCGTTAAATAAACCAAGTCCGGGCATTTTACTTGGGTCCAGCCCTTCTAACGGTGGCACTCGCGGGGCCAGATCCGGGTTTTGCACCAGCAACCCTATAAGTATACGCATGGTCGTGCGTTTTAGCTGCGGAGCAGGGCGTTGTGGGCCATTTTCGGACTGTTTTGGCATTAAACGTTCAAGCTGCGCATCATCTAAAATCCCCAGCTTGTTACCTAACTCCTGGCGCAGATAAATGCGCAGCGTTTCACCCGGTACCTGGGTTATCAGCGGCAGCGCTAAAGTGCTCAGCTGTGCGCGCCCGTCCGGAGTGCTCAAGTCTACCTGCGGCAACAGGCTGTTGAACAAAAACGTGGAGAGCGGCTGGGCCTGCTCCATCCGCGCTTCAAATGCGGCTTTTCCCTCTTTACGCACCAGCGTATCCGGGTCTTCACCATCCGGCAGAAACATAAAACGCAGCTGGCGTCCGTCGGTCATATACGGCAGCGCCGTTTCCAGCGCTCGCCAGGCGGCATCGCGGCCTGCCCGGTCACCGTCGTAACAGCAAACGACCTGATTGGTAACCCGGAACAACAGCTGAATATGGTCAGCGGTCGTCGACGTACCTAACGACGCGACAGCGTAGTTAATATCGAACTGCGCCAGCGCAACCACGTCCATATAACCTTCGACCACCAGCAGACGAGGCGGTTCAGCGTTATCCTGCTGCGCTTCATAAAGGCCGTACAGCTGGCGGCCTTTATGGAAAATATCAGTTTCCGGGGAGTTCAGGTACTTCGGCAAGGCATCGCCCAGCACGCGACCACCAAAACCAATCACCCGGCCTCGCTTATCGCGGATGGGGAACATCACCCGTTCGCGGAAGCGGTCGTAGCTGCGTCCCTTATCGTTGGTGACCAGCATGCCTGCATCAATGAGCGACTGACGATTTTCTTGATTGCCGCCAAAACGTTTTAAGACGTTGTCCCAACCGGGAGGGGCATAACCAATCGCAAAGCGCGTAATCACCTCGCTGCTTAAGCCACGTTGTGCCAGATACTGGCGCGCGGGGTCAGCGGTGGGTTGCATCAGAGACTGTTGATAAAACGTGTTCAGACCATCCATCAACTGATAAAGATTCTGCCGCTGATGGCGCTCAATTTGGCTGGGCCCATTACCTGCTTCATACGGCACTTCGAGATTGTGCATGGCGGCAAGCTCTTCGACCGTTTCCACGAACTCGAGCTTGTCGTAGTTCATCAGGAAGTCGACAGCGTTGCCGTGCGCACCGCAGCCAAAGCAGTGATAAAACTGTTTTTCACCGTTGACGGTGAAAGAGGGGGTTTTTTCGTTATGGAACGGACAGCACGCGTGATAATTCTTGCCCTGCTTTTTCAGCTTTACCCGTGCGTCGATCAGATCGACGATATCGGTTCTTGCCAGCAGGTCATTAATGAATACACGTGGAATTCGTCCAGCCATATGCCCCTGTTTTTTTGATGGCTCATATACACAAAATCATTCAGGATGCATCAAGGCGGCAAGGGAGCGAATCCTCAGGAGCGTACATCAGTACGAGACTGGGGTGAGCGATTGCAGCCAACACAGAGGCAGCTTGAATGATGACGTGTATAAACGAAAATAAGCCGCGCATTCCTTCCGGAAGCACGGCCTTACAACTACAACTCGGTCTGAATTGAGAGCAGAGCCCTCAATAGATTAGTACAGACGAGTGCGGCGTGCGTTTTCGCGAGCCAGTTTCTTCGCGTGACGTTTCACAGCAGAAGCTTTAGCGCGTTTACGTTCGGTAGTCGGTTTTTCATAGAACTCACGACGACGAACTTCCGCCAGAACACCTGCTTTTTCGCATGAACGTTTGAAGCGACGCAGTGCTACGTCGAACGGCTCGTTTTCACGTACTTTAATTACCGGCATGTAACTCTCACCTTTAATAAATTCGGTTTGCCGCTGGCATCAACGCCAGCTTATTTCAAAATGGTGCGGAATTTTACTGCAATTGCTGCTGCTTTGTAAAGCACCGATGCGATTTTGAAAGGGACTTTTATAAGGACAGGGAGTATACACGAAGTGAACGCCAGGGGTGAGGAAAGTTTTACATCAACCGGCATTGGTCCTACACTGCGCGGTATTGAAATGAGGTAAAACAAGTCATGCGTGTACTGGGTATTGAAACATCCTGCGATGAAACCGGCATCGCCATTTACGACGACGAAAAAGGTCTGTTAGCCAACCAACTGTATAGTCAGGTGAAATTACATGCTGATTACGGTGGAGTTGTGCCCGAACTGGCTTCCCGCGATCACGTGCGTAAAACCGTGCCGCTGATCCAGGCGGCGCTAAAAGAAGCGAGGCTGACGGCAAAAGATATTGATGCCGTCGCGTATACCGCAGGCCCTGGTCTGGTTGGCGCACTGCTGGTAGGCGCAACCGTTGGACGTTCGCTGGCGTTTGCGTGGAACGTCCCGGCGATCCCGGTGCATCATATGGAAGGGCATCTGCTGGCGCCGATGCTGGAAGATAATCCGCCGCAATATCCGTTTGTTGCGCTGCTTGTCTCCGGCGGCCACACGCAGCTGATTAGCGTTACCGGCATCGGTCAATATGAACTACTGGGCGAGTCGATTGACGATGCGGCGGGTGAAGCTTTCGATAAGACCGCTAAACTGCTGGGGCTCGATTATCCTGGCGGCCCGATGCTGTCGAAGATGGCCTCGCAGGGTACCGAAGGTCGTTTTGTCTTTCCTCGCCCAATGACCGACCGTCCGGGACTGGATTTTAGCTTCTCTGGCCTGAAAACCTTTGCCGCGAACACCATTCGCAGCAACGACAATGATGATCAAACCCGCGCTGACATTGCCCGTGCTTTTGAAGATGCAGTGGTGGATACATTGATGATCAAATGCCGTCGTGCGTTGGATCAAACCGGTTTTAAGCGTCTGGTGATGGCGGGGGGCGTCAGCGCTAACCGTACGCTGCGCGCGAAGCTGGCGGAGATGATGAAAAAACGCGGGGGGGAAGTGTTCTACGCTCGCCCTGAGTTCTGCACCGATAACGGTGCGATGATTGCCTACGCGGGTATGGTTCGTCTGCACTCCGGTGCGAAAGCCGAGCTCGGCGTGACCGTTCGTCCTCGCTGGCCGCTGGCGGAGTTACCGGCAGCGTAATTTTGTCGGGCCTACGGTTTTGTAGGCCCGGCAAACGAAGTGCCAGCGGGCAATAAACTACACCCGCAACATCCCTTTCTCTTCCAGAAAAGCAATGATCTTTGCCAGGCCGTCACCTGCTTTTAAATTGGTAAACGTCCACGGACGCTCGCCGCGCATGCGCATGGTATCGCGCTCCATCACTTCCAGAGAGGCGCCCACATAAGGTGCGAGATCGGTTTTATTGATCACCAGAAAGTCAGATTTAGTGATCCCCGGCCCGCCTTTGCGCGGGATCTTCTCTCCTTCCGCCACGTCGATCACGTAGATGGTAAGATCCGCTAGCTCCGGGCTGAAGGTGGCGCTCAGGTTATCGCCGCCGCTTTCCACGAAGATAAGATCGAGGTTGCCGAATTTTTCGCTCAGGGCTTCCACTGCGGCGAGATTCATTGATGCATCTTCACGAATAGCAGTGTGCGGGCAGCCGCCGGTTTCAACGCCGACAATCCGCTCTGGCTCCAGGGCTCCGGCTTCGGTGAGGATCCGTTGATCCTCTTTGGTATAGATGTCGTTGGTCACCACCGCTAGCTGATAAGTGTCGCGCATTGCTTTGCACAGCGCTTCCAGTAGCGCGGTTTTTCCGGAGCCAACCGGGCCGCCGACGCCAACGCGCAGCGGTTGCTTAATCGTGTTCATACCTTCTCCTAAGAACGGAATAGTCGGGAATATTGGGTTTCATGCCGGGCGGAGGCGATGGCTGCGAGCGGCGTGGCCGAGCCGATAGCGCTGTCTGGCGCGGCCAGGGCACTGTCCATATCCGCCGCGTAGCGGTCGCATAGGCGCAGAATCAGCTGCTGGGCGGCTTGCTGGCCAAAAGGCACTAGCTTGACGCCTGCCATCACCGCGCTCTCAATCCAGCTGTAGCCGAGGCTAAGAGCCAGGTCGGGGATGGCGATTTGCCAGCGCACGCCAAGCCATGCCATGCCGGTAAGTTGGCTTTGCTGACACAGTTTGCGCCATTCGGGCGGGCAGTCCGGTTGCCAGTCGGCGAGCAGGCGGGTAAAAGCTGCGCCGCGATTACGCTCTTCGTCACGCAGCTCGCGGGTTTCCCGGCAGGCGAGCAGATAAGCCGTCCAGCGTTGCGCTGCAGCCAGATCGTTCGCTTCGCAGGCATGATAAAGCCGGGCGAACAGCGGCAGGTCGACGGTAAAAAAGCTTTGTTCCATCTGCCGCAGCTGCCAGCGCTCAAAGGCGGCAGTATCCGGCACCCAGCCTGCTTCCACCGCCCACTCCAGCCCTTGAGACCAACTATAGCCGCCGACCGGTAGACTGCTGCTGGCAAGCTGCATTAGCCGCAGACGTTTTTCCGGCGTCGGCATTTAGTGGCTGTGCCCATGATCGTGATGATGATGGCCGTGCGACTCGCTGGCGTAGGCACCAGCTTCCGGTTCAAACGGCAGGTGCGCGAAATCAACGGCCAGACCAAACTGGCGCAGCATATCGTCCAGTACGTGGTCGTGATGGTAGCGTAGCTCGCCGGGCATGATTTGCAGCGGCACGTGGCGGTTACCCAGGTGATAGCAGGCTTTTGCCAGTACAAAGGGGTCATCGCAGCGCACCACTGAAACGGCTTCATCGGCGGCGATCACCTTGATAAATTCGCTGCCGTTTTCGTTGCTAAGAATATCGCCGCCGCGCAGCAGCAGGCCGCGCGGCAACAACAGGCCCGCCTGGCGGCCATCATTAAGCGTGACTTTAATACGGCTTTTCACCCGCACATCAATCGGCAGGGTGACGCTGGCAGTGGCCTGTGCCGGAGCGTCCACGCGTTGGGTCAAATAAAGCATTTTCACTCCTTAAAACAGGAAATAACGTTGCGCCATTGGTAACACGTCCGCCGGTTCGCTGGTGATCAGTTCGCCGTCGATACGCACCTCGTAGGTTTGCGAATCAACGGTAATATTGGGCAGTAGTCCGTTGTGGCGCATATCGGTTTTTTGTACTGTGCGGCAGCCTTTCGCTACTGCCGTCATGCTGTGCAGGTTCAGCTTTTCAGCGACGCTGTTTTCCGCCGCCGCCTGCGACAGGAAGGTCAAACGGCAGTGGTGACGAGCGCTACCCAGCGTGCCGAACATCGGGCGGTAGTGCACCGGCTGCGGCGTCGGGATGGACGCGTTGATATCGCCCATCGGCGCCATAGCGATCATGCCGCCTTTGACCACCGTCGCTGGTTTTACGCCGAAGAACGCCGGGGACCACAGCACCAGATCCGCCAGTTTGCCCGCTTCAATCGAACCGACTTCATGGGCGATGCCGTGGGTCAGCGCCGGGTTAATGGTGTACTTGGCGATATAGCGCTTTACGCGGTAGTTATCGTTATCCCCGTTCTCTTCCACTAACGGGCCGCGCTGGACTTTCATGCGGTGCGCCACCTGCCAGGTACGCAAAATCACTTCGCCGACGCGGCCCATGGCCTGTGAATCAGACGAGGTGAGCGAGAACGCGCCGAGGTCGTGCAGGACGTCTTCTGCGGCGATGGTTTCCCGACGAATACGTGATTCGGCAAACGCCACGTCCTCGGCGATATCCGGGTCGAGGTGATGGCAAACCATCAACATGTCCAGGTGCTCGTCAATGGTGTTGACGGTATAGGGCAGTGTCGGATTGGTCGACGACGGCAGAATATTGGGATGCGCGCAGGCGGTAATAATATCCGGCGCATGGCCGCCACCCGCGCCTTCGGTATGGAAAGTGTGGATAGTGCGCCCGCCAATAGCCGCCAGTGTATCTTCCACGAAGCCGGACTCATTGAGAGTGTCGCTGTGCAGTGCGACCTGAACATCCATCTCGTCGGCTACGGTCAGCGCGCAGTTGATTGCCGCTGGCGTCGCGCCCCAGTCTTCGTGAATTTTCAGGCCAATAACCCCCGCGGCAACCTGCTCACGCAGCGCATCCGGATTCGAGCCGTTGCCTTTGCCCAGCAGGCCGATATTGACCGGCAGACTGTCTGCCGCCTGCAGCATTCGTGAAATGTACCACGGCCCCGGCGTACAGGTTGTGGCGTTAGTTCCCGCCGCCGGACCGGTACCGCCGCCGATCATCGTGGTTACGCCGGAGACCAGGGCCTCTTCCGCCTGCTGCGGGCAGATCCAGTGAATATGGGTGTCGACGCCGCCTGCGGTGACGATCTTACCTTCCGCAGCAATAATTTCCGTCGCCGCGCCGATAGGGATCGTGACGTTAGGTTGAATATCCGGATTTCCCGCTTTACCGACAGCGAAGATCCGTCCGTCTTTGACGCCGATATCGGCTTTGATGATCCCCCAGTGATCGATAATCAGCGCGTTGGTCAGCACCAGATCTACGCATTCGGCGGCAAGCATCTGCCCCTGGCCCATACCGTCGCGGATCACTTTGCCGCCGCCAAATTTGACCTCTTCGCCGTAGGTAGTGAGATCGTCTTCAACCTCGATCCACAGCTCGGTGTCCGCCAGGCGCACTTTGTCGCCGATGGTGGGGCCGAACATATCGGCCCAGGCCTGACGCGAAATCTCACTCATCGTTTGCCTCCAGATTGCCCATGACCTCGCCGCGAAAACCATACACCGCGCGGGTTCCGGCAAGTGCCACCAGCTCCACCTCGCGTTTTTGCCCCGGTTCGAAGCGCACCGCGGTTCCGGCGGCGATATTCAGACGATAACCGGTGGCCTGTTGACGATCGAACTTCAGCGCTGGGTTAACCTCGGCGAAGTGGTAATGCGATCCCACCTGAATCGGTCGGTCGCCATGATTCTCAACGGTAATGCTGCAGGTCGCGCGGCCAACGTTAATGGCTATCTGACCGGGCTTTACCTGATACTCTCCTGGGATCATCGTGGCTGCCTCAGATTATCGGGTTATGGACGGTGACCAGCTTCGAGCCGTCCGGAAAGGTGGCCTCAACCTGGATGTCGGGGATCATTTCCGGCACGCCTTCCATGACCTGATCGCGGCTCAGGACGTGGCGTCCGTCTTCCATTAGCGCCGCGACGCTTTGACCATCGCGCGCGCCTTCCATAATAAAGGCGCTGATCAGGGCCACGGATTCGGGGTAGTTGAGCTTCAGACCGCGGGCCAGACGGCGCTCTGCCACCAGCGCGGCGGTAAACAGCAACAGCTTGTCTTTTTCTCTGGGTGTTAGTTCCATAACATTCTCTTAGGTCAGCCAGATTCGGGGAAGTAGCGGAGATTTACCGGTCAGATGCGGGCGCATAAATTGCCAGATATCGCGCATTGCCCGCTGGCAAAGCAGATTATCGTCACTTAAAAAGCGGACCGTCATCAGGCCATCGATAAGCGTGGCTCCGGCGTAATTAGCCAGTTGAATTAGCTTTTCACGCACGCCGTCCAGCAGCGTTTCGTTCGCCGGGTAGAACAGCAGAGTTCCGACCCACGGCTGCTCAGCGACGCTTGCCAGCTGTCCGTCGGCCAGACTCAGGCGTTCAATCAGCAGCGGGGAGTCGTCGACCCACACTTCCAGCCGATTGGCGAGCGCACCGTGGCTAAAAGCTTCGCCGATGACCGGGCGACCAAGACACAGCAAATCCCAGGCCAGTAGGGTGCTGGAGGAGGTGAGGTGAAACGCGGTGTGCAGAGATGCGATGGCACCGGGAAAGATGATCGCATCCTGCGGCAGCCATTCGAGCGTTGCGTTTTCGGCCAGCGCCAGGGTTTGCTCAAGCCGTGCCTGGGCGCCGCTGCTGCGATAAAACTTACTGGCGCCGGGCATGGTGATCAACGTATGGCAACCAGGCTCAATGGTGACGCTAATGGTCAGTTCATCGCCGCCGACGATACCGCCGGGGGGATGGAGTAAATAGAGGTGGCAGGTCTCTTCTTCAGGATAAAAAGGGCGCTGAACGGTAAGGGGACCGACATGACGACGGGAGGCGAGCGTTGTTTTCCCGCCGAGGTAATGAAAGTGCAGGTCCAGCGTGGCCTGCCAGCCTTTTTTGGTCTGTGGTAACACGGTGCCGTGCAATGTCGCGCCCCTGCAAAATCAAGATAAAACAGCAGGGATGAGTATTGATCGGGGGATAAGCATCACGGTCATATGAAAAGCTTATGCCCGTCATACTTCAAGCTGTGGCCGCGTTGGCTACCTGATGCAAAGGTTATTTCTGCTCTGGTGTTTTCTTCTTCTTTTTGAGGCGGGACCAGATTCGGGTCTCCTGGCGACGCCACAGGCGCTGAATGTTGTCATGATGACGTAGCAGAATCAGGCACGAAAGCATCGACACCGGGAAGGTGTATTGCGGTTTAAACCACCATACGTAGAACGGCGCGATAAGCGCGCTGACGATGGCGCCGAGGGAAGAGTAGCCGCTGAGCAGAATGGTGAGCAGCCAGGTCCCCGCCATCACGCCAGTGAGATCCCAGCCGATAGGGGCAATAGCACCGAAAGCAGTAGCAACACCTTTGCCGCCGCGAAAATTAAAGAATACCGGCCAGATGTGACCCACGCAGGCGGCAATCGCTACCAGGCCAAGCCAGAACGGGCTCAGGCCCAATGCCCACGCGCCCCAGACCGGAAGCATGCCTTTCAGCACGTCAAAAATAAGCACCGCTACGGCTGCTCCCTTGCCGCCTATTCGCAGGACGTTGGTCGCCCCGGGATTGCCGGAGCCGTTATCGCGAGGATCGGGCAGGCCAGCGAGGCGGCACACCAGAATGGCGCTGGAGATTGAGCCGCAGAGGTAGGCGAGGATAACCAGTCCAGGCGCGATTGCACTCATCAGCTGTTCCATTTTGAAAGTGTCGGTTTATCCCCGTCACCTTTCGCGCCGTCGGCGCGTCGGTTTGCCTGGACGCATAGTGGCGCTATGCTCCCGAAGGCTTGCTGCATCGCTGCTTTCCGGCAACGCAAATTATTTAGGGGATGTCTTTGCATCTGTGGATAATACGCATAATTCGCCGGAAGTGGTATCCGGTTTAGCCAAAAAGCAGGCAGGTCGTGATGGATATTGTATTTATAGAGCAACTTTCGGTAATCACCACTAT